>NZ_VSRL01000119.1 GCF_012184385.1 Lentzea indica
CACGGAGGGCGCACTTTCGTGCCGGTGACCGTGTCCGGGCCGATCGCCGCGATCGGGCGGGCCGCTGTCCTGGACCTCTCGTCCGAGCACGTGGCCGGCTTGCAGGTGGTCCGGCTCGGGCCGCAGGTCCAGCTCTCGTGGCACTGGCCGCCCTGGAGCCACGACGTGCTGGTCGTCTGGCGCCACGGCACCCCGCCCGCCGGGCCTGACGATCCGGCGGCCAGTCGGATGCGCGTCACGAGAACGGCCTACCTGACCAGGGGCGTGCGGGTGAGCGCCGCCGAGCCGGGACCGCACTGGTTCGGCGTCTGCGTCATCGGCGACGACCACTTGGGTCCACTTGCGACGGTCGAGTCACCGTGCCCGGTCCAGATCCGATACCGGGTGCACGGGCAACCTCGGTCGCGTACCCGTGCGGTGGTGGTCGAATGCGACGCGGACCTGCCCGATGTCGTCGTCCTCGGGCAGTCGGCCCGCCGGCCGCTGACCCCCGACGACGGCGTCGTTCTGGCGACGCTGTCCGGCGGGCAGCGCGTCGGCCAGGCCGAGTTCACCGTGCCTGCCGCTCTGCGCCGTCCGGTGCACCTGCGGGCCTTCGCACTGGACGACTCGATGTGGGTGTGCCATCCCGACCCCCGTGACCTCGTCGTGCGCTGATCGGGGGGACGCAACCGTGATCTGCCCGTACTGCCGCGAACGCTGCTCCAGTGACCAGCTGATGATGAGCTGCGGACCGCATTGCCCGACTGGCACGACGTTCCCCGTGAAGGCCCTGCGCCGCGGCCGGTGTGCGCACGGCCGCCTTCCGCGGGCCCGTCGCGTCTGCCCGGCCTGCGCACGAGCGGTTCCCCGCGAGTACGCCGAGGCGTCCAGCCGGGCGATTCTCGTTGTGGGGACGGATCAGGCGGGCAAGAGCACGTGGCTCGCGGAGATCGTCCGCCAGTTGTCCACCGGCGAGATCGCCCACACGGTTCCCGGTCTGTCGGTGCACCTCCTCGGCGATAGCTCCCGCGCCCGCTACGCGAACCTGGACGCACCGACGACAGAGCCGTTGCTGATCAGCATCCGGCGGCCGGGCGCCAAGCCGGTGGTGCTCGCGCTGTACGAACTGCCGGAGGACTGCCCGCCCGATCTTTTCGGCATGGCGGCGGGAGTGGTGCGGCTGGTCGACCCGACCCGCCTTCCCGGCGTTCGCCGGCTGTTCGGCCTGGAACCGTTACACCCCACCTCCCCGTGGGCACATCGCGTCCCGGTAGCCGTGACGGTGAGCAAGCTGGACCTGGTGTGGGACATGTTCGACAACGGCTCCCCGCTGCGGCGGCCCAGCCCGCACGGCCGCGACTACGTGGAGTCGGACGGCCTCGACGTGCACCACGAGGTCGAGGCGTGGCTGACCCGCTGGGGTGGTGTCGACCTGCCCTCCGGGCACCGTTGCTTCGCGTTGTCGGCACTGGCAGGGGGCTATCGGGTGGCGGACCCGTTGCTGTGGCTGCTCACGCGGTTCGGCGCGCTCGGCGTGGCGAGAGGCAGGAGCTGAGCCGTGGGCACGCTCGCCGCTGTCGTGGGGTTCGCCGTCCTCACGCCGATGGTCCTCGTGCTGTTCGCCGTGGTTTCTGTGACGAGCACGGCGATCGGCATCGGGGCCGCTGTGCGCGGCCTGACCCGCACGACGCGGGTGGCGCACCGGGTTCCTGTGCCCGGCAAGGATCCCGCGCACAGGATCTACCTGTCCGGCCCGGTTCTTCGCGACGTGTCGCGGTGCGCCCGCGCCGCTGTGCGGGCGGCCCACAGCAGGCTCCTGGCGTTGCCCGATCAAGAGGGCCCCGAGTCCCTGTTCGCCCGGCTGTGGCGACGGCAGTCGATCAGGAACCACGACGGGCCGCTGATTCTTCCGCCCGCGAGTGTGGCGGGCGGATACGCACTGGGATTCGCGACGGTGGTGCTGCTGATCGCGATGGCGACAGCCGTGCACGCGCTGCTGGCCGGCCTGGTCGTCCTCGGTGTGCGCACGACGGCGTGCGTGCTGCGGCGGTTCGAGATCACCGCCCAGGCCCTCCGCGGCATCACGACCGACTGCGCCACGTGCCAGCAGCGCCTGGTCCGCCCGGCGTTCGCCTGCGAGTGCGGGCAGATCCACCACAACCTCGTCCCCGGCGACCAAGGCGTGTTCCGGCGAACCTGCCTGTGCGGCCGGCGGTTGCCCACGCTGCTGATCAACGGCAAACGCACCCTGCACGCCTGCTGCGGCCTGTGCCGCTCTCCGTTGCCTGCCTCGGCGCAGTCGGTGCCCGCCGTACACCTCCCGGTGGTGGGTGGCACGGCCGCGGGCAAGTCGGCCTTCACGCGCGCCGCTCTCACCCGCCTGAACCACGCGTACACCGCCTCGTCGTTGCACAGCATTCTCTTGGGAGACAAGCATCTCCGACGGCTCGTGCACCTCTACGACGCCCCTGGTGAGGTCGTCGAACGCACCGAACACCTCGAGGTCGCTGCCTTCCTCGGGCTGGCCGGCGGCATGGTCCTGGTCGTCGACCCCCATGCCCGCATCGATCAGAAGACCGTCCTCGACAGACTGGTCGAAACCCTTGCCGAGACGCGCGGAACCGCGATTCCGCTCGCCGTCGTCATCTCCAAAGCCGACGCGCTGCCGCCCGCGTGCCACCCGTACGCCGGCGTCGCCCCCGATCCCTCCGCGCGCTCGATGGCCGCCCGGCAGTGGCTGCTCGATCACGGCCGCATCGACCTGCTGAACTCTGCGGACAACCACTTCACGCAGGTCCGCTACTTCGTGGTCTCCTCGCAGGGCGCCGACGTTCCGGGCGACGATCCTGCGTCACCCGTCCTCTGGCTGCTCGGTCTTCCGCCGAAATGAGACACACAGCGCCCCCACATATGTGAACGCTAACTGCGCCTTCGACGGCGTATTCGACAAAGCTTGTCAGGCGGGAAAACGTTGGGTTAACGTGCGCCGCAAGCGTTCCCGGTCAGCCACCTGCCCCGCTGAGGACAGGAGCGTTCGGTCGGCTCGCGGCACGACTTGTTAGCGATAACACCCATCGGTTGCCAACGGAGGCATCCATGCGTTCGTCCCTGCCGCGCACCGCACGCTCCGCCCGGAGGTACGTGCTGATCGCTGTCACGGCCGCACTCGCTGCAGCCGCAAGCGTCATCGTCGCGCCGTCGGCTTCGGCCGTCGGCCCCGTGCCGCACTACCTGATGACCGCGTTCACCAACCACAGCGAGTCGAACATGTACGTCTACGACTCGGCGAACGCGACCAGCTTCACGCAGGTCAGAGCCAACGCCTATACGCCGCCGACGGGTCTGATCCGCGATCCCAGCGTCATCCGGCACACCGACGGTTACTACTACATCGTCTACACGACGAACTGGACAGGCGACACGATCGGTTTCGCCCGCAGCGCGGACTACGTGACGTGGACGTTTCTGCGCAACGTCCGGGTCGGCCTCAACGGCGCCACGGGCAGCACGTGGGCGCCGGAGTGGTTCAAGGACTCCGACGGCAGCGTGCACGTGATCTTCTCCGCGTCCACGACGGGGACGGCGGGACAGTTCCGCCCGTACCGGATCACCGCGACGAACCAGGACCTGTCAGCGTGGACCAGCCCGGTCGCGCTGGGCATCCCTGCCAACTTCATCGACAGCTTCGTGGTCAAAGTCGGTGGCACGTACCACAACTTCCTCAAGAACGAGACCACGAAGTACATCGAGCACGCCACGGCCACGTCGCTGAACGGACCCTGGACGTTCGCCGGCACGGGCAACTGGGCGGGCTGGGGCTCCGGGCTCGAAGGCCCCGCGGTCGTGCGGCTGCCCGACGGCCGGTGGCGGATCTACTTCGACCAGTACGGTCAGAAGCGCTACTTCTACGCCGACAGCGCGAACCTGAACTCGTTCGGCGCCAAGGTCGAACTGCCCGGCCTGTCCGGCACCGCGCGGCATTTCACGGTGCTGCGGGAGGACGTCGGCGACAGCACGGCGGTGGCGACGGGCAACCGGTCGCTGCGCTCGGCCAACTTCCCCGACCGCTACGTCCGGCATCGCGACAACCTGGCCTACGTCGATCCGGTGAGCTCGTCCAGCGGCACCTCGGTTCGCCAGGACGCGACGTTCACCATCGTGCCCGGCCTCGCGAACGCCGGCTGCTACTCGTTCCGGTCGGTGAACTTCCCTGACCGCTACCTGCGGCACTACGCCTTCCGCGTCCGGCTGGACACCGGTACGGGCGATCCGGCTTCGCCCGCGACGCCACGTTCTGCGGTCGCGCCGGTCTGGCGGGCGGCGGCAGCACGTCGTTCGAGTCCTACGCCCAGCCCGGCCGGTATCTGCGCCACTACGGTTTCGAGGTGCGCGTCGACTGGCGCACGTCCGACGCGGCGTTCGCCGGTGACGCGTCGTTCACCGTCTCCACACCGTTGGCCTGAAAGGAAAGACGTTGAAGACTCGTCTGGCCGTGCTGGTGCTGGCCGTCATCGCCTGTGTCGCAGGTCTGCCCGTCCCGCACGCTTCCGCCTCGCCTGCGGTGCGGTACACGAACCCGATCGCGGAGCGGCGTGCCGACCCGCACATCGTCAAGCACAGCGACGGTTTCTACTACTTCACCGCGACCGTTCCGGAGTACGACCGGATCGTCCTGCGCCGCGCGACGACGATCCAAGGCCTGGCCTCTGCTCAGGAAACCGTGATCTGGCGCAAGCACTCCAGCGGTGAGATGGCCGCCCACATCTGGGCGCCGGAGATCCACTTCATCAACGGCAAGTGGTACGTCTACTTCGCCGCGGGGCGCAGTGACGACATCTGGCGCATCCGGATGTACGTGCTGGAGAGCTCGAGTGCCAACCCGTTGACCGGGCCGTGGACCGAACGCGGGCGCATCACGACGCCGTGGGACACCTTCTCGCTGGACGCGTCCACGTTCGTGAACAACGGCGTGCGGTACCTGACCTGGGCGCAGCAGGAACCGGGCATCTCCACGAACTCCAACCTGTACATCGCCCGCATGGGCGCGAACCCGTGGACGATCACCGGCACGGTGACCCGGCTGACGGTACCGACACTGGCTTGGGAGACACGCGGGTTCAAGGTGGCGGAAGGGCCGGCGGTCCTGCAGCGCAACGGAAAGATCTTCCTGACCTACTCCGCCAGCGCCACCGACGCGAACTACTGCCTCGGCATGCTGACCGCGTCGGCGTCGGCGGACCTGCTCAACGCGGCGTCGTGGACCAAGAGCTCCAGCCCCGTGTTCACCACCAACGCCGCCACCGGCCAGTACGGGCCCGGCCACAACTCGTTCACGGTGTCCGAGGACGGCCAAAGCGACATCATGGTCTACCACGACCGCAACTACCGCGACATCAACGGCGATCCGCTCAACGACCCGAACCGCCGTACGCGCGTGCAGAAGGTCTACTACAAGGCCGACGGCACACCGGACTTCGGCATTCCGGTACCTGACGGTGCAACCCCGGTCCGGCTCAAGTCGTACAACTCCGACCGCTTCGTGCGGCACTGGGAGTACCGCGCGAAGCTCGAAGCCAACGTGAGCCCGTTGGCCGACTCGCAGTTCAAGGTGGTGACGGGTCTAGCCGGCTCCGGCACGGTGTCGTTCGAGTCGACCAACTTCCCCGGCTACTACCTGCGGCACCGCAACAACGAACTGTGGGTCGAGCGCACCGACGGCAGCACCCTGTTCCGCAACGACGCCAGCTTCTCGCAACGCGCGGGGCTCGCGTCGAGCTCCGCGGTGTCGTTCGAATCGTTGAACTTCCCCGGCCGCTACGTCCGGCACAGCAACGGACTGCTTTACCTGCAGGCGGTGACCGACGCGCAGGGACGCGCGGACGCGACATTCGTATTGGAGTAGTCGATGACAGCGACGATCCGCAGGCGCACCACCACCTTGCTCACCACCGCCGTGGTGCTCGGCGCCACTGCGGTGGCGTCACCGCACACCGCAGTGGCGGCCACAGTGGACACAAGCGCCTCCTACGTTCTGGTCAACCGCAACAGCGGCAAGGCGTTGGACGTGTACAACCTGGCCACGAACGACGGCGCGCCGATCGTGCAGTGGTCGCGCAACGACGGCGCCTGGCAGCAGTGGCAGTTCGTGGACTCCGGGGGCGGCTACTACCGCCTGAAGTCCCGGCACAGCGGCAAGGTCCTGGACTTCCCGTCCACAGCGGACAGGACAGGGCTCGTGCAGACGACCGACGCCGGCCGCACCGGCCAGCAGTTCCGCCTGGCCGACTCCGACGGCGGCCACGTGCGCCTGATCAACCGCGCCAGCGCCAAGGCCGTCGACGTCCTGGACTTCTCGACCGCCGACGGCGCCCAGGTCATCCAGTGGCCGGACACCGAGGGTCGCAACCAGCAATGGCAACTCGTCCGGGTGGGCTCGGGCACGTTCACCAACCCGATCAAACGCAACGGTCCTGACCCGTGGCTCCAGTTCTACAACGGTTACTACTACCTGGCCACGACGACGTGGAACTCCACGATCACCATGCGCCGCTCGCGCACGCTGGCGGGCCTGTCGACTGCGGCCGACCAGGTCGTCTTCACTCTCGCTGGTCGCCCCAACGGGTGCTGCAACATGTGGGCGCCGGAATTCCACCTGCTGGGCGGCCGCTGGTACCTGTACTACGTGGCCGGGCAGAACGTGCCGGACTACAACCCCACCCAGCGCCTGCACGTGCTGGAAAGCGCGGGCACCGACCCGATGGGCCCGTACACGTTCAAGGCCGACCTGGGCACCACCTGGGAACTGGACCCGAGCATCCTGCAGCACAACGGCAAGCTCTACCTGATGGGCAGCGCGATCGACGGAACCCAGAGCCTGACCATCACCCCGCTGTCCAACCCGTACACGATCAGCGGCGCGCGGCGCACCATCTCCCAGCCCACGCTGGCGTGGGAACGGCAGACCGCGCCGGTCAACGAGGGCGCGGAACCGTTGTACCGCAACGGCCGCACCATGATCGTCTACTCGGCCAGTGCGTGCTGGGGCCCTGACTACAAGCTCGGGCTGCTCACCCTCACCGGGTCCGATCCTCTCAACCGGTCGCACTGGACGAAGTCGCCCAACCCGGTGTTCCAGCGCAACGACGGCAACGGCGTGTTCGCTCCCGGCCACAACGGGTTCTTCAAGTCGCCCGATGGCACCGAGGACTGGATCGTCTACCACGCCAACGACAGCGCGTCGGGCGGCTGCGACATGAACCGCTCCACCCGCGCGCAGAAGTTCTCCTGGAACGCCGACGGCACGCCGAACTTCGGCACCCCGGTCCGGCTCGGCACCCAGCTCACCGCGCCATCGGGCGAGCCGACCGGCTGACCCGCGGTGGCGCGTCGGCAGTCAGCGACAGGGCGGTGTTCGAACCGCCGCCCTGTCGTTCAGTCCACTCAGGACCCGACGGCGGCCTGCCTCCATCGCTGGTTGGCGCCGCCGGTGCACGACCACTGGATGAGCTTCGCCCCGCCGGCCTCACTGGCGTTCGCGACGTCCAGGCACTTGCCGCTCGCCCGGTTCACGAGGGACACGGTCGTGCTGTCCGTCTGACGCACCGTCCACTGCTGGTTCGTGCCCCCGTGGCACTGCCACTGAAGCACGTTCGCGCCGTCAGTGAGCGCGCCACCGGACACGTCCAGGCAGGACCCGCTCGCCCGGTTGATCACCTCGGCGTACCCGCCGGCCCTGGTGCGGATCTGCCACTGCTGCGACTGCGCGTCCGACGGCGGCGCCTGCTGGACCGCGCTTCCGGAGGTGTCCAGCCGCAGACCGCTGTGCTCGGCGGTGAACGTGCCGAACGGCCCCACCCCGCCCGCGGTCTGCACGACCTGGCGGATCGTGCCGTCGGCGTTGTAGTAGAGCCGATCCATGACGACCGAACGCTTGTACTCCCCGCCTCCGGGACGGGCGTTCTTGTGGTAGACGACGTACCACTCGCCCTTGTACTGGACGATCGAGTGGTGGTTGGTGCTGACGTTGACGTAGTCCAGCACCACACCGCGGTAGGTGAACGGCCCCATCGGTGACGACGCGGTGGCGTAGTGGATCTGGCCGGGCCAGCCGGTCGAGTAGGAGAAGTAGTACGTGTCACCGACCTTGTGCAGGTAGGGCGCCTCGCCGTACTGCGTCGCGCCGTTCACGGTGATGTCGGTGATGGGACCGGACGTGGACGTCATGTCCGCGCCGAGCCGGACTACCTTCGGCTTGCGGGTCCCGAAGTACAGGTAGGACTGTCCGTCGCCGTCGGTGAAGACCATCGGGTCGATGGGCTCGTCGCCGACGTTGGTGTCCCTGGCCTTGTCCACCAACGGGTTTCCCCGTGCGTCGGTGAACGGTCCGGTCGGCGACGCCGAGGTCGCCACGCCGATCTTGGTCCGGTCCACGGGCAGGTACAGGTAGTAGCGCCCGTTGCGCTCCGCCGCCTCGGGCGCCCAGGCGTACTGGCTCGCCCAGCTGAAGCCGCTGACGCTGAACACGTCGCCGTGGTCGGACCAGTCCGCCAGGTTGGCCGACGAGTAGGACCTCCAGCTTCGCGAGTCCCAGTACGTGCCACTGTTGGTCTCGTCGTCGGTGAGATAGAGGTACATCCGGCCGTTGAACACGTGCGCGGAGGGGTCGGCGACGAACCGGTCCGCGATCACCGGGTTCGCGGCGCCCGCCTGCTGAACCCCGGTCAGCGCCGATGCGACGACCAGGCCTGTGACAACGAGGGCCCGCATCAGCCTCCCGCGCTTCACGCGTCCTCGCCCGCCCGCGAAGCTCCTTGCCCGCGCATCCACACCCAAGACGTCGATGATGACCACCTGTTCCCGAAACCGGCGTTGGTGTTAGCGCTAACATCTATACCGGCACGAGGCCTTACACACCACCGTCCAATAGGATGTTCTGCTTTGTTCACGTTCCTCATCCAGGTAGAGCCGCTTGACATCTTCTTACTTACTTGTAAGTTAGCTGCATGGAGATCATGGCTGAGGTGGCTGCCACCGACATCGACGCGGTCGAAGCGTTCTGCGGCCGGTGGGAGAAGGCCTGGAACGAGCGCGACGCCGACGCGGTGGCCGCACTGTGCGCGGAGGACCTCGTCTACGACGAACCGGCGCTGGGCGCGACGGTGTACGGCCGGGACTCCCTCCGCGACTTCGTCGCTCAAATGGCCCGCACCTTTCCGGATTACTCGTTCACGCGCGTCGGTTTCTACGCCGAAGTGAGCCGGCGCGCGCTGGTGGTGGCGTGGCATTTCACCGGCACCTCCGCCGGCACCGACCGGCGCGTGGAGTTCCACGGTGACGACCGGCTGGAACTGGGCGAGGACGGACTGGTCCACGCCTACCGATGCCTGTACGACAACAAGTTCGTGGAGCGCCAGGTCCGCGGCCAGGCAGTCAGGAGGTGAGCGAGGGCGCGCCTGTCCGCATGCCTGCCGCGGCGCGCAGGGCGGAGATCCTCGTGGCGGCCGGCGTCGAGTTCGCCAGGAACGGCCTGGCGGGCGGTCGCCTGGACGCCATCGCTGAACGGGCCGGCATCTCGCACCCGCGTGTCGTGCAGATGTTCGGCTCCAAGAAGAAGTTGTTCCTCGAGGTCGTCGACAACGCCTTCGACAGGATCGAGGCCGCGTTCGAGCGGGCGGAACCGACGTTGGTCGCCCTGGGTGACGCCTACATGAAGCTCCTGCGACGTGAGCGCACCGTCGGCCTCGTCATGCTGCAGGGCTTTGCGGCGGCGGCCGACGAGGACGTGCAACAGGCGGTACGACGACGTCATCTGGATCTCATGAAGTCGATCGCCCGGTTGACGGGTGCAGACGGCTTGCAGGTGCGCACGTTCTTCGCCACGGGCCTGATCCAGACGGTCTCCACCGCTCTCGAGCTGTCCGAGCGTCGCGCCGACACGGCCTGGAGCGCCTGGATTCTCCAGCTCGTCGACCCGTCACCTGAGAAGCACATCAGCGACGAGAGCTGACCGCACCGCCCCTGTCACGTTCGGGGGCGGTGCGCCCCGGCCACGACCCGAGTGACCGGTTCTACTCCTTGGTCGTGGCGCCGCCCCAGCAGCACCACGACCACGAGTTCGGACATCTACGACCCGGACAAGGACGGCGACCGCATCGCGTTCGAGTAGGTGGGCCGCAGCATCGGCACGAACGCGTGCCGGTAGACCCAGGCCAGGTAGATCTCGACCACCGCGAGCACCACGGCGATCACCGCGCCGCTGGGCTCCAGCAGCACGTGGAACCCGAAGATCCCGACCACCAGCGGCGCCAGCATCGCCAGCGCGAGCGGCGCGAACCTGTTGACCAGCAACATGATCCCTGCCACCAGCTCGACGACCTTGGTGACGGGCATGATGAACCCGCTTTCGCCGAGCGCGGTGGCGAACGCCACCGCCTCTGGCGACATGCCGTCGGTGGACTGCGATCCGATTCCGAACAGCCCCGTGAACCCGGAGAACACGAACAGGGCACCGAACAGCACCCGCACGACAACGTTGATGTACTTGAAGATCCTCGTCATGCGGACAAGCATCGAACCTCCAGTTTGCTGGAGGTAAAGCCCGTTCGCTCAGCGCTGAACGACCACGCCCAGCACCCCGAACCTGCTATCACGCGATCATGTGAACGTTAACAACGGCAGGCGTCACACCGGAGCACCGCGCGCCCGGTTCTCGCGATCTTCCGTGCATCCGAACAATCCTTAACATCGCATCACAAACGTTAGCGCTCACATTTAGCGTTGACCGCGCGGCGGAGTCGTGGCTAGATTCCGTCGCAGGGCCGCGACTGTGCGGAACCCTGCCCCGGACGGTCCGGGCACTCGTGCCCCCGGACCGCCCGTCAACGACGACGTCGGGGGTGTCGATGCGGTCAGCCCGGTTCCGCGCGCCGATGGCGCAGGTCGATCCGGTGGTGCGGCCGCGGGTTTCCCGGTGCTCGGGACGAAGACGCGTCCCCCGTGCGTCTTTCACCGAATCCGCAACACCTGGCTGAACCGCACCACTTCGCCGAGCAACTGGAGAATCCCCATGTCCTCATCGTTGAGTCGACGCAGGCTCTTCCAAGCCGCGGGTGTGGCCGCCTTCGCGACCACGGCGCCGTCGCTGGCGGCAGGTTCGGCGCAGGCGGCCACGGTGCCCCCTGTCCGCGGCGACGCCGGCGTGTCGGCCTACGCGTTCGACCTGTCCGAGGTCCGGTTGACGGCGGGACGGTGGCTGGACAACCAGAACCGGGCGCTGTCCTACCTGCGGTTCATCGACGTCGACCGGTTGCTCTACAACTTCCGCGCCAACCACCGCCTGTCCACGAACGGCGCCGCGGCGCTGGGTGGCTGGGAAGCCCCGGACTTCCCGTTCCGCACGCACAGCCAGGGGCACTTCCTCACGGCCTGGGCGCAGGCGTGGGCGGTCCTGGGCGACACGACGTGCCGCGACAGGGCGAACTACATGGTGGCCGAGCTGGCCAAGTGCCAGGCGAACAACTCGGCGGCCGGGTTCAACACCGGCTACCTGTCGGGTTTCCCCGAGTCGGACTTCGACGCGATGGAGGCCGGTTCGCCCAAGTCCGTGTCGTACTACTCCCTCCACAAGACCCTCGCCGGGCTGTTGGACGTGTGGCGCTACATCGGCAACACCCAGGCGCGGGACGTGCTGCTGCGCTTCGCCGGGTGGGTGGACTGGCGCACGGCCCGGCTGTCCTACAGCAAGATGCAGAGCGTTCTCGGCACCGAGTTCGGCGGCATGAACGCGGTGCTCGCCGACCTGTACCAGCAGACGGGCGACTCCCGCTGGCTGACGACGGCCCAGCGGTTCGACCACGCCGCGGTGTTCGATCCGCTGGCCTCCAACCAGGATCGCCTCAACGGCCTGCACGCCAACACCCAGGTGCCGAAGTGGATCGGCGCGGCTCGCGAGTACAAGGCGACCGGGACCACCCGTTACCGCGACATCGCCGTCAACGCCTGGAACATCACCGTCGGCGCGCACACCTACGTCATCGGCGGCAACAGCCAGGCCGAGCACTTCCGCGCGCCCAACGCCATCGCCGCCTACCTCAACACCGACACGGCCGAGGCGTGCAACACCTACAACATGCTCAGGCTGACCCGTGAACTGTGGCTGACCGATCCCGACCGGGCGTCCTACTTCGACTACTACGAGCGCGCCCTGCTCAACCATCTGATCGGCCAGCAGAACCCGGCGGATCCCCACGGCCACAGCTGCTACTTCACCGGCCTCAACCCCGGCCACCGGCGGGGCAACACCGGCCCTGCGTGGGGCGGCGGCAACTGGAGCACGGACTACGGCACGTTCTGGTGCTGCCAGGGCACCTCGCAGGAGACCAACACCAAGCTCGCCGACTCCATCTACTTCCACAGCGGCACCACGCTCACGGTGAACCTGTACACGCCGTCGGTGCTGACGTGGTCGTCCCGCAACATGACGGTCACCCAGAGCACGAGCTACCCGGCGAGCGACACCACGACGCTGACCGTCACCGGCAACGCGGGCGGTCGTGGACGATGCGGTTCCGCATCCCTGCCTGGACCACGGGCGCGACCATCAGCGTCAACGGCGTCGCGCAGAACGTGACCACCACTCCCGGCACCTACGCGTCCCTCACGCGGTCCTGGACGTCCGGCGACGTGGTGACGCTGCGGCTGCCGATGCGCGTGATCGTCCAAGCCGCCAACGACAACGCCAACGTCGTCGCGCTGACCTACGGCCCGGCCGTGCTGGCGGGCAACTACGGCAACACCAGCCTGTCGGCGTTGCCCTCGCTGGACGTCAACTCCGTCACCCGCACCAGCACGTCGTCGCTGGCGTTCACCGCGAGGGCGAACGGGACACAGGTGAACCTCGGGCCGTTCCACGACGCGCACGGCTTCAACTACACCGTCTACTGGAGCGCCGGTGGCGGCACGACGAGCTACCGGTTGGTCAACGCCGGCAGCGGGATGGTGCTCGGCATCCTGAACATGTCCACCGCGGACGGCGGCCTGGCCCTGCAGTGGCGCGACACCGGAACCGCCGACCACAACTGGCAGATGATCACCGACGGGTCCGACGTGCGGCTGCGCAACGTCCACAGCGGCAAGGTGCTGGGCGTGGAGAACATGTCCACCGCCGACAACGCCCGCGTCCTGCAGTGGTCGGACAACGGCACCGCCGACCACAAGTGGACCCTGATCCCCAACGGCGACGGCACCCACAAGATCCGCAACGTCCACAGCGGCAAGCTGCTCGGCATCCTCAACGGCTCCACCAGCCAGGGTGCGCAGGTCGTGCAGGACTCCGACAACGGCAGCGCGGACAACCGCTGGCGCTTGGTCGCCAACTGACGACGTGGTGCGTGCCCCTGGGAATCACCGGGGGCACGCACCACTCCGGGTGTCAGCGAACCGCGCGCACGCCGTTCTCGAAGAACGCGAGCCGAACCTCGCGGTCCACTGCCCTTTCCGGGTGGTCCATGAGCCCGAACGACAGTCCGTCCAGACTGGTGATGCCCGCGACATCACCGAACGAACCGTCCGGGTTGGACTCCTTCTCGTAGCGCAGTGCGACGCGGAACTCCGTGCTCTCGGGATGGAAACGGCCCTCGCCGTGCGCACACGGGAAGACGAGGGTCTGACCGCCCAGGCCGGTGAGCCACGGGCTGTCGTTGTCCTCGTCGACGACGTGGCGCTGGTTCTCCTCGTTGCGGAACGTGCCGGAGCTGTTCACCTTCAGCGCCACCTTGCCGAAGCAGCCGCCGCGCACCGCGATCTGGAAGCCGTTGCAGATGCCGATCAGCGGGCGCGTGCGGCACGCCTCGAACTGGTCGGCCAGGTGGCTGCGCAGCAACGCTCCCGCCACGGCACCCGCGCCGAGGTGGTCGCCGAACGAGAACCCGCCGGGGATGCAGAGGATGTCGGCGTCGTCGAGCCGCTCGTTGCCCGCCAGCAGGTCGGCCGCGAACCTCAGCCTCGGGGTCGCACCTACCGCGGCGAACGCCGCGACGGTCTCCTCCTGGCAGTTCGTGCCGGGCAGGTACAGGACGTTGACGGTCGGCTTCATGCGATCCTCGCCGTGAACGAGTTGAGCCAGCCGTCGCGCGCGGCCGGGGTGAACAGATCAGTGCCGTCGAGCAGGATTCCGGAAGCGGGCGAGAGTACGCCGAGCACGACCGGGTTGAGCTCGGCAGGCAGGCGGCCGACGTCGTCAGGGGCCACCTCGACAACCGCGCCGACGCGGTGCTCGGCGAAGAGCGACTCGGTGGTCGCGGACTCCAGCCGCACACCGGTTCCGCTGGCCAGCACGCCCTGGGCGAGCGTGGCCGCGACGCCACCGGCGCCGATGCGGGCGCCGCTGCGCAGCAGGTTCCTGCTGCCGGCCAGCGCGGTCAGGTATGTGTCCACATCGGACAGTGAAAGGTCGTCCAGTGCACCGGTAGGCAAGCCAAGCTTGCGAGCGGCGACGGTGCCGACCGGCGACGAGGTGGACAGTCCGATGTGGACCAGTACGTTGCCGGGCGCGGTCCACTGCTCGCGCAGCAGGTTGTCGCGGTGCGGCACCTTGCCCAGCGCGGTCAGGAACACCGCGGGCGGCACGCTGACCAGGCCCTCGTCGGTGTGCACCGAGCCGGCCGAGGAGTCCTTGCCCGAGATCAGCGGCACACCGAAGTGGCGGACGAGCGTGCTCAGCTCGTCGACCATGCCGACCAGCCACTCACGCCAGTTCTCGGACAGGTGCGGGGTGTAGAAGTTGTCGCACATGCAGATGTCCCGCACCGCGACACCCGCGAGCACCTGGCCCGCGAGCAGCGAGCAGAACATCTGGCGCGTCGCGGCGACCGGGTCGGCGTCGAACATCCACGGGTTGAACGCGGTGTTCAGCACGGCGGCGGCAGGCGAACCCGGAACCGGGGTGCCCGCCCAGTAACCCGTGCGGACCGCCTGTTCGGTGCCGTAGTGCGGGCCGTACCAGGTGTTGCCCTGGACGGTGGAGTCGTACTGCGAGTCCGCGTAGTGCTGGGAGGCGACCTCCGCGTCGGAGACGACCTGTTCCAGCAGCCCGGCGAGCTCAGCGGGTGCCAGCGCGGGCCACTCCGGCATGCCGGACGGACGCGGCGGCGGGCCCACCTCCTGCCGTTCGACCTCGATGTCCAGCAGCTCGTACGGCACGTCGAAGCCGGTCTCGCCCTGGTGCGCGGGCACCTGGTCCGGCGCGGAGGCGATCAGGGCTTCCTCGGTCAGGTCCGGGGCGTGGAACACGTGGTAGCGGCCGGAGTCCGCGAACCGGCCGATGACCGTCGAGCGCACCATGTGCCGGTCGAGGATCTTCTTCGCGCGCTCCTGGTGCTCCGGCGGCACGGCGAGCAGCATGCGTTCCTGCGACTCCGACAGCAGGATCCGCCACATCGGCAGCGCCGCGGTCTTCAACGGGACGAGCGCGGTGTTGATCCAGACACCGCACGCCTCGCCGATCTCACCGACAGCGCTGTTCAGACCCGCGCCGCCGACGTCGGTCAGCGCGCTCATGCAGCCCTCTTCGCGCAGCTCGATCAGCGCCTTGCGGAACTTGACCTGCTCCAGCGGCGCGCCGATCTGCACAGAAGCCGTGTCCATCGTGGCGCCCGCCGAGCTGGCGGACGCGCCGTGGATGCCCTCGTTGCCGGTCAGGCCGCCGATCAGCACGACGAAGTCACCCGGCCGCGGGGTGCCGCGCTGCGCCGCCGACACCGGCAGCAGGCCGATGCTTCCGCCGAGGGCGAAGGGCTTGGCGCGGTACGCGGGGTGGAACGTCATGCGCGACGACATCATCGGCACGCCGAACGTGTTGCCGTACTCCTTGATCGCCCGGATCGTCTCGCCGGCGAGCCTGCGCGCGTCCGGCCTGCCCTTGATCGGCGCCGGCGACTCGGGCTCGCCGATCGCCGTGTACTCGAAGCTGCCGATCGGGTCGGCGCTCAGCCCGGTGCCGAGGATGTCGCGCAGCACGCCGCCGAGCTTGGTCAGCTGGCCGAAGTAGCCGGAGATGGCCGACGGGCCGTTGTGCGTCTCGGCCTTGATCGCGAGCGCGTGACCGTCGTAGAAGTCCCAGACGCCCGCGTTGTCGTGGAACATGCTCAGCACGTTCGGGTTCGCGACGTCCTTGGCGGCGTCGACCAGCCTGCCGAGCAGGCCGCCCAGCGACTTCCACGTGGTGTGCGCGCAGTGGTCGCTCCAGCGGGCGTCGAGCGCCTCCAGCAGGACCTCGGTGACGAACTCGTCGCCGAGCGTCTCCTGGACGTGCCGGACGTGCCGCATCTGGGCGAGCGAGAGGTTGCGGCCACCGGCCGTGCCCAGCTCGGCGAGGGCGGCGTCGTCGAGTCCGCGCAGGTCGTAGTGCACAGTCGGCTCGTGGTGCCCCTGCGGCACGAGCGTGTCGTACTGCGGTTCCTCGTCGTGCAGCTCTTCGATCGTCGCGTTGAACCGCGTGGTGACGACCAGGTCGCGCAGCCGCGGCGACGCCGACCGGTAGCTGGTGGCGACCTTGCCCGCGCGCGCCTTGACGCCGAGCAGACCGCACACGGTGACGATCGAGTCGCTCTCGTTGTCGACCACGCCGCGCTTGTAGGCGACCTGCACGACGCCCGGTTCCAGTGGCTGGTCCACCGTGACCTCGACGTCGAGCTGGTCACCGAGCACCGCGGCCACCTCGGTCACCGCGGCGGGATCCGGCGCGCCCTCGAACTCGACGTAGTAGTCGCGCCACACCTCGAGGTCGTCGAGCTCCCACGATCGGCCGAGCTCACGGATGTCGGGCTCCGCGGTGCCGGCGGAGCGAACCGAGAACTTGTGGATCAACAATCCTCCTGGAGCTGGACCGGGGCGTCGGAAGAGATTGTCCTCAATGGCGGCCGGGCTCGTGGAAGTACCCCGCCAAACGGGTGATCCGTGATCACGTGCAACCCGAGGAGCGCCTTCCCAGTCTTGTGCAAGTGAGCGGCTGACGCCGTCTCATCCACTGTGGGGAGGACACGTGCGAAGAGCACGCTGTTTCATGATCGCCGTGCTCGCCGCGGGGCTGCTCAGCCCGGCGGCGATCGCGCAGGCGGAGCCGGGATCTGCCGGGCCTGGGGCGGCACCGGGCACCGTCATCACGCTGATCAGCGGTGACGAGGTCGTCGTGAACGAGAAGGGCGAACTGGTCAGGGTCGAGGGCCGCCCAGGCATGTCGTTCGCCCAGTACGTCCAGAACGGCCACCAGTACGTGGTGCCCGCGGACGCGGTCGGTGCGGTCGCGCAGAACCGCATCGACAAGCGGTTCTTCGACGTCACGACGTTGCATTCGTACGGCTACACCGACGACAAGACCGACCGGATTCCGTTGCTGAACAGTGGTTTCCGTGCGGCGGGCGTCGTGAGGAAGACGGAAGCGGCTCAGCTGTGGGCCCAGCGCCGGGCGAACACGCTGAGCGCGGAGAAGCTGTGGCTCGACGGCAAGGCACACGTCTCGCTGGACCAGAGCGTGCCGATGGTGGGCGCTCCCGCCGCGTGGGAGGCGGGGTTCGACGGCGCCGGCGTCACGGTCGCGGTCCTCGACACCGGCTACGACCAGCAGCATCCCGAGCTCAAGGACGTCGTGACGGCCGCTGAGGACTTCACGGGGCTGGGCATCCAGGACAACGCCGGCCACGGCACCCACGTCGCGTCCATCATCGCTGGACGCGGCGAGAAGTACCGGGGCGTGGCCAGGAGCGCGAAGCTCGCGGTCGGCCGGGTGTGCGAGATCCGCGATTGCACCGAGAGCGCGATCATCGCGGGCATGGAGTGGGCCACCCGCGAGGTCGGGGCCAAGGTCGTCAACATGAGCCTCGGCGCGTACGAGAGCGACGGCACGGACCCGCTGTCGCTCAAGGTCAACCAGCTGACCGCCGAGACGGGCGCGCTGTTCGTGATCTCGGCGGGCAACTTCGGCGGCTGGCAGAAGGTCAGCAGCCCGGCGGCGGCCGACGCGGCGCTCGCGGTGGCGAACCTGACCAAGTCCGGCGAGGTCCACGAGTCGTCGTCACGCGGCCCGCGCGCCGGTGACCTGGCGATGAAGCCGGACATCGCGGCACCGGGCGAGGAGATCGTGGCGGCACGGGCGGCGGGCACGCTCCCGGACGCGCCGTCGACGACCTGCACGCGCGGCTGTCCGGCACGTCCATGGCCGCCCCGCACGTGGCGGGTGCGGCGGCGATCGTGCTGCAACGCGACCCGTCCATCACCGCGGCCGAACTGAAGGCACGGCTGATGACGACGGTGAAGACACTCGCGTTCTCGCCCGACGACGGCGGCACCGGGTTGCTGAACGTCGCTCGCGCGGTGACGCAGCAGGTGCGGGCGGACGCGGGCAGCCTGTCGTTCGGGCTCGTGACCTGGCCGCACACCGAGCCGGTCACGAAGAAGGTCACCTACACCAACACCGGTGACCAGCCGGTTTCCCTGGCCCTGCACCACGATCTCGGCGCCCGGTTCACCGTCGCGCCCTCGCTCGTCGTGCCCGCACGCGGATCGGCCTCCGTCGACGTCGTGCTCGATCCGGGCAAGGGCCTGGGCGCGTTCGCCGGACGTCTGCGGGCCACCGCCGCCGGAGTCGAGCTGACCACCTCCGTCGGCGGAACCGTGGAGCCGGAACGCCACGGGCTGTCGTTGCGGGTCACCGGCCGCGACGGCAACCCCGTCGGCAACGGCTGGGTGGTGCTGATCGACATGGCCACCAAGAACTCGTCCGTGCTCGAACTCGGCAAGGACGGCTCACTCACCGCACGGCTGCCGATCGGGGACTACACCGTGCTGGCGCGGTTCGCGGAGGGCGCGGAGAGCCGCACGTGGTACGCGCCGGCGTCGGTGACCGACGTGTCGGGCCGGTTCTCGGCGACGTCGGACGTCTCGGTGCACCTCGACCTGCGGCAGGCGAAGCCGATCACGTTCGAGCTGGACGACGACCGCGTGACGCCGCTGTACCGGGTGACCACCATGAAGGTGCCGGTGAACCCGGGCTTCCGCGACTCGATCTGGTCGCGCATCGACGGACGGGTGCCGGTGTACGGCATGTCGTTCGGCGAGCCGCTGCCGGACCTCGTCTACGACACGGTTCTCGTCGCCGCCCAGCCGAAGATCGCGGTCGTCGGCGGGTTCCCGGTGTCCTACGACGGCGACAGCCCCTACCTGCCGCAGGGCGACCACACCTTCGACGTCGTGGAACGCGGCGGTGACGTGCGCGGAAAGATGGTGCTGGTGCGCCCGCACGACGAGTTCTCGTTCTTCGTCGCCAGAGAACTCAAGCAGGCCGGCGCCGTCGCGGTGCTGTGGGCGGGTCCGCCCGAGGTCGCGTGGGGCGATCGGATCGAACTGCCCGTCATCACGATGGGCAAGCACCTCGCACCGCAAACGCCGACGAGGCTGACATTCCGCGCCGTGACGACCTCTCCGGTGTCGTACACCCTGCACCAGGGCGAGAAAGGCGCGCTGCCGGCCGGAAAGACCTACCACGTCAAGCGTTCCACGCTCGCCGAGGTGAAGTCGCGCTATCACACGGCCGGCGAGGACAGCACGGTGACGACGCGGAACTACCCGGTCGCCGGCGGCGTGGTGAACCCCGATCTCTTCATCGACGAACCGCTGGGATCACCCGCCGCCCGCGTCGAGTACTTCTCGCCGGGCGGTTGGTACAACGAGGGTTCCGTCGGCCGCTTCGCCGACGGCGACGACCTGTCGTCGCACTCGTGGGCGAACCTGCGCGTGGAGAAGTTCGAGCCGGGCCGCAAATACGAGCACTCGACCCTGCGCGGGATCGCCGCGCCCAGGCTCGGACAGGCCGAGGCGCCGTGGCCGAAGGGCGGCGGTGTGTCCCGCCAGTACCCCCACCTGAACGCGCACATCTCGCCGTTCGGCACCTCCAGGTCCGTGGAGGGCCGGGTGCTGAACAGCAGCCTCACCATGGAACTCAAGCGCGACGGCGTTTCACTGGGAACGGATTTCCTCTACAACAGCAGGTTCTACGCACCCGCGAGGGACGGCCGCTTCACGCTGGACCTGCACGCGACGCGCAACTTCGTGGCGCTGTCGACCGACGTGCGCACGACGTGGGAGTTCTCATCACCGGCCGACGGCAAGCTGCCCCTGCTGGAGATCGACTACGCGCTGCCACTCGACCTCCGCAACAGCTGGAAAGCAGGCATCCCGATGCCCGCGAAGTTCACCGCGGCACGGCAAGCGGGTGCAGGCAGGGCAGTCGTGCGCGAACTTCGCGCCTACGCGTCGTTCGACGACGGGGCCACCTGGACACCTGTCACCGGCATGGTTCCTGCTGGGGGCAAAGCGGGCGGGTTCGTGTCGTTGCGCGTGACCGCCCGCGACAGCGACGGAAACACCGTCGACCAAACGGTTCTGCGCGCGTATCGCCTGAAGGCCTAGTCGCGCGGGCTCGACGGTTGTTGTTGCCTGCCCGGTTCCACGCGAGCGATGAGGACGAGTGTCTCGAGTGGACCGGGCAGGTCCGCGCCCCCGGTGGGGTCGTCAGTCGCCGTCTAGGTTCGGTGGCTGAAGCGCCGTGGGTGCCGCCTGGTCGAGGTCGGCCAGGCGGAGACGGAACACCTGCAGTTCGACGCCGAAGTACTTCGTGGTCTCGCCGACCCAGTGCATGCCGTTCTTCCGGACCGTGGCTGCGGCGCGTGTGTTGCCGGGTCGTACGACGGCGAAGATTTCCTGGACGTCCTGGCTGAACGCCCACGTGGCGAGTGCGTGAGTGCTTTCGGTGGCATAGCCGTTGCCCCAGGCATCGGGGCGCAGTTGCCAGCCGATCTCGAAGTCCTCGTTGCCGGGAGGAAGCGGGAGCAGGATGGCGCCGCCGATCACCTGGTCGTCAGCGGTGCGCTGGATCGCCCATCGTCCGGCCGGAGCCGGCAGCCGGGCACCTTCGGCGATCCACTGCTGCAACAACAACCGCATGGCCGCCAGATCCAGCACCTGATCCATGTCGGGGCTCAGCCATCGAGTCACCTCGGCGTGCCCGTAGATCTCCAGTGCGGCCTGCGCGTCGTCGACCAGCCACGGCCGCAACAGCAGCCGCTCGGTGGTCAGCACCTCGGTCGTCCGCATCGGTGTGCTCATGTCGTTGCTCCGTTCCTGGTCGCATACACGACCGGTCCGGAGGGACATTGCGGCCCACCAGCAAGCCGAATCGAGATACTGCGATCTGCTGAATTGTGCTATTGACCACCATGTTACGCGCTCACGATATTTCCTGCCCAGCATTTGCCAGATCGACAGAAGGTGCCCCCACCTGCGGTGATCGGTTGATGAAAAATCTGGCTGCACATTTGGTCGATCACAGCGGAATAGGTGTAGAGTTGATTTTGCCGGGAACACCTCGTACGTGGGCGGTCAAGCTCATGTCGTACTCGGCGAAAAACTGAACCGGCTGTTTTTCCGGCCGGGGACGGGAGTCCCGGCATGATGTCGGCATCCCACCTTCCCATCGCCCCACCGGCCAGCCCGGCTGCCAAGCGGCCTCGGCACGCGTTGCTCACCGAACTGGGCGATGCCCTCTGGCTGAGCTACTACCACCTCATCGGCCTCGGGCGCCGGGCTCGGCTCGACGGGTTCGTCTCGCGCCCCGTGCACACCATCGACCTGGCCACGCTGGACGGGCATCGCATCACGCTGCCCGCGCCGCGGGAGCACGCCGAGATGCGCAGGCTGAGCTTGCACGGTCACATCCCGGACCAGGCGCGCCGGCCACTCGGCTAAACCGTCCACAGTGGAGCGTCCACAGTGGAGCGTCCCGCTTCCGTTGATCCACCAGGCCCACTTCGTGGTCCGCACAAAGGAGCAAGTGAGCAGATGAGCGAACTGCCAGAGGACACCGCGGTGATCACCAAGCGGCTGCACCTCGCCACCGGCTTCCTCGCGAACGAACGCGACTGGGTCGCGGAACGTCTGGCCGCACTCGGCTCGCGACTGCGGTCGTTCCGCGACGAGCAGGTCGACCTCGAGATCAGCGTGAAGGACCGTCGCGGCGTCGAGCAACGAGTCACTCTGGAGTGCTGGATCAACCGCACTCCCCGCCTGCACCTCGTCGCCACCTCGTCCGAGAAGGATCTGCCTGCCGCACTCAACGAGGTCCGCAACGAGCTGATCCGTCAGGTCGACGTGGCCAAGACGCGGACCGAACCGCGCCACAACCGCGCGCTGAGGTCCGTCCCCGCACTGCCTGAGCTCGATCAGCCCCAGCATTCCCCGGACTGAAGACGATCCCGTGCACGGCGCACCCGGCGTCGTGGTCAGCGCCGGAACGGCCTGCGAGGATCACGTGACGACATGTCGTCGAAGGGCGTGAACCACGCGGGCGCGGTGTAGTCGCCCATCCGCAAGTACCGGTTCTGCTCGTCGTCCGGGTCCTCGATGCCGTCCCGGCTGGGATCGAACAGCTCGAGAATGTCGCTGTCCTGGAACAGGACCTCCCTCAGCAGGTCCCAGTCGAGATCGTCGCTGTGCTCCGGGAGGGCACTGAAGTCGTTCTCCAGGCCTGACCAGCCGTCGGCGACCGCGTCGCTCGCGTAGCTCAGCATGAGGTGCAACGCCATCTCCTCCGCGGCACAACACGGTTGCGGTACCCGCCCCGCCACCAGATCCTCAGCCAGGTCGTCGAACGACCGGGCCGCCTGACGACGCCAGATCGCGTTCTGCCTCCACGTGATTCGCGGGAACTCGTCGAACACCGACCACTGCACGGACGTCGTCACCGGGTCATCGCCGTACTCGATCACATCGTCATACGCGTGATCGGCGAGCAGCCCCGCCATGCTCCACAACACGGCCGCCGTACGCGGGGTCACCTGAAAGCCGGCGCACCACCCACACGACGACCGTCCACACGCACACACCTCGAACAACACCGCGAAGTCAGGCAATGCCGGTCGTGGACGACCGGTCGCCTCGATCTCCGCGGTGACCTTGAACCTGCGCCCGGCGACAGCGTCGTCATCGACCATGCCACGCAGCCTAGAACCGGCGGTCGCGCAGCACACCACCACAGCGCTACTGCGCCTTCGGTTTCGCATCCGGTTCCTTGTTGTTGCGACTGAGCACGGTCACGAGACTGAACCGCGGTCCCACGTAGGACATGTCGTTGGAGTCCAGATCCGGTTCGATGAAGTGCTTGCGCACGAAGTCGTCCATGAGGTCTTCCGCGGTCTTGCGGTCTCCCGGCTTGCCGTTCTCCCGGCGCTGCTTGGTGAACGCCTCGATCGCGGACACCCTCAGGGAGATGCGGCGCCGGTCGAACTCGCGGCGGCGGTGGTTGTGCGACTCGACCGAGGCGTAGACGAACAAGGCGAGCATCGGTGCGAGGGCGATTGCGGCGGTGACGTTGCCCAATGCGGCCACTGTGGACAGCAGCACCGCGATGAGGGGCATCGACATGAGCACCAGCACCGCGCTCGTGCGCCAGCGGTTGGCGACCCTGAAGTGATGATCGGCGTCTTGGGCGTAGCGGCCGAACAGCTCGGTGCCGCGCAGGATCGTGGTGATCCGCTCGGCTTCCTCCCTGGCTTCGCGGATCGCCTTGACGTCCTGGGCTGCCGTCGTGTTCAGGTTCTGACCGGCCTGCCGGTACTCGAACTCGAGCGCGTCGAGCTGGCTGCTCAGCTTGCCCACGCGCCTCTCGATGGTGGTGAGCAGGCGGGAATCCTCTTCTGCGGTCACGGATTCAGCGTCCTTCCGGTCGTTCACTGACGAAGGCATGGCCGGCGACGATGAACGTCGCGAGGATGACGCCCGCGGTGGCCAGGGCGAGACCCCAGCCGACACCCGTGGTCGGCGGTGCGGCCATGAACAGGTCTATCGCGATGATCCCCGAGATCAAGGTGGTCACGGCGAGGGTGGACTGCTCGAACCTCAGCAGCGGACGAGGAGTCCGGCTGATCTTGTCCCTGCTGGAGTCCGCGTACAACCAGATCACCGGCTGGCGGACGATGATCGTGGACACCAGAGCCCACCCCGCGTAGATGGCCATGGTGGTCATCCACACGTACGCCCCGTTCACGCCGGTGACGCTCTTCCCGTCGATCGGACGCAGCAGCGTGAGGACGCCGTTCGCGGCCAACGCCACCACAGTGGTCGCGATCGTCAGCAGGAACGCCTTGGCGTAGCGCAGCACGAGACCGCGCAGGAAACGCAGATGCCTGGCGATCGAGGCCTCCATCTTCGCGGACTCCTCGGCCAGGGTGCGCGTGTGGGAACCCGTCTGGCGCAACACGTACTGGCGCAGTTCCTCGGCGACGAACCCGTCGTGCTCGCCGATCGAGACGCCGGCCAGGTCGCCGATCGACTGCGCCTCCTTGAGGATCTTCTTCTTGAGCTTGGGCGGACTCGGCACCAGGAGGTTCCGCACGTAGTTGTCGCCGCGCGCACGCTCCAGCTGGGAGAAGTCCCGCAGCGAGGACTCCGACACGAGGATCCCGGAGAGCACGAACCGCGGGTAGATCACGCCGTTCTTCTCCTCGTGGAACGTGCGTGCGGTGAAGTAGAAGAGGACGAGGTCGCGGATGAGCAGGTACATCGCGGCCAGCGGAAGTCCGACGGAGGCGAGGACCGGCGCCAGCGCGAGCCACCGCTGCGCCGACCCCGGCGCGGGCAGACCGGGCGACTCGTAGAACAGGATCAGCGCCAGCAGACCCGAGAACGTGCCGCCCACCAGGAGCGGCAACAAGGTCAGGAGTCCCGCGCCACTGAGGAACGCGCCGGCGACACGGTGCAGGGTCGACAACCTGGTCTCGCCGCGCTGCAGATACGCGCGGTACTCCTGAAGATCGGATTCCTCGATCGGAAGAGCGGTCACGGTCCGCTGATCGAGGTCCACGTACGCAGCGTTACCAGGAGCCAGGGGCATCACCTGGGTGGCGTAACAATGCGTAGCGGAACACGGCGCTGGGTCAGTCGGGTGGCGTGGTGCCGCGGTACAGCCGCTCGTACGCCGCCATGGCGCGAGCGTCCGCCTCCGCGTGTCTGGCCCGGCGGGTCTGCTCGCCGAGGCCGCGCTGATAACCCTGTTTGACCAGCCGGTGCTCGGTCGTGTGCCACATGTAGGTCATCGAGTAGAGGTAGCCGACGGACATGCCCAGGAGGATCGAGAGGATTCTGATGTCGAGCGGTCCTGGCAGCAGAAGCAACAGCAGGATCGGCGACATCTGGACGAACCCGCGCACGAAGTGCCGTACCGCCCACAGGCGGCAGGTGACGTCGTGCAGGACCCAGGGATTGCATCGTTGCGGCAGTCGCCCACCGACCGCGTACCAAAGCCATTGGAACGGATTGGGCCTGGTCCCACGCAACGTCATCGGGTGTGACTCCTGTGGTCAACGCGGATCCGCTGCTCTGCGGATCGCCGCGACGATCTTGCGGTTCGGCACGCCCTTGATCACGTACTCGACCACGCCGAGCTCTCTGAGCTCGGACTCGGACGGGGCGTCGATGAGGCCGCACAACGCCACGAGCTTGACCTCGGACGCTCTCTGATGGATCCGGCGCAACGCGTGCAGTCCGTCTCCCGACAGGTGGACGTCCACGACGGCGACAGCGGGCACGTGGTGCTCTGCCAGCCGGATCGCGTCATCCGCTGTTCCCGCGACCGCGACCACCTCGATATCGGCGGTGTTCTCGAGAACGTCTCGCAGCGCGTCGCGGAAGAACGGCGACGCGTCGGCGACGAGAACCCTCAGGCGCTCCGGAGTGCCGGTCACGGCACGGTCCTGGTGGACAGCCGATGGTCGCGCGTCCCCGCCGTCATGCCCGACTCCCGCTCAAAGCTGTGCGCCTTTTCAGACTTGCTAAGGTTAGCAAGTGCTGAAGCGTGCGACCAGCTCGTGAGCTTCGCGCGGGATGGAGGGTTCGCGGGTGAACAGGCCGCTGTACCAACTCGAGGCGGAGTTCTTCAGGGCCGGACTGCCGGCCGTGACGCGACGGATCCTCCTGGGCGTGCTCTCCGGACAGGCCGAGCTGCTCAAAGGCGCCGCCGGTCCGCCAGGGCCGCACAGCGGTTGAGCCGCGGTCACCCCGTGTCCGTCCCCCGAGGCGGGGCGACCGCACCCTCCCTTCTCTGATGCCGACTCCATCGCGGGAGCTGAAGCGTGCTGAGTTTGTGGCGCAAGATCCTCAGAACAGGACGAGTGGCTGAACCGGCGCCACCGCTGCCCACCGCCGACCGACCGGCTCAGGCGGCGGCGCTGAGCGGGTCGGTGCAGATCCGGCACGTCGACGCCGGCTCGTGCAACGGGTGTGAGGTCGAGATCGGTTCTGCGTTCGGCCCTGTCTACGACGGTGAGCGGTACGGGGCGCGGCTGGTGGCATCGCCGCGGCACGCCGACGTGCTGCTGGTCACCGGGGTCGTGACCAGGAACATGGCCGAGCCGCTGCGACGGACGTTCGACGCGGTCCCGGCCCCGAAGCTGGTGGTGGCGGTCGGTGACTGTGCGCGGAACTGCGGTGTGTTCGCGGGCGCGTACGGGGTGGCCGGAGCGGTGCGGGACGTGGTGCCGGTCGACGTGGAGATCGCCGGGTGCCCGCCGCGG
>NZ_VSRL01000011.1 GCF_012184385.1 Lentzea indica
CGAGAGACCAGTTGCGGCGAGGTGAGCCGAAACCACGCCGTGGGCGCCGAACGCCGCGGCGGACCGCACGACGGCACCCAGGTTGCGCGGGTCGGTCACGCCGTCCAGCGCCACCAGCAGCGGCGGGTCACCGGCGCGCTGCGCCAGTTCCAGCAGCTCGTTCGGCGACGCGTACTCGAACGGGGGCACCTGCAGGCCCAGGCCCTGGTGCATCGCTCCACCGGTGATCCGGTCGAGCTCGCCGCGGGCCACCTCCAGCACGGAGATGCCCCGGTCGGCGGCCAGACGCACGGCCTCTGCCACGCGGTCGTCCGCGTCGATGCCCAGCGCCACGTACAGCGCCGTCGCCGGCGTGCCCGCGCGCAGACACTCGACGACGGGGTTGCGGCCCGCCACGGTCTCCGCGTAGGCCTTCTCGGTCTTCTGACGCCGCTGCGTCTTGACCGCCTCGGTCTTCGCGGCCACCTTGGCCCGCTTGTACGCGGGGTGGTTCGGGCGCTCCGACGCCTTCGGAGTCGGGCCCTTGCCCTGCAGCCCCTTGGACTTCTGTCCGCCGGAGCCGACGACCGCGCCCTTCTTCGAGCCCGGATTGCGCATCGCGCCCTTGCGCTTGGAGTTGCCAGCCACGGAAGTCAGTCGTCCTTCAAAGTCCACTGCGGACCGTCGGGGGTGTCCTCGACGGCGATGCCCGCATCGAGCAGCTGGTCGCGCAACGCGTCAGCACGCGCGAAGTCCCTGCTCTTGCGGGCTTCCAGGCGCTCGACGAGCAGCCGATCCACGAGCGTGGTCAACGCCTGCCGCATGCCGAGATCGGCAGACGAGACGTCGTTCCACTTCGGCGACAACGGGTCGACGCCGAGGATGTCGGCCATGCGGCGAACGCACTCGGCGGCCTCGCGGGCCGCGTCGTGGTCGCCGTCGGCGAGCGCCGTGTTGCCCTGGCGCACCTTGTTGTGCAGTGCCGCCACGGCTTGGGGCGTGTTCAGATCGTTGTCCATCGCAACGACGAAGTCCGGGCACATGTCGCCACGCAGCTCGACCCGGCCCACGCGCTCGACGACGCGACGCAGGAACGACTCGATGCGGCCGTACGCGGTCACCGCCTCCGCCAGCGCGCCTTCCGAGTACTCGATGTGTGAGCGGTAGTGCGGCGAGACCAGGTAGTACCGCAGCTCCTGCGCGCGGACCTTGTTCAGCATCGCCGGGATGGACACGGTGTTGCCGAGCGACTTGGCCATCTTCTCGCCGGACAGCGTCACCCAGTAGTTGTGCATCCAGTAGTTGGCGAAGCCGTCGCCGGCCGCGCGCGACTGGGCCTGCTCGTTCTCGTGGTGCGGGAAGATCAGATCGAGCCCGCCGCCGTGGATGTCGAACGTGCTGCCGAGGTACGTCGTGGCCATCGCAGAGCACTCGAGGTGCCAGCCGGGCCTGCCGTTGCCCCACGGCGTCGGCCAGGACGGCTCGCCGGGCTTGGCGGCCTTCCACAGCGTGAAGTCGCGTGCGTCGCGCTTGCCGCGCACCGCGGTCTCACCCTGCTCCACGGAGTCGAGCTTCTGCCCGGACAACGCGCCGTACTCGGGGAACGAGCGCACGTCGAAGTAGACGTCACCGTCGACGTCGTACGCGTGACCCTTGTCGATCAGCCGCTGCATCAGCTCGACCATCTGCGTCACGTGACCCGTGGCGCGCGGCGCGTACGACGGCGGCAAGCAGCCCAGCGCGTCGTAGGCGTCCTCGAAGGCGCGCTCGTGCGTGTACGCCCATTCCCACCACGGCCTGTTGTGCTCTGCGGCCTTGGTGAGGATCTTGTCGTCGATGTCGGTGACGTTGCGGATCAGCGTCACGTCGGCGCCGTCGCGTGCGAGCCAGCGACGCAGAACGTCGAAGTTCAGGCCGCTGCGGACGTGGCCGATGTGCGGGATGCCCTGCACGGTCGCCCCACACACGTAGATCGACGCCGTTCCGTTGACCTGCGGGTGGAACTCCCGCATGCTCCGGCTCGCCGTGTCGTAGATGTGGAGGCTCACACGGGAATGGTACGGGCCACATCCAAAAGAGCATTGGGGCGGTCACTCGTCGGAACCGGATTGACAAGCCGGAAGGAGCAGCCGATCGCCTCGGCTCCGCCGTCCGCCTCCTCGCTGTCGCCGACCATCACCGCGTCCGCCGGATCGACGCCGAGCCGTTCGCACGCGGTGGTGAAGATCTTCGGGTCCGGCTTGATGACGCCCTCCTCGTAGGAGAGGACGAACTCGTCCACGAGGTGGGTGAGGCCGAACCGCTCGAACACCGGGCGGATGTCCCAGCCGATGTTGCTGACGACCGCGACGGGGATGTCGGCGAGGTGCTCCAGCGCGGCACTGGTGTCCGGGTAGGGCTGCCACGACTCGGCGTCGATCAGCTGGTCGTAGAGCGCCTCCGCATTGGGCACGAGTGCGTCGTTGAGGACCTTCACGTGCACCCAGCGGTGGACGTCGGGGTCGAGGTCGCGCCGGTACCACGCGTCCACGAGCTCGGGGTCCATGCCGTCGGCGATGCCGACGGGGGCGGTGAGCGCACGCATCAGGTCCGCGTTGGACGCCAGCTCGGGGTGCTCGAGCCGGAAGAGCGTGCCGGAGAAGTCGAAGAGTGCAGCGCGGATCGTCACGCCCCGACTGTACGTGCCGAACGGCTAGGTGGTCTGGACCTTTGTGAGCTCGGCCTCGACCTCCGACGGGTCGTACTCGATGGTCAGCGTCAGGTCGCCGGCACCGCGCTGGGCAGCGGCGGCGAAGTGCTCGACGAACTCCTCGATCTGCTTCAGCGGGTGATCGGCGAGCCGCGCCGCGGCCGCGTAGAGCGCGCGCAGGTGGTCAGGCGTCGCGGTGCCGCGCAGGTCGGCCGCCCAGTCGAGCAGGTTCTCGTACGCCTTGAGGAACGTCCCGGCCAGGTGCCGGATCCGGTCGGCGTCGCCCGGCTTGTTCGCCGGTCCGAACGCCCACTGCTGGTTACCCGCCGAGAGCACGTTCGAGACGCTGTTGACGATGTCGTCGAACACGCGCGAGCGCGCCTTGAAGTAGTCGAGCGCGTCGGTGTCCGTGGTGTGCGTGCGCACGTTCGCCGCGAAGGCCATCCCGTGGCTGAGCTGTTTGTCCTTCAGCTTGGCCATGTTGGTCGTGACCGTGTCCGAGAACAGCTGGTACTCCCAGCCGGCCGGCGGTGGACCGACCTCGACGCCCACCTTCTCCGCGATCTTCTCGGCCAGTTCGCGCGGGGTGAGGCGACGCAGGTCGAGGTAGCCGGTCCCGACGCGCAACGCGGGGATCACGGTGTCGTCGAACCGCACGGGCAGCACGTACTCGGTGTCGGAGACCAGCGCGCGGTCGAACGCGGACTGCCGCTCGTGCTTGGTCCACATCTTCCGCGCGTAGTGCTCGGAAACGAACATCACGCAGAAGCGCGAGTCCACGCGGTAGATCTGGTCGAGGTGCTCGACGAGGTTCTTGCCCCAGAGATCGGCTTGCTCGTCGGTGTCGTAGAAACGGGATACGCCCAGTTCGGAGAGGTGGCGGGCCACCTCGTCGACGTAGGGGCGGTCTTCACCGGCGAACGAGAGACAAACGTCGTACTTGGGCACCGGCGTCATGGTAGTGGCGGGAACCACAGCGCCGTGGCCGGAGTTGTCCAGGTATGAGCCTGGGGTTCCTTTTCGCGATGTCGTTACCGGCGTTGGTGGCCGCTCTGTTCGTGCTCGCCGTGATCGAACGGTTCGCGCGGGGGAAGAAGGGCACGCCGATGGCCACGGCCGGAATCGGCGAACTCGGCGCGACGTTCGAGGCGGGCAAGCGCGACGAGATCGAGTACCGCAAGGAGGAGCGGCAGCTGCGCGACGAGGAGGGTGACGCCGCGCCGCCGGGAAGCCGGGTGGACCTCGACGGCGGCACCGCTGTCCTGAAGCTGCCGGACTAGAGGTTTCCGGTCGTCTTGGTCACGTTCACGCGGACGATGACGCGCACGTTGTCCGTGCCGACGTCGCCCGGGTAGTCCTTGCCGATGTACTTGTGCGACAGCTCGTTGATGAGGTCGAACCCGCCCTCGGTCGTCAGCGACGCGGCGCCGCGGAACTCCGTGTACTGGTACGGGTTGTCCTTGTTGATCACGGTGATGCTCACCCGCGGGTCGCGCTGGAGGTGGCGTTGTTTCGCACGGCCGATCACGGTGGAGAACAGCACGTCGTCGCCGTCGCGCTTGATCCACACGACGGAGGTCTGCGGGCTGCCGTCCTTGCTCAGCGTCGCGACCGTGGCGTAGTTCGGGCTATCCAGAAGTTCGCGCTGTGGTTCCGAAAGCGTGGCCATGCGGTCAGGTTACGCTGATCAGCAACGCCGTGGCGATCGCCGCGATTCCTTCGTTTCGCCCTGTGAGACCGAGCCCGTCGGTGGTGGTGCCCGCGACGGAGACAGGGCCGCCGATGGCCTCGGAAAGCGTTTTCTGCGCCTCTTCGCGGCGTTTGCCGATGCGCGGCTGGTTGCCGATGACCTGAACTGTGGCGTTCGCCACACGGTATCCGGCCTCTTCGACGAGGCGGCGCACCTCCGTGAGCAGAACCACGCCGTGCGCGCCCGACCAGCGTGGATCGGAGGTGCCGAAGACGGCGCCCAGGTCGCCGAGGCCTGCCGCGGAGAGCAGTGCGTCACACAACGCGTGCGAGGCGACGTCACCGTCGGAATGACCCGCGCACCCGTCGACTCCCTCCCACAGCAGCCCGGCGATCCAGCACTCGCGACCTGCCTCGATCGGGTGGACGTCGACGCCCTGGCCGATCCTCACTCCTGGCCTCCGCTGAAAAGTGCTTCCGCGACCGCGAGGTCGAACGGGGTGGTGATCTTCATGGCATGGGCGTGTCCGGGAACCGTGTGGACCGTGCCGCCGTTTTTCTCTACGAGACCAGCGTCATCAGTCGCGGCAATACCGGAGCAATAGGCGGCTTTGAGAATCTCGGCGCGGAAACCCTGCGGGGTCTGGACGACCCGCAGACCGGTCCGGTCAGGTGTGGAGACGACTACTCCGACCTCGTTCACCTGCTTGATCGTGTCGGCCACCGGAAGCACAGGGATGACGGCGTCGTGCCCGTCGCGCACCGCGGCCACGACGTCGGCGATGACCTCGGGAGGGGTGAAGGCGCGAGCAGCGTCGTGGACCAGCACGATCGAGGTGTCCGGAATCACGCGGAGCGCGTGTTCGAGGGCGAGGCGCACCGAGTCGGTGCGTTCGGCGCCCCCTGAAAGCACGTGCACCGCCCCGCCGGCCGGAGCCAGCGAGGCGGTTGCGTTGTGCACCAAGTCCACATCGGACGGTGGCGCGGCGATGACGACGTGCTGCACCTGGCCTGAGGCGAACAGACCTTGAACGGCACGGGTCAGCAGCGGTACTCCGTTGACCGGCACGAGCGCCTTGGGCATCCCGTAGCCCAGACGCTCACCCCGCCCAGCCGCAGGAACGAGCGCGACAACACTCATCTTGCGGCGTTATCCGATGCTCTGTGTTTTGTGATTGTGAGAACTACGACGCGGTGGCGAGAACTTCGTCGAGGAGAACCTCGGCCTTGTCCTCGTCGGTACCCTCGGCCAGCGCCAGCTCGCTGACCAGTATCTGCCGCGCCTTCGCCAGCATCCGCTTCTCGCCGGCGGACAACCCGCGATCCTTCTCGCGCCGCCAGAGGTCGCGCACCACTTCCGCAACCTTGTTCACGTCGCCGGAGGCGAGCTTCTCAAGGTTGGCCTTGTACCGCCGAGACCAGTTGGTCGGCTCCTCGGTGTGGGGAGCACGCAAGACCTCGAAGACCCGGTCGAGCCCTTCCTGGCCGACAACGTCACGCACGCCTACGATCTCGGCGTTGTCAGCGGGAACCCGAACGGTGAGGTCGCCCTGCGCCACCTTGAGAACGAGGTACTTCTTTTCCTCGCCCTTGATCACGCGGGTCTCGATTGCTTCGATGAGAGCGGCACCGTGGTGCGGGTAGACGACGGTCTCTCCGACCTTGAAAACCATGTGTCCTCTGCCCCTTTCGCTTCCTCCATCCTAACACGTCCGGCAAGGCTTCGAACGCAGCTCGATGATCCGTTAGTGCTGGTCAGGGCCATGCGGGGGGTTGACAAACCACCTGTTCGCGTGCAACGTACGGGGGTGTCAAGATCGATTGGCACCACGTCGAGTCCGCTTTTCGGGCCCCGGTTAGGCTCCTTGCCTGGTGGTTGTTCCCTAGGAAGGACGCTGGAGCCGTGAATTCAGGAGTGTCTCGCCGGATGATCGTGACGGCAGCGCTGGCCGCGGGCCTCGGCCTGGTGGCGGTCGGCTGCAGCGCCGGTCAGGTCACCCAGACCGACACCCAGGTCGCTGCCGTCGACGGTGCGAGCGGCAACGCGGGCCCGATCGCGGTGCGCAACGTCATGCTGGCGTTCCCGCCGGATGGCAACCGCTACCACGAGGGTGAAGACGTGCCGATGACCTTCGTCATCGCGAACACGGGCGAGAACCCGGACAAGCTGCTGTCGATCAAGTCCGACGCCGCTGAGGGCGAGGCCGAGGTCGTGGGTGGCAAGGACATCCCGCCGCGGTACGCGCTGCAGGCCGAGTACGACGCCTCGAAGGCGCCGACGAAGACCTCCGCGCCTTCGTCCTCCGGGCACGCCCCGTCGTCCTCGCACGCGCCGTCTTCGTCGCATGCGCCTTCTTCTTCGGTGTCGCCGACGTCCGGTGCGCCGTCGTCTGCCCCGTCGTCGTCTTCGGTCGCCCCGACCTCGGGCTCCGTGTCGCCGTCGTCCGGCCGGCCTTCCGGCTCGTCCGTCGCGCCGACCTCCTCGTCGGCCGCGATTCCCGACGACCTCGAGGTGCTGCAGATCCGCTGCACGTTGAAGAAGATCAACCGTGACGTGGTGGCCGCGCAGACCATCAAGATCACGTTCCTCTTCGAGAAGGCTGGTTCGGTCACGCTCGAGGTGCCGATCGCGCCGTCCGAGCACAAGCGCGTCAGCGAAGGCCACGAAACCGGCGGTCACTGAGTTTTGGCCGCTGCTCCGCAGGCGGCGGCGAGTTCGTCTGCAAGTCGGTCGTCCGGCCACCGCTTCGGGCCGAATCGCCTGCGGCGGTTGACCCGAAGAGGTAACCGGACGACCGACACGAACTCGCGACATGACAAACGCCGCTCCCTCCTGGTGAGGGGGCGGCGTTCGTCGTCGTTCGGTCAGGCGGCCTTGAGCATCGGCCGGAACTTGTCGCGATAGGCCCACGCCAGGCCGATCTCGGCCGCGACCACCAGCAGCGCCATGACCATGCCGCTCGGCTCCAGGAAAATGTGGAACAGGAAGATGTTCACGACCATCGGGGCCAGCATCGCGAGCGCCAGCGGCACGAACCGGCCGATGATCAGCAAGAGGCCGGAGAGCAGCTGGACACCGGACGCGAGCTGCACCATGTACCCGGTCGCGTAGAGCGCGGCGTTGAAGGCCACGCCTTCGGGGGCCAACGTACTTGGGTCAGGTGCGGGCATGAACATCAGGAAGCCGTTGAGACCGGTCGTGGCGAACAGCAGGCCGGTCAGCACGCGGGTGACGACGGTGGCGTAGCGGCCGACGGTGGACTTGCGGGTCTGGGTCGGGTTAGCGGTGGTCACTGTGTCCTCCAGGCTGTCGTGTCCTTCCACTGATGCGTCGAACGGGCGCGACACCGGATCGACAAACCTGCCAAAAATCTTCGAAGTTTCTTTGACCGGGTGTCTGACCTGGGACGCGAGTTCGCGTCGGTCATCCGGTCACCTCTTCGGGTCAACCGCCGCAGGCGATTCGGCCCGAAGCGGTGGCCGGATGACCGACTTCCCGGCGAACTCGCCGCCGTCTGCGAAGCGGCGGCCAACAAACACTGTCGGTGTCGTGCTCTAACGTTCGATCCCGTGGCGAAGACAGCGCGGCCGATCTTCCGTTGTGCCGAGTGCGGGCACGAGGTGGCGAAGTGGTTCGGCCGCTGCCCCGAGTGCCAGGCCTGGGGCAGCATCGAGGAACGTGGCACGGCGTCGGTGACCCGCGTCGTGGCCGGTGCGCCGACGTCGGCTGCCCGGCCGATCGGCGAGGTCGACATCGAGTCGGCGCGGGCGCTCACGACGGGCGTCAGCGAGTTCGACCGCGTGCTGGGCGGCGGTCTCGTGCCGGGTGCCGTCGTGCTGCTGGCCGGCGAGCCCGGTGTGGCAAGTCGACGTTGCTGCTGGAGACCGCGCACCGCTGGGCAGAAGGCCACGGCCGCTGCCTCTACGTCACGGGCGAGGAGTCCGCCGGTCAGGTGCGGCTGCGCGCGGAACGCACCGGCAACCTGCACCACGAGATGTACCTGGCGGCCGAGAGCGAGCTCAGCGCGTTGCTCGGCCAGGTCGACCAGGTGAAGCCGTCGATGCTGATCGTCGACTCCATCCAGACCATGTCGACCGTGAGCGTCGACGGTGTGCCCGGCGGTGTCACGCAGGTGCGGACCGTCGCAGCAGGACTGATCGCGATGGCCAAGGAACGCGGCCTCCCCGTCGTGCTGGTCGGGCACGTCACCAAGGACGGATCCGTTGCGGGGCCTCGGGTTCTGGAGCACCTCGTCGACGTGGTGCTGCAGTTCGAGGGCGATCGCCATTCGAGTTTGAGGCTGTTGCGCGGCATCAAGAACCGCTACGGCGCGGCGGACGAGGTGGGCTGTTTCGAGCTGCGCGACGACGGCATCGTCGGGGTGCCGGACCCGTCGGGGCTGTTCCTCACGCGCCGCGAGAAGGCCGTCGAGGGCACCTGCGTCACGGTGATCGTCGAGGGCAAGCGGCCGATGCTCGGCGAGGTGCAGGCGCTGGTGGCCAAGACGAACCTGCCGGCACCCCGGCGTGCGGTCAGCGGTCTGGACGCCGCGCGGATCTCGATGGCGCTGGCGGTGCTGGAGAAGCGCGGGAAGGTCAACCTGTTCCAGAAGGACGTGTTCACCGCGACCGTGGGCGGGATGCGGCTGGTCGAGCCCGCCGCCGACCTCGCGGTCGTGCTGGCGGTGGCGTCTGCGGAGCGGGAGATCGCGTTGCCCGCCGACCTGGTGGTGCTCGGCGAGGTGGGGCTCGCGGGGGAGATCCGGCGGGTCAACGGCGTCGGCAAGCGGCTGACCGAGGCTGCTCGGCTGGGGTTCAAGAAGGCGTTGGTGCCGCCGGATCACGGGCCGTTGCCCGACGGGGTGCGGGCGCTGGTGGCGAACGATCTGGTGTCGGCGCTGGACGTGCTGGGCCTGAACGGGCGTCGCAGCAGCAAGGGTGAGGAGGGCTGAGCTGACGCGCCGGTCGCCCCGGTGGGCGACCGTGATCGAATACACGGGTGTTGGGGAGACACGACAGCGAGATAGGTGAGCTGTTGCGGTTGGCTGCGGGACTGGTGCCGGCCGAGGTGCAGAGCGCGGACGTGCTTGACCACCTCGACCACGAGGAGTGGGAGCTGGTGCTCGACCTGCTGGGGGAGTTCGACGGCAACACCTGGCAGACACCGCGTTATTGGGCGCTGCTGGCGGAGACGGCGATCCAGATGGACCTCGACGAGGCCTGGTTCCAGTGGCGCTGCGTGGAGTCGATCCAGGGCCTGATGCGGGTCGAGCTGACACTGTCGTACGACGCGGAACCGTTGCCCGCCAGGGGACAGCGGCCGACGTGGGACCTGACGGGCAACGATCGGCGAGTGGCCGCGCTGTGGATCGAGTCCAAGCCCGTGCTGGGGCCGGGTGAACGTGCGACGGCACGGTTGCGCCCGTTCGTGCCGCCGGCGTGGGCTCATCTCGGCAGAGGCGATGTGATCACCCTGCAGGGCAGTTCGCCGGGCACCGCGAAGATCGTGGAACGGGTGCCACCACGACCGTGAAACGCACTCGGGGACCTTCCGGGTGTGGAAGGTCCCCGAGTGCGGTCAGATCACTGCGAGAGCAGCTGGGCGCAGCGGATCAGGCCCAGGTGGGAGTAGGCCTGCGGGTGGTTGCCCAGCGAGCGCTCGGCGATCGGGTCGTACTCCTCGGGCAGCAGGCCGGTGGGGCCGGCGGCCGCGACGATCTGGCCGAACAGCTCCTCGGCCTCGGTGCGACGGCCGGTGAGCAGGTAGGCCTCGATCAGCCACGCCGTGCACAGGTGGAAGCCGCCCTCGTCGCCCGGCAGGCCGTCGTCGCGGTGGTAGCGGTACACGGTCGAGCCGGACCGCAGCTCGGCCTCGATGGCGGTGACCGTCGACTGGAACCGCTCGTCGGCCGGGTCGATCAGACCCGACAGTCCGACGAAGAGCGATGCCGCATCCAGGTCGTCACCGTCGTAGGCCGTGGTGAACGACTGGACCTCGTCGTTCCAGCCGTTCTTCAGCACGTCCGTGGCGATCGTGTCGCGCAACGTCACCCACGACGGGTCGAGATCCCGGCCGAACTGCTCGCCGAGCTTGATCGCGCGGTCGATGGTCAGCCAGCACATGACCTTCGAGTACACGTGGTGGCGCGGCGCGTGCCGCTCCTCCCAGATGCCGTGGTCCGGCTCGTGCCAGCGCCGCGAGACGGCCTCGGCCATCGCCTGGGCCATCTTCCAGTCCTGGTCCGACAGCGAGCCGCGCGCGGTGGCCAGCTGGACGACCAGGTCGACCACCGGGCCGAACACGTCGAGCTGCACCTGCTGGTTGGCGAGGTTGCCGACGCGAACCGGACGCGAGCCCGCGTAACCGGGCAGCGTGTCGATCACGGCCTCGGCGCCGAGCTGGGTGCCTTGCAACGTGTACAGCGGGTGCAGGCGCTCCGGACCCGGGATGGTCTGCAGGACGCCGTGCAGCCACGCCAGGAAGCCGTCGGCCTCCGCGAAGGAGCCCACGGACACCAGCGCGGCGGCGGTCATCGCGCCGTCACGCAGCCAGCAGTAGCGGTAGTCCCAGTTGCGGACACCGCCCAGCTCCTCGGGCAGCGACGTGGTGGCCGCGGCCATGATCGAGCCGGAGTCCTTGTGCACCAGGCCGCGCAGCGTCAGAGCCGAGCGCAGCACCAGGTCCGTCTGCACGGGCGGGAGCCTGAGGCCCGCCGCCCAGTCCGACCAGTAGCCGGACGCGCGGTCACGACGGACGGACTCGGCCTGCGCGTGCTCGGAGATGTCGTCGGTGCCGCAACGCAGCTCCAGCAACACCGGTGCGCCTTCGCGCGGACGCACGATCGCCCGTGCGGTCTCCTGAACGCCGTCGGAGGTGATCTCCCAGTCGACGCCGGGCGAACGCAGCACCATCGGGTCCGAGGTGCCGACTACGCGCAGACCTTCGCGCTCGCGGATGAACCGCACCGGCACTTGACCGAACTCCGGGCGCGGCGCGAACGTGATCACCGCGTTGGTCGAGCCGGAGATCCTGCGCACCAGGTCCGTGCGGTGCGAGGCGAGGTCGTGCTCCAGGTAGTCGGTCACCAGGAGCCGCGACCAGCGGGTCTCCACGATCATCGTGCCCGGCAGGTAGCGCTGGCCCAGCGGCAGCGACCCGTGCTCCGGCTTGATCGAGAAGTGGCCTGCGGCCGGACCACCCAGAAGGTCTGCGAAGATCGCCGCGGAGTCCGGCTCCGGGTGGCACAGCCAGTTGACCTTGGCATCGGGCGTCACGAGGGCGACCGAGCGCTCGTTGGCGAGCATGGTCAGCCGCTCGATCGGCACGGCCTGGTCGCCGTGCAGCCACGCCCGTCGCTCCTCCAAGAGGAACGCGAGGACCGTGGCCACGTCAGCGGGGTCGCTCACGTAGTGCTCGGCCAGCGACTCGCCGGCGCCGACGCGGATACCGACGTCCGGACCGTGCAGGCGCGCGAACGCCTTCTCGTCCGTCACGTCGTCACCCAGGAAGATCGCCGCGGTGGCGCCGACCTGGTGACGCAGGACGTCGAGGGCGTGGCCCTTGTCGGTCTCGACGACGGCGAGCTCGATGACGGCCTTGCCCTCGGTGACCTGGACACCTTCCCAGGTGCACGGGCCGGTGCGGACGGCGGAGAGCACCGTCTCACCGATGGCCTCGCTCGCGGCACGGCGCACGTGCACCGCGACCGAGGCGGGCTTGACCTCGAGCTGGACGCCCTCGTGGCCGTCGACGATCTGTTCCAGCTCGGCTTCGATGCGCCGCAGCAACGCCTTGGCGTTCGCGTCCAGCGCGTGGACGAAGCCGACGTCGAACTCGGAGCCGTGTGAACCGACGAGGTGGACCTCGCCGGGCAGGCGGGACAGGGTTGCGAGGTCGCGCAGCGCGCGACCGGAGATCACGGCAGAGGTGGTCTCGTGCAAGCTCGCGAGAGAACGCAGCGCGTTCACCGACTCCGGGAGCGGGCGTGCCTGCTCCGGGTCGCTCACGATCGGCGCGAGTGTTCCGTCGTAGTCGCTGGCGACCAGCAGTCGTGGGGTTCGGGCCAGCTGCACGATTGCTCGGCGCAGTTCGGCGGGGAGGGCCTCGGCGGTCAACGCCCCTCCTGGAGCACTCGATGGGTCAGTGGGATCTGAAATGATTCAGACCGAGGTCTGCGTGCCCAACGCCTCCAGGAACGACCTCGCCCAACGGTCAACGTCGTGGGTGAGAACTTGGCGGCGCAGCGCGCGCATCCTACGGCGGCCTTCAGCGGGATCGATGTCGAGGGCGGCCTGCAGTGCGTTCTTGACACCGTCCAGATCATGGGGGTTCACCAGGAACGCACTGGTCAGTTCTGCGGCAGCGCCGGCGAACTCGCTGAGCACCAGAGCTCCACCAAGATCATATCGGCAGGCGACGTACTCCTTGCACACGAGGTTCATACCGTCACGAACCGGCGTCACGACCATGACGTCCGCGGCGCTCATGAACGCGACGAGTTCCTCGCGGTTCACCGACTGGTGGAGGTAGTGCACGACGGGTTTGCCGACTCGTCCGAACTCGCCGTTGATCCGGCCGACGGACTGTTCGATGTCCTGACGCATCGTCTTGTAGTGGTCGACACGCTCCCGGCTGGGCGTGGCGAGCTGGACCATCGTGACGTCCTCGGGGTCCACGCGTCCGTCCGCGATCAGCTCGTACAGAGCGCGGATCCGGACGTCGATGCCCTTCGTGTAGTCGAGACGGTCCACGCCCAGAAGGATGCGCTTGGGGTTGCCAAGATCCGCTCGAATCTGCCTCGCGCGGGCCTGCGTCTCCTTGCGCCGTGCCACCGCGTCCAGGCCGGCGCTGTCGATCGAGATCGGGAACGCGCCGACGCGCACCGTGCGGTCGCCGACCTGCACGACACCTGGCCGGGTCCTGACACCAACGGTGCCGCGGCTGGGCTCGAGGCCGACCAGCCGGCGGGCCAGCCAGAGGAAGTTCTGCGCGCCGCCGGGGCGGTGGAAGCCGATCAGATCCGCGCCGAGCAGGCCGCGGATGATCTCGGTTCGCCACGGCAGCTGCATGTACAGCTCGACCGGCGGGAACGGGATGTGCAGGAAGAAGCCGATCTTCAGGTCCGGCCGCTGGTCGCGCAGCATCGCGGGGACGAGCTGCAGCTGGTAGTCCTGCACCCACACGGTCGCGCCGTGCGCGGCGATCTTCGCGGTCGCGTCGGCGAACCGCTGGTTGACCCGCACGTACGCGTTCCACCAGTGCCGGTGGAACGCGGGCTGCGCGACGACGTCGTGGTAGAGCGGCCACAGGGTGCCGTTGGAGAAGCCCTCGTAGTAGTCCTCGACCTCTTTGGCGGACAGTGGCACGGGGTGCAGCAGCAGGCCGTCGTCTTCGAACGGTGCCACCTCGGCGTCGGACACGCCGGGCCAGCCGACCCACGCGCCGCTGTGTGAACGGAGGAACGGCTCGAGCGCGCTCACCAGCCCTCCCGGGCTGTGCTTCCAGCGCTCGGTGCCGTCAGGCAAGCGCTCCAGGTCAACCGGCAGCCGGTTGGCCACGACTACGAATTCCGCCCCGTTCTCGCCAATGTCCATGCTCACGTTTCTGAGGCTAGTGCGGACGCGTGTCCGGGGCGTGTCGTGTAACCCCCGTCACAGCGAGTTTCACTCCAAACGACGCTTCGTGGGTTTGAGAGGCCCGGACATGCGCGGACCTGCGAGCTTGCGCTCCAAACGGCTCAGTCCGGTGCGCACTGGCTGGGCCAGGTACTCGCCGAACACGACACCTCCGGCCAGAGCGAGAGCAATGCCACTCGCGAACACCAGCGTGCTCAAACCGGCCGGATCGCCCTCCGCGGTGAGCTGGAACAGGCCCCGGTAAGTGGTCCAGCCCGGCAGCAGCGGAACGACGCCGGCCTGCACGACGACGAGCGTCGGAATGCGCAACCGGCGGGTCATCGTCGCGCCGCCGAACCCCGTGATCGCGGCCGCCACCGCCGATCCGAGCAGTGCGTCGAGACCGAAGGTGGTGACCAGGCCGTAGGAGGCCGTGCCGATCGCGCCGGAGATGGCGGCGGCGACGAGCGCGCGGGGCCGGGCGTAGCAGGCGAGCGCGAAGAACCCACTGGTCGCCGCACCGGCCGCGAACTGCATCGGCACCGCGGAGATCAACGGCGGCAACGGGTCGGTGAGCCGGATCGGGAGTCCGAAGTGGACGGCGGTGCGGATGGCGAGCGCGACGCCCGCGATCAGGCCCGCGCTGAGCAGCACTGTTTCCACGGTGCGGCCCGCGGCGGTGACGTTGTAGCCGGAGATCGCGTCCTGCACGGTGCTGACCAGCGCGAGCCCCGACAGCAGCACGACGATCCCGACGGCGACGAGCAGGCTCGGGCGGACGTTCGGCAGCAACCCCGTGGCGTAGACGGCCAGCGCCGCACCCGTGGCGAGCGCACCGCCGACGACCTGCTGGAAGAAGAACGGCAATGCACGGCGGTTGAGGATCCGGCCGACCCTGTCGATCACGGCGGTGACGATCGACGCGGTGATCGCGAGCTCCAGCCCTCCGCCGACGAGGAACGCGACGGCCGCGGCCATCCCGGCCCACGCGACGGTGGCGACCCAGCGCGGGTACGGGTGCTTGGCGTTGGTGATGTCTTCGAGCTTCGCGTGCGCGTCCTCGATCGGGCCGAGATTGCGCACCAGATGTTCGACGGCCGCTAGCCGCGTGTAGTCGAGACTGCGCTGCCGGACGACCCGTACCGCGGTGATCGGCGGTGACTCCGTGCCTCGATGACACGACACGCTGATAGAGGTGTAGATCACGTCGACTTCGGTGTGGGGAAGTCCATAGCTCTCGGTGACTGAGAGAATCGTGGCTGTTACGTCGGCCGCGCCCGCACCACTGGCCATTTGGACCTCACCGATCTTCAATGCGAGATCGAGTACCAGGTGAACAGTGGTGTCGTCGGGCAGCGAGGGACCGTGCATGTTGTTCGTGGAAATCTCGCGCACCTCCGTGGTGTGATCGTGCGGAGTCCTTCGACTGTTGCTGTGTCGTCTGCCACCTCCGATCGGGCGACCCGAAAAGGAGGACATGATCACTGTCCGTTGGTTACCCTCCTGACCTGGTCAAGGCGGTCGGTCCGACGCTTTGAGCCACTCAGTTGGTTGGTCCGACTCCGGTCGGAGCAATCCGATCACACTGAGAGCAGACCGTTCGCCGCAGGTAGCACCCGCAAGGGGCGCTTACCATGTTCGCGAACACGAGCCAGGCCGGCGTAGCTCAATTGGCAGAGCACTCGCCTTGTAAGCGAAAGGTTAGGGGTTCGATTCCCCTCGCCGGCTCTTGTACAACGAGGGTTCGCCCAGGTGGGCGGGCCCTCGTCTCATTCCGACGTGACAGTTCGTCAGCTTTTGCGAACGAGTCCGGTAAAGCCCGCGACGCTCAGCGTGGCGAACGACCAACCCAGGATCTGCACGACCCAGCCTGCTCCGGTCGCCCATTGCCCGGCTGTTCCGTTCGCCAGTTCGCACCTCGGCGTGCCGCCGAGCTTCACCAGCGGGATCGCGAGATCGGCCGCAAGACTGATCCTGTTCACGGGTGAACAGGAGTCGGCGGGGCGGTCCTTGGCCGGTGTCAGGCCGTTGAACTCGCCCGCCGTCCACACCAGACAGATCGACAGCAGGAACGTGACCAGCAGTCCGACCACTGCTCTGGACGGCTTGTAGCCGTAGCCCAGAGTGACGCCGAGGAACCAGTGCCAGAGCTTGTTGCCGGGGTCGCCGCGGCGGCGGAGATCGCGTTGCTGGGCGATCAGGACCTTGCGGGCGGTGTGTTCGTGGCCGGCGGCGCGGCACACGGCGGCGAGCTGTTGGTACGGCTGGGCTTCGTACCGGAAGTTGTGGTCTCGCAGCATGGTGAGCCACGCGCCTGTGTCGGCCGGAGGCTCGGGGTAGGTCAGGCCGTTCACCGTCACGGTGAAGCGCTCTGCCTCCATCAACTCCGGGACGTCGAGCCGCAACGGGTCCCCGACCTTGGTGTTGGACAGGCTGAGCTCGTAGCCGTCGCCGTGGTTGATCAGCTTCTCCGGCCGGAAGGTCAGGGTGCCGCTCACGGCGGTTTCGTCGATCTCCACTGCGGGCCGCGGGGTGTTCGCCTGGATCACGGTGTCGCTGAGGTAGAACGTTGCCGAGATCGTCGACTTCTGCACGATCACGGCAGGGCCGTCGTCGTTGCGCACCGACCCCTGGATGGTGAGGCTGCCGCCGATCCGGGCTCCGACGATTCGGACCGTCCCGAAAGTGGGGGCGTGCTTCGACCGTGCGTCGAAGCCCTCGTTGAGCCGCACGTTGGCCTGGAATTGGCTGCCGTCCAGGCTGAGCCCGCAGGTCGCGGCGGTGCGCACCACCGCTCCCCGCATGTGCAGGGCGCCGGCCGTCGCGTCGATCATCAGTAGCCCACAGCCCTCGCCGCCCGCTTTGACCAAGATTTCGTCGAGGTAGACGTCCCCACCGATCTTGGCGTTGTTGAGGACCAGGGCCGTGTCCGACTCGTTGACGATCACCGCCTCGTACAGGTTCAGATCGCCGCCGATGTCGCAGCCGTCGAGCCGGACCTCGGTGGCGAACAGCCGGTACGCGACCACGCGCCGGCTGACGCGCAAACCCGCCGCGTACATCAGACCGACACTGCTGCTGTGGAGCAGCAACGGGCCGTCGATGTACGCGTTGTCGAGGTTCAGGAATCCCGTGCAGCGGGCGTTCCGCATCCCGAAGTAGCGGGTCTGCAGGCCGGACGCGTCGAGGCCCGGCAGCGTGGATCCGTCGAACGTCAGGGAACGCAGTTCGGTGTCGCAGAGGGACGGCGGCTCCTCGAACACGCATTTGTCCAGTTCCAGCGATGCCGGGGTCTGGAGGTTGGTGAGATCGAGCAGGCCAGTCACGCGTGCGCCGACGACCCGGACCCCGCGTGGGTCGATGCTGCCGGAACGCAGCAGGGCACGGATCGCTTTGGCGCTCAGCGCGTTGTCCCCGCGACGCGAGAGATCGAGCACCTCACCCGCCTCGGCGGCGCGTCTCATGTCCTGCTCTGTCTCACTACGGCGTGACATTGTGGGCCCCATGTCCTACCTCGCGGATAGCGCGCGCTACGACCAGATGACGTACCGGCGGACGGGACGCAGCGGCCTCAAGCTGCCCGCCATCTCGCTCGGCCTGTGGCACAACTTCGGCGGCGACCGGCCGTACGAGCTCGGCCGCGGTATCGCTCGGCGGGCGTTCGACCTCGGAGTCACGCACTTCGACCTCGCCAACAACTACGGTCCGCCCTACGGCTCGGCGGAGATCACGTTCGGGCAGATCCTGAAGGATGATCTCAGGCCGTACCGCGACGAGCTCGTCATTTCGACCAAGGCCGGCTACGACATGTGGCCGGGGCCGTACGGGGAGTGGGGCAGCCGCAAGTACCTGCTGAGCTCGCTCGACCAGTCGCTCACCCGGACGGGCCTCGACTACGTCGACATCTTCTACTCGCACCGGTTCGACCCGGAGACGCCGCTCGAGGAGACGATGGGCGCGCTGGTCAGCGCCGTCCAGCAGGGCAAGGCGCTCTACGCAGGCATCTCGTCCTACTCGCCGGCCAAGACCCGCGAGGCGGCCGAGCTGCTCAGGTCCGCCGGTGTGCCGCTGCTGATCCACCAGCCGAGCTACTCGATGCTGAACCGCTGGATCGAGCCGGAGCTGCTGGACGCGCTGGAGGAGGTCGGCGCGGGCTGCATCGCGTTCTCGCCGCTCGCGCAGGGCATGCTGACCGACCGCTACCTCAACGGTGTGCCGTCCGACTCCCGTGCCGCGCAGGGCAAGTCGCTGTCGACCGACCTGCTGACCGAGGAGAACCTCGGCCGCATCCGGGCGTTGAACGACATCGCGAAGTCCCGTGGCCAGTCGCTGGCCCAGCTCGCGTTGACGTGGACGATTCGCGACCCGCGCGTCACGTCGGCGTTGATCGGTGCCTCGTCCGTCGGGCAGCTGGAGCAGAACCTCGCGGCTCTGCAGGCGCCACCGCTGACCGACGACGAACTCGCCGAGATCGACAAGCACGCCGTCGAGTCGGGCATCGACCTGTGGGCCACCAGCTCGCAGTCCGAATGAGTTTGGGCGTCTGCAAGTACCGCCAACTCGCAGTTGGTGGTACTTGCAGACGCCGAACAGCTAGCCCAGGTGGCGGGGGAGACGGATCGTGAACGTCGTCGACCCCGGCCGGCTGGTCAGTTCGATCGTGCCGCCGTGGACCTCCACCAGTGACTGCACCACGGCGAGGCCCAGGCCGCTGCCGCCGCGCTGGCGGGTCCGCGAGTCGTCCACGCGGTAGAACCTGTCGAAGATCCGTGCCTGGTCGGTCTCCGGGATGCCGGGGCCGGTGTCGCTCACCTTCACCACCGCCCAGCCGTTCTCGGACCGCACCCGCACCGACACCGAGGTGCCCGCCGGCGTGTGCACGGCCGCGTTGGTCAGCAGGTTGTCGAGCACCTGCCGCAGCCGGGTCGGGTCGGCGGTCATGGTCACCGTGTCGGCGTCGATCTCCAGCGAGTGCGACGGCCTGGCCGCGCGGAACGCGTCCGCCGCCGCCTCCGCGATCACCGCCAGGTCCAGCTCCTCCGGGCGCAACGGTGGTTCGGTCTCGGCGGAGTCCAGGCGTGCCAGCAACAACAGGTCGTCGAGCAGCACGCTCATCCTCGACGCCTCCGACCGCAGCTTCTCCAGGTGCTTCTCGCGTTCGCCCGGCTCGTTGGCCGCCGCGTACCGGAAGAGGTCCGCATAGCCGCGCAACGACGTCAAGGGCGTGCGCAGCTCGTGTGACGCGTCGGCGATGAACCGCCGCAGCCGTTGTTCTGCGGCCGTGCGTGCGGCCAAAGAAGAGTCGATGTGCGCGAGCATTGTGTTGAACGCTTCGCGCAGCTCCTCGACCTCGACACCGCCACCGCTGCCGTCCACCCGCACCGTGAGGTGAGCCGAGTCGGTCAGGTCGTGCGACGAGATGTCGTGCGCGGTGTCGGCCATGTTCGACAGCGGCTGCATGCCCTTGCGGATCAGTGCCTGGCCACCCACCACCAGCGTGGCGAGCGCGGCCAGGAACGCGATCACCCCGACCGTGATCAGCTGGGAGAGCGTGCTGTCCCTGTCGTCCATCGGGGCCGCACTGACCAGCACGATCTCGTTCGGCTCGATCGGGCACGCGCGCAGCCGGAACTTGCCCTTGCCGCGCAGGTACTCGGTGTCGAAGTGTTCGGTGGTCAACGCCTTCTTCGCGAGGGCGTCGAACTCCTCCCTGTCCTCCGGCTGCTGCTCGCCCGGCTGGGCGCGCAGCTCGCCGTTCTCCATCACGTACACGACGGCGAACCAGTCCGGCGGGATCTTCGTGACCTTCTCGTAGGCCACGACATCCTTGGCCGAAGCCGTCTGGCTCATCGCCATCTGGTCGTCGAGCCGCCGGTCGAGGAACGTCTTCATCGACGTGACCATGACCGTGCCGACGATCGCGAACACCGCCAGCGCGAGTGCGCCGAGCGCTAGTGCGAGCCTCGTGCCGAGGCGCAGCTGACGCCTTTTCATTCCGCGGCTCGGCGAAGCACGTACCCCACACCGCGCACGGTGTGGATCAACGGCTCGTGGCCGTCGTCGAGCTTGCGGCGCAGGTGGGAGATGACCAGCTCGACCACGTTGGAGCGGCCGCCGAAGTCGTACTCCCACACGTGGTCGAGGATCTGCGCCTTCGTCAGCACGGCAGGTGAGCGGCGCATCAGGTAGCGAATGAGCTCGTACTCGGTGGGCGTCAGAGTCACCAACTTGCCGCCGCGACGGACCTCACGGGTGTCCTCGTCCATCACGAGGTCTGCGACCTTCAGCACGGAGCGCTTCCACGACGGACCCGTCGAGCGTCGCAGCACGGCCCGAAGCCGCGCCATCAGCTCTTCCACCGAGAACGGCTTCACGAGGTAGTCGTCGCCGCCACGGGTGAGACCCGCCACACGGTCCGCGGTGCCGTCACGAGCCGTCAGGAACACCACTGGCACCATCGCGCCGGCCGCGCGCATCCGATCAAGAACGGTGAATCCGTCCAGGTCAGGCAGCATGAGGTCGAGCACGACGATGTCCGGCTGGAACTCGGCGGCCTCTCTGAGCGCGTCCTCGCCGTTGAGCGCTGTCGCGGCCTGCCAGCCCTCGTACCGGGCGACCGTCGCGACCAGGTCAGCGATGTGCGGCTCGTCGTCGACGACGAGCAATCGAACCGAGTTCCCCTTGTCCACGTGCTCATGGTGCGTCACCTGATGGCCCCCTCGCTCGATCGACAGGAAGTCGACAGCCCGTGCAAAGCGGAGCCACAGCTCTGACACCCAGGATCGTGACACACCGACAGAGACCGCCTGACCGAGGAGCCCGCCGTGACGACCACCCTGCAGCCTTCCGTGCGACCGGCTCCGGCCGGGCGCGCGACGCCGCACAAGGTGCTGGCCAAAGCCGGCCTCTATGTGTTCCTCCTGGCCAACGCGGCCTTCGTGACCTACCTGTTCAACGCGGCGGGCGTCGGCTCGAACAAGCTGGTCAACTTCGGCAGGCTGACCGGTCTCTACGGCGCGCTCGCGATGGCGTTCCAGCTGCTGCTGGTCGCCAGGCTGCCGTGGCTCGACCGCCGGCTGGGCATGGACAAGCTGACCTCGTGGCACCGCTGGGTCGGCTTCACGATCTTCTGGATGCTCGTCGGCCACCTGACCTTCATCGCGTTCGGCAACGCGGGTGACTCCGGCCCGATCGCCGAGATCATCCGGCAGGCGACCGAGCTGGAAGGCATCCTCCGCGCGCTGGTGGCGTGGACGATCATCATGGTCGTCGGCGTGGTCTCCGCCCGCTTCGCGCGGCGCAGGATGGCCTACGAGACCTGGCACTTCATCCACCTCTACACCTACATCGCGATCTTCCTCGCGTTCACGCACCAGGTCGCGGTCGGCAGCACGTTCCGCAAGTCCGCGCTCGCGACCGGCTACTGGTGGGGCCTCTGGGCGTTCGCGCTCGGTTCTGTCGTGATCGGACGGTTGGTGCTCCCGTTCTGGCGCAACTGGCGCCACCAGTTCCGGGTCGCCGCGGTCGTGCCGGAGGCGCACAACGTCGTCTCGGTCTACATCGAGGGCAAGGACCTGGACCGGCTGGGCGCCAAGGCCGGCCAGTTCTTCCTGTGGCGCTTCCTGACCAAGGACCGCTGGTGGCAGGCCAACCCGTTCTCGCTGTCCGCGGCGCCGAACGGCAAGTACCTGCGGCTCACCGCGAAGGCACTGGGCGAGGGCAGCGCCGACGTCCGCAACATCAAGGTCGGTACGCGCGTCTTCGCCGAAGGCCCGTACGGCGCCTTCACGACCATGCACCAGACCAAGCCGAACGCGCTCCTCGTCGCGGGCGGTGTCGGTGTCACGCCGATCCGCGCGCTGCTGGAGGAGATCAAGGGCCACGTCGTGGTGCTGTACCGGGTCAGCGACCCGAAGGAAGCAGTGCTGCTGCACGAGCTCGAAGGCCTCGCACGGGCCAAGGGCGCGGTGTTGCGCCTGGTCACCGGTTCCTCGAAGACCATCACCGCGAACGGCCCGTTGCTCGGTCCCGACAACATCGCCGCGCTGGTGCCGGACGTGGAGGACCGCGACGTCTTCATCTGCGGCCCGAACGGCATGACCGACGCCGTGGTGCGCAGCCTGTCCGAACTGGGAGTGCCCAGCAACCAGATCCACGCCGAGCGCTTCGCGCTGGCCAACTGAGAGGGTGCGACGAAGTGAAAAGGGCAATTCCTGTTCTGCTGCTGAGCGTCGGCGGCCTGGTCCCGGTCTGGATGTACTCGCCGGGCGCGGCGCACGACGGCGAGCTCAGCGAGGTCGCCGCGCCGGAACCGCAGCAGCAGACCCAAAAGCAGGCCGCGCCGCAGACGACCGGGTCCGCACCCAAGACAACGGGTTCCGCGCCCAAGGCGACCGGGGCCGCGCCGACCACCCAGCAACAGCAGCAACAGGCCCAGACCCGGAACGTGCCTGGTCCGGCGGTGCAGACCTCGGAAGGCACCGTGCAGGTGCAGGTCACGCTCCAGGGCACCAAGATCATTGACGTCAAAGCCCTGCGCGCGCCGAACAGCAACCCGACCAGGATGGCGCTGCCGTTGCTGCGGGAGTCGGCGCTCAAGGCGCAGAGCGCGGACATCGACACGGTGTCCGGTGCGACCGCGACCTCCGACGGCTACAAGCAGTCGCTGCAGGCCGCCATCGACGGAGCGCGGTAGGAATGCCGGTGCGGCGCGTCGAGCACATCATGGGCCTGCCGATCTCGGTGGACCTGCGTGACGGGGACGCCGCACTGGCCGAACGCGCGTTCGCCTGGTTGGAAGAGGCCGACACCCGGTTCTCGCCGTTCAAGCCCGACAGCGAGGTGTCCAGGTTGGACCGGGGTGAGCTCACCAGGGAAGAGCTCACTCCGGATCTGGTCGAGGTGCTCGCGCTCTGCGACTGGTACGAGGAGTCGACGTGCGGCGCGTTCACGGCACAGGTGCCGGGACGCGGGCTCGACCCGTGCGCGGTGGTGAAGGGCTGGGCCGTGCAGCGCGCTGCGGACATCCTGCGCGAGGGCGGAGCATCGGTCTTCTGCGTCAACGCGGGCGGCGACGTCGTGACGGCCGGCGAGCCGGAGCCGGGAAAGCCTTGGCGCGTGGGCGTTCGGCATCCCGATCTCGCCGACCAGCTCAGCGTCGTGCTCGGCGTGCGGGACGGAGCCGTTGCCACGTCAGCGTTGTACGAACGTGGCCAGCACATCCTGGACGGTCGTACTGGTCAGCCCGTCACGGGACTTTTGTCGGTCACGATTTTCTCGGACGACCTGGCGATCGCCGATACCACTGCCACAGCAGCGTTTGCGCTGGGCAGGGACGGAATCGAGTGGGCGGCCTCGCAAGAGGACTGCGAGGTCTTCATCGTCGACGAAGATCGTCGAGTGTTCTCGAGCCCTGGACTTCCGGTACACATGTGTTAACATGCCCGGCCAACGGAGCATGACTCCGGGGCACGGATTTCGTTGATCAAGAGCTGGATCGGAGCTCGCGCTCGGGGCAAGACCCGGCCTGCTGTCGACCAACTACTCGTGCGAGAGAGCCTGCCGGCGCGCGAATTCGGGAGCGCGCGCCCGCAGGCTCTTTCTGTTTGATGGCGAACTCGCTCAGGCGTAACGGTCCTCGTCGAACTCGAGGTTCACGGCGGAGCAGCCCAGGTCCCTGCCCATCGCGTCCAGGACGTCCACGAGCTCCAGCCCGCTCAGCCAGTCGCGGGGCAGCGCCTCGGTGCCGTGCAACGCGCCGAGCACGTTGCCGGTCAACGCCGCCGTGGCGTCGCTACCGCCGGAATGGTTGGCAGCAGCACGCATCGCGTCCACGAACTGCGACGGCTTCGGGTGCGTCAGCACGGTGTAGACCGCGATCGCCAGCGCCTCCGGACCCGTCCAGCCGCTGCCGAGCCGGTCGACGCGCACGGACGACTCGCCGTTGTGCTCCTCCGCCAGCACCACGGCCCGTGTCAGCACCGTCGCCGTGTACGTGTCGTCGCGCAGCACCCGGCCGATGACTTGGTCGATCGCCTCGCGCAACGGCCTGCCCTTCACCGCGAGCAGGTGGACCAGCAACGCCAGCGCGCCGCCGGACACCCATCCGCCCGTGCCGCCGTGCGTCAACGCGGCGAACCGGCAGCCCAGGTCGTACGCGATCGCCGCGGACGGCGCGAAGCCGGCGGGCGCTGTGCGCGTGACGCCGTTGCAGCCGGACGACTCGTTGTGCGGGTTCTCCGGAGTGGACGGGCTTTCCGCTGCCAGCGCGCGCAGGCACGTCAAACCCGGCGAGCGGCTCTCGTACAGCCGTTCGTCTGCGAGCAGCCCGACCGCTCCCCGTTCGGGGGCCGGTTGCTGCTGGGTGATCAACCAGCGCCGGTAGCTGTGCCACACCATCTCCGACGGCTCCCACTGGCCCGTCCGCTTCCCACGCACCCAGGCGCGCAGGTAGCCGTCGGCGGTGAAGAGCGTCAGCTGGGTGTCGTCGGTGAACAGTGCGGGCTTCGGTGGTGCGAGCACACCTTCGGCGCCGTGTTCGCGCTGGATGTCGGCCCAGCCGAGGTACTGCACCGGTGCGCCGAGCGCATCACCGAGAGCGCCGCCGAGGAGGCACCCGGCGCCGCGGTCAACCACGGAATTCCGATCTCGCGGCACGGATGAACAGTAGCGTCCCGCGAACTTGAACCGTACTTGTATCTGAGACGCCGCCTCCCGCACCTGTTGAAGTGACAAGGTCAGCGCACCGAGGGAGGGGCATGCGGAGCAAAACCGGACTCGAGTTCGGCGTGCTCGGTCCACTCCAGGTGCTCGCGGACGGCCGTCTCATCCAGCTGGGCCGCCGCGGCATGCGCGGACTGCTGGCCATGCTGGTCGTCGAGGCGAACCGACCCGTCTCGATCGACCAGATCGTCGACGCGCTGTGGACGGACTCGCCGCCGGCCACCGCGCGGACGATCGTGCACGGTTACGTCTCGCGGCTGCGCAAGGTGCTGGAGGAGGCCGATCCGACCGGCTCCGCGATCATCCGCACCACGCCGACCGGGTACCAGCTGACCGTGGATCCCTGGCGTCTCGACCTGCACCGCGCCCGGCAGCTCGTGGCGTCTTCCCGTGGCAAGCCCGCCGCCATCAGGGCGGGCTTGCTGCGCGAGGCGTTGGGTCTGTGGCGCGGGCCCGTGCTCGCCGACGTACCTGGCGACCCGATGACCTCTGATCTTGAAGAGCTGCGGCTGTCGGCGTTGGAGGAACGCATCGACGCCGAGCTGGAGCTGGGCCGTCATCTGGAGCTCGTGGGCGAGCTGCGCGGGCTGTGCACCGAGTACCCGTTCCGCGAACGCCTGGTGGCGCACAGCATGCGCGCTCTGTACCGATCTGGGCAGCGCGCCGATGCTCTCGAGGCCTACCAACGGTTCCAGCGCCGTGCCGTGGACGAGCTGGGCATCGATCCCGGCCCGCAGCTGCGGTTGTTGCAGGAGCAGGTGCTGCGCGACGACCCGGCGCTGAGCGTGATCGGCGCGGTCGAGAGCCGTCCTGTCGCACCTCGCGCGGGGATCGTGTCGCCGGCGTTGCTGCCCGCCTCCGCGTCCCGGCTGTTCGGTCGTGACAACGACAAGGCGTGGCTGGACAACGTCTGCGCGACCAGGAACCTGCTCGCCACGACCGTCGCCGTGCTGACCGGTGCGCCCGGCGTCGGCAAGAGCGCACTCGCGATCACGTGGGGGCACGAGAACTCCGAGATGTTCCCGCACGGCGTGCTGTTCGCGTCGCTCGGCGACACCGAGCCGGGCGAGGTGCTGACCAGGTTCCTGGTGGCGCTGGGCGTTCCCGCGGACGGTGTGCCGGTCGCGCTGGAGGACCGCGTCGGGCTGTACCGGTCGTTGCTCAACCGCCGCCGCGTGCTGGTGGTGCTGGACGACGCGACGGGCTTCGACCAGGTGCAGCCGCTGCTGCCGCCCGGTTCCGGCTCGGTCGTGCTGGTGACGTCGCGCATCAAGATGGAACGTCTCGTCGTCACGAACAGCGCCCGCGTGCGCAAGCTCGGCCCGCTGGACGACGACGCGGCGCGCGAGCTGGTGGACGACGTGCTGGGCAAGCCGTTGTCCTCGGAAGACCCGGTCGCCTCCCGCAAGCTCGCCGAGCTGTGCGGCGGGTTGCCGCTGGCGCTGCGGGTGGCCGCGGCGAAGCTGGTGATCAGTCCGGAATGGACTGTCGAGGAGCTGGTGGGAGAACTGGCCGACGACGGGCACCGGATGCGTGGCTTGGACCTACCTGAGGCAGGCGTGGGGGTGTCGCGGGCGCTCGACCTGTCGACCCGCGACCTGCCGTCCGAGCTCGGCGAGGTCTTCGAGTCCGTCGGCATGGCGCCGGGCCGCTGGATGTCGTCGCACGCCGTCGCCGCGCTGACCCGCACCCGCGTCGAGTCGGCCCGCGACCGGCTGACGCAGCTCGTCGAGGTGAACCTGCTGGTCGAGCCGTGGCCGGACGGCTTCACGATGCACGAACTGGTGCGGCTGTACGTGCGGGGAGCGGGTCGTTCCGACCTGGACTCGTTGCGCCGCCTGGTGAACTACTACCTCGTCGCGTGCGACCACGTCCGCCGCGCCATCCGACCGGCGCGCGACGGACTGGACTTCGCGTTGGGGGACAACGGGTCCACGTCGGTGCCGGCGTTCGGCGATCCGATCGACTGGTTCGACCAGGAGTGGCCCAACATCGTCGCGGTCGTGCACGCGTCCGCCGAATCGGGCCTGCACGACCAGGTCTGGCAGCTCGTCAGGCTGTTGCACACCTACGCGACGGCGCGGGCGCTCACCGGCGAGTGGGTCGCGCTGGTCGGGTTCGGCCTGGCCGCGGCCGAGGTGACGGGGAGCCGCCTCGGCCAGATCCTGATGCTCGACACGACCTACACGACGAACGCCCGGCTGGGACGCCCGGTTCTGCTGCCGGACGCACGCCGCGCGCACCGGCTCGCCGTCGAGCTGGGAGAGCGCCAGTACCTGGTGCTGACGCTCGCCCAACTCGCCGACGTCCTGTTCCGGCTCAAGCACCACGACGAGGCGTTGCTGCACTTCTGGGAGTCGGTGCAGCTCGCGCAGCAGTCCGGTGACGTGGTCGGCGAAGGCCATGGGCTCAACAACGTGGCACAGGTCGAACTGGCCCGCGGTCGCGTGGAAGTCGCGCTGCAGCACCAGTCTCACGCCGTCGAGGTGTATCGGCGCTCCGGCGACCACGTCGCGTTGATCCGGGGTCTCGCCAACCTGGCCGAGCTCCATCTGGAAGCCGGGTCCCTGGACCAGGCCGAGTCGCTCGCGCGTCAGGTCGTCGACCAGGCCGCCGTCGCCGAGGTGACCTACCTGGAAGGCTTTGGCCGCCACGTGCTCGGCGGTGTGCTGCTCCGGCGGGCGGAATGGGTTGCTGCAGCAGCGGAATTGACTGAGGCGCTGCGCCTGTACTCGCAGGTCAACTCGGCCCGCGCGGTCGAGGTGCGTGCCGCTTTGGACTCGCTGTCGTCAGAGGTTTAGCGGCTGTTTAGTCGTCTGGTCCCAAAACATGGGATGTTGGATGTGCAGGCCGCCGAGTGGGGGATTACCGAGGGGGTAAGGCGCCTGCGTTCGGAGGGCCCGACCGGCATTCGGGGGAGAGTGCCGGTCGGGCTCTCGCTCGTCAGCACCTTCAGAAGTTCTCTTCGGTGCAACGGGCGATCGGCAGCAATTCCGGCCGTTTCGGCGCCAGACCATCGCCCATCGACTCGCCCCGCAGCTGCCTGCCGATCCACGGCACCACGTGCTCGCGCGCCCACTTGAGGTCGGCCTTGCGCTGCGTGACCCAGTCCGTCTGCTCGAGCGCGGGCCACGGCTCGTTCCACGAGTGGTCGTCGCTGAGGCCGAGCACCTCGTAGGCCTTGAGCGCGACTCGCTGATGCCCCTCCGGCGAGAGGTGCAGCCGGTCCTCGCTCCACGCGCGACGGTCGTGCAGGACGTGCATGGACCACAGATCGACCATCCGGCAGTGGTAGCGCTCGGCGATCGCCCACAGGTGCGAGTTGTAGATCGCGATCTTGCCCCGCAGAGACCGCAGAAGAGGCGTGGAACGGGTGTCGAAACCAGTGAAGATCACGACGTCGCACCCGGCTGCCCTGAGGTCGGCCACGGCCACCTCGTAGACCTCGGCCAGCGCGTCCGGATCGCTGTTCGGCACCATGATGTCGTTGCCGCCGCCGCAGAACGTCACCAGGTCCGGCTTGAGCGAGATCGCGAGCGGCACCTGCTCGTCCACGATCTCCTGCAGCATCTTGCCCCTGATCGCGAAGTTGGCGTACCTGAACTCAGGCGCCCGCGCGGCGATCATCTCCGCCAGCCGGTCCGCCCACCCCACGTACGTGTCGCCCGGCCCTGGATCGTCCATGCCCTCGGTGAAGCTGTCCCCCAGGGACACCAGACTGTTCCATCGCAGCAGCACAACATCCCCCTCACTTCCGCGTGCCCTCACTTCCGCGCGCCCGCGGCTCCCGTTCGCAGGCGACTGGTCAGCATGCACAACCAACCACCGGTTACGCCACCGTCGGTTACGGCATCGTAAGTTTTGTCGCTGTGGGTGACGATTCTTTTACCACTCGATCGAGGGAAGCTTGAGAGTGATCCGGGGGATTGGTCTCATTCTGTCGCTAGCTTCTGTCGCGTGCGTTCAGGTTTGCCGCTTCCTTCCATTTCACTGGGTGTCGCGCTCGTCACACTTGCTGTCCTCGCCGGTGTGGCCGTGAGCACCGGTGTGGTGCCCGTCCCCGGGCCGTCCGATGCCGCACCCGTCGAGCCGGAGGTGGCGAACATCGGGGGTGATCAGCCGCCCATGGAGTTCACCCCGGCGTCGTCCGTGGTGAAGGTGTCGCCGTCGCGGCCTTCGTCACCCAGGCCCGTCGTGATCCCGCCGCCGCACTCGAACCCGGTGGTGACGCCGGAAGCCGCGGAGCCGCGGATCAGCGTCGCCGGCACCACCGTGGTGCCGACGGTGTCGCTGCCGACGCTCTCGTCCGAGCCTGCGCCCAGTGCGCCTTCGTCTTCCGGCCCAACGGAAAACCCCCGCAGCGACCTCGGCGCGTGAGGTCGCTGCGGGGGCCGTTGGGACCTTTCCGAAGGGGAGCGCCGCCGCCGATCAGCTCCCCCTCGGAAAGGGGTGGGACCACTGCCCGGGACGCCGCCGCCGATCTGCCCCGAGCAGTGGGGTTTGGGACCGTCTCAGGGGGCGCCGCCGCCGATCTACCCCCTGAGACGGGGTCTTGTTCACCCGCTGGCTGCCACGTCCAGGGCAGCAGCCGGCAGGTGATCGTCGTAGGCCGAGCGCAGCCTCAGCTCTGCGCCCGGCGAGGCTCCGATGAAGTCGAGTCCGAGCAGGGCCGCGCCCACCACCGGAGGCACGTCGACCACCCGCACCTGGGCCAGCGGCGCCATCTCCAGCAGCTTCTGACGGACAGGGCCCACCACGACGTCGCCGGTGCTGGTCAGGACGCCGCCGCCCAGCACCACGTCCACGGGCTCGTCCATCAGGTCGAGCTTGCGCAGGGAGACGGTGGAGAGCAGCACGATCTCCTCGACCAGGCGGTCGATCTCGGCCAGGGCCACGGCATCGCCGCGGGCGGCGACGTCGAAGACGATGGGGCAGAGGGCGTGCGGGTCGAGCGCGATCTCCTCGAAGTGGATCTTCTCGACCACCTTCAGGATGGACGTCTCGCCGTAGTGCTCCAGCAGGGCCGGCAGCAGCTCGGTGTGCTTGCCGCGGCCGTCCTCGGCTCGGACGGCGTGCCACAGCGCGTCGTTGCCGAGCTGGCCGCCGCCGCCCCAGTCGCCGGAGATCGCGCCCAGGGCGGGAAAACGGTGAGTGCGCCCGTCATGGGCCACACCGACGGCGTTGATGCCGGCGCCACACACGACGGCGACACCTACACCGGATGCGGTTCCGGCGCGCAGCAACGCGAAGGTGTCGTTGCCGACGAACGTGGTGGTGGACCAGTTTCGCTCGGTGATCGCCCGCGTCAGGTCCTCCTCCTCGCGGGGCAGGTCCGCTCCCGCGAGGTAGGCGGCCGTGTGCGAGGCGATCGGCTCGTCGGGGGACAGTCCCGCCTGAGCTGCGGCCTCGCGTGCCAGTTTCTCGAACACGTCGAGTCCGCGCTTCATGCCGACGGTCTGCGGCGGCGCACCTGGGCCGCGCACCTGCGCGAGCACCTTGCCGTCCGCGTCGACCAGCAGCACCGCGGTCTTGCTGTTCCCGCCGTCGATGGCGAGCACCCGGTCCGTCATTGTTGTCAGGCTCCCTTCACCCACGGAAGCAGATCGCGGTTCTGCGCGATCAGCTCGTCGGCCAGCTGGTCCGCGATGGCGTGCTGGCCGATCAGCGGGTGGGCGAGCAGTGCGTTCGCCACTCGGTCGCGACCACCGTGGATCGCGGCTTCCAGTGCCAGGTACTCGTACGCGGTCACGTGCGAGATGAGGCCGGAGATCGACGGCTCGACCGGGCGCACCGGCAGTGCAACGCCGCCGTTGGAGTCCACAGTGGACGAAACTTCGATCACAGCGTCATCGGGCAGGAACGGCAGCGTGCCGTTGTTCTGCACGTTCACCACGTGCCTCTCGGCGCCCGCACCGCCCGTCAGCGCGTGCACGAGCTGCACGGCGGCCTCGGAGTAGTACGCGCCGCCGCGCTGCGACAGCTGCTCCGGCTTCGTCACGACCGACTGGTCGCCGTAGATGTCGAGCAGCTCCTTCTCGACCGCCGCGACGACCTCGGCGCGCGGCGGCTCGGTCTGCTGCTTCTTCACGACGGCGTCGTGGTTGTAGAAGTAGTTCAGGTAGTACGACGGCACCATGTTCAGGCGCTGGATCAGCGACGCGTCGATGCCGACGTGCTCGGACAGGCCCTCGATGTGCTGCGAGAGCAGCTCCGGCAGCCGGTCCACGCCGTCGACGTGGACGCCGCGCTCCCACGTCAGGTGGTTCAGTCCGATGTGGTCGAGTTCCACAGTGGACGGATCGACGCCCAGCAGGCCGGCGGTCCAGCGCTGGAAGGTGATCGCCACGTTGCACAGGCCGATCGCCTTGTGACCCGCCTGCAGCAGCGCACGCGTGACGATGCCGACCGGGTTCGTGAAGTTCACGATCCAGGTGTCCGGGCCTGCCAGGCGGCGAACCCTCTCCGCGATGTCCAAGACCACCGGCACGGTCCGCAGGGCCTTGGCGAGGCCTCCCGCGCCGGTGGTCTCCTGGCCGACGCACCCGCAGGTGAGCGGGAACGTCTCGTCCGACGCGCGTGCCTTCTGGCCGCCGACTCGCAACTGCAACAGCACTGCGGACGCGCCCTCGACACCCTCTTCGAGCGACGTGGTGGTACGCACCTTCGCCGGGTGACCCGCGTGGTGCAGCAGACGCTGGCTGAACGGGCCGACGAGGGAGAGGCGGTGCTCGTCCGGGTCGACGAGGACGATCTCGTCCACCGCCAGGCTGGTGCGACGACCGGCAATGCCGTCGATCAGCTCAGGTGTGTAGGTGGACCCGCCACCGACGACGGTGAGTTTCATCCCTTGACTCCCGTGAACGTGATTCCCTTGACGAACGACTTCTGAGCGAAGACGAAGAGGACGACGGCCGGGATCATCGTCAGGAACGTCACCGCCATCGACGAGTTCCACTGGACGATGTGCATGCCCTTGAACGTCGCCAGTGCCAGTGACAACGTCCACTGGTCCTTCACTTCGCCGGTGTAGAGCAACGGGCCGAAGTAGTCGTTCCAGGTGAAGAGGAAGCAGAACAGCGCGGTGGCCGCGATGCCGGGCTTGGCCATCGGCACGATGATCCGGATCAGCGTCTGGAACTCCGAGCAGCCGTCCACCCTCGCAGCGTCTACATATGACTGCGGGATGGTGAGCATGAACTGGCGCAGCAGGAAGATGCTGAACGCGTCGAACAGGAAGTACGGCGCGATCAACGGCCACAGCGTGCCCGTGAGGCCGAGCGACGACCACGTGTCGTACAGCGGCACGGCCACGACCTGCGGCGGCAGCATCATCGCGCCGATGACCAGCAGGAAGGCCAGGTTCCTGCCGCGCCACCGGAGTTTCGCGAGCGCGTAGGCCGCGGGGATCGACGAGATCAGCATGCCCGCGGTGGCGAGCAGCGAGTACGTGAGGCTGTTGATCAGGTACTGGAACAGCGGTGCCTTGTCGAAGACCTCGACGAAGTTCTCCCAGTGCCACTCGCGTGGCCAGAGGTCTGAGGTGAACGCCTGGTTGTCCGACATCACCGCGGTGAGGAAGACGAACACCACGGGAGTGGCGAACATCAGGCCGAGTGCGAGGCCGATCGCATGCGTGGCGACCCAGTTCAGGAAACCGCCGACGTTGCGCTTCCTGCGCGGCAGCTCCCGTTCGGCTGGGACGTCGACCGGTGGTTTGGCCAGCGTGGCGGTCATGCTCCCGGACCCCCTTCCTCAGCGCTGGAGTTCTTGCGCATCCGCTGGACCAGCACGATGGTCACGGCGAACGAGATGATGAACAGGACCGTGGCCATCGCGGCCGCGTAGCCCATGTCGAAGTAGCGGAAGCCTTGCGTGTACAGGTAAACCGGGAACGTCAGCGTGGAGTTGTCCGGGAACCCGAGGTACTTCGTCGACCCCGTCGCGTCCGCCGCACCCGAGCCGGCCGACCCCGCGACGACCGCCTGAGTGAAGAGCTGCAACGCGAGGATCACCGAGTTCACGACGCCGAAGAGCAGCACCGGGGAGATCGTCGGCAGCGTGACGTGCCACCAGCGCCGGATCGGGCCGGCGCCGTCGAGCTCGGCGGCCTCGTACTGCTCCTGCGGCACGTCGAGGATCGCGGCCAGGATGATGATCATCAGGTCGCCGGAGATCCACAGCATGATCGCGGTGATGCCGGGCTTGGCCCACCCTGGGTCGGAGAACCACAGCGGCGAGTCGAGTCCGAACCAGCCGAGAACGCTGTCCAGCGGACCACCGTTGGGCCGCATCACCATGAAGAACACCAGCGTCGCGGCCACCGGCGGTGCCAGCGACGGCAGGTAGCAGAGCGTGCGGATCAACCCGACGCCCGACTTGAGACGAGCGATGACCGACGCCACGCCCAGCGCGAACACCGTCCGCGCGATCGTGAGCACCACGACGAACCACAGCGTGTTCGTGATCGCCTTGATGAGCAAGGGATCCTTGAACATGAACGTGTAGTTGTCGAGGCCGTTGAACTCCGGCGCGTTGATCAGGTCGTACTTCGTGAACGAGAAGACGACCGTGGCGACCAGCGGATAGCCGAAGAACAGTACGAAGCCGATGATTGCCGGGGCCATGAACCCGAGCACGGCGAGACGGTGGCGGGCACGTGCCCGCCCCCTGCCGGGGGCGGGCCGCGCGCCGAGCGTGGCGGCCATCTTGCGAATCCCTTACTTGCCGCTCTTGGCGATCTGGTCGTCGATGTTCTTGTCGACTTCCTTCAGCCCCGCCTGCAGGTCCGGGACCTTGCCGGACTGGTAGGAGACCGAGAAGTCGGTCACCGCCTTGATGTGCGCGTCACCGATCGGGGTGACGGGGTTGCCCTTGAGCTTGTTGCTCTTGGCGAGGTCGATGAACGTCTTGAACTGCTCGTCCACCTCGAGCTTCGAGCTCTCCATCGCGGCCTTGGTGCTCGGCACGTTCTTGATGCCGTTCGCCAGGTCGACGATCGTGTCGGTGTCGAACGACAGGTGCTTGATCAGCTCCCACGCGGCGCCGGGGTTCTTGGCGCCCTTCGGGATGCCCATGATCGTGCCGGTGGTGAACGCCGTGCCGTACTGGTCGGCCTTCAGCGTCGGGAACGGAGCGGTGCCGAACTTGATCTGCGGCGCCTGCGCCTTGAGGAAGGCGGTGCGGTACTCGCCGTCCATCATGATCGCGATCTTGCCCTGGTGGAACGCGTGGTCGGCCGAGTACTCCTGGCCGAGACCGGCGCGGAACCGCTCCAGCGCGTCGTAGCCGTAGAAGTCCACGAGCTTCTTCTGGAACTTCATCATCTCGGTCCAGCCCGGCGAGGAGGCGAGCGCCGACTTGCCGTCAGCGGTCTCCCACGCGGCGTCGTACGACGGCGCCAGGATGGTCGGGCGGTTGGCGTAGAAGCCCATCGTGGGCAGGTAACCCGCGACCTCGATGTCGCCGTTCGGCGCCTTCTTGGTCAGCTTCGTCGCCGCGTCGTAGAGCTCGTCCATCGTCTTCGGCGGGTTCGTGACGCCGGCCGCCGACATCATGTCCTTGTTGTAGTACATGGCGTACACGTCGGTGAGCATGGGCATCGCGCAGCGGTTGCCCTTGTACTCGGTGTACTCCCGGACGGCGGGGGAGATCTGGTTCAGGTCGACCTTGTCGCGGTCGATGTACGGCTTCAGCGCCTGGAACGCGCCGGAGGAGCAGAACTGGCCGATGTTGTCGGTCGTGAACGACAGCGCGACGTCCGGCGTGTTGCCGGAACGGATGCCCGCGGTGATCTTGTCGTCGTCCTGCGAGCCCTCGTGCTTGATCTCGATGTTCGGGAACTTCTTGTTGAACGTCTTGAGGGCCTTGGTGACCTCTTCGTACTCGCGGTCGGAGTAGTTGCTCCAGACCGTGAGCGTCAGCTTGTCGTCCTTACCGGGAGCTGCGGCAGCACCGTCGGTGCTGGAACCGCCGCCCTTGCCCGCCGCACATGCGGTGAGGGTCAGCGCTGCGGCGACACAGAGCAAGGCAGCACGTGTGTGCTTGCGCATGTGCACTCCTTCTCGATCAACGTGGGGACCCGGCGACCACAGGGCCGCGGAATGGAGCCGTGGTGGCTGCCGGCAGACCGAACACCGTCTCGCGAGCTACGGCCAGCGCCGAGTGCAGTGCGCCACTGCGCACGGGCTTCCCGGTCACCAGAGCCAGTTGGACGGGTGTCCTCGGCACCACCAGTTGCCGCAGTTCCGCGGCAACGAGATCGTTCAGCGTGGTTCCGCCTGCCTGCGCGATGTCGCCGGACAGGAGGATGAGTTCCGGGTCGAGCACCGCGACGACGCTGGCCACGCCCGTGGCGATGCGCCTGGCGAGATCACCCATGAACTCCCGGCCCGCACGCCCCGCGGCCAACGCCTTGCGCACGGCACCGTGACCGTTGCGCGCGGCGAGCCCGTGAGCCCTGGCGAGCTTGCAGATCGACGCGTTGCTGAGCAGCTCACCGAACGTGCCGCCGGAGCGGTCCGTGTCGGTGTCGGCAGAGGCGCGGTCGGGGATCATCAGCCCGTCGATCTCGCCCGCGCCACCGGAAGCGCCGCGCAGCAGCACTCCGTTGATCACGACAGCGGCACCGACGAGGTCCGCGGGCCAGATGACGACGAAGTCGCGCACCTCCGTGGCCCGTCCGGCGACCATCTCCTCCAGCGCGACGAGGTTGACGTCGTTCTCGACGCTCACCGACGTCCCGAGCTGCTCGCGCAACCGGCCGGGCATGTCGAAACCGTTCCAGCCCGGCAGATGTGGTGCGTAGGCGAGCTCGCCGTTCGCGGGGTTCACCGCTCCGGGACAGCCCACCACGACGTGCAGCAACTGGTCGGCGCTCAGGCCCGCTTGCCCGCACGCCTTGCCGACCGCGCTCACGAACGCCTCCAGCACGCCGTGCTTCACGGGCATCGGAGCCTTGTGCTCGGTGAGCACGGCACCGGAGATGTCCGCGATCGCGATGTCGACCGTCTCGGGGGTGAGATCGACAGCGGCGATGTGCGCAAGCGTTCCGTTGACCGACCACAGCTGGGCACGCGGCCCGCGTCCACCGCCGCGCAGTCCGTTGCGGACCACGGTGTCGGCGGTTTCCAGCCGGGTGAGCAGCTGTGCGGTCGCCGGCTTGGAGAGACCGATCAGGCCCTCCAACTCCGACCTGGTCAGCGGCCCGTTGCGCAGCAAAGCCTCGATGGCTGCGCGGTCGTTGATCTCCCGCAGCAGTCGTGGGCTTCCGGCACGCATTAGGTCCGCTCCTGTCTGTTAACTTTCCAGACGATTTCGCAAGACGGTAGTGACCTGGTTCACCGCGGTCAATCCCCGATATGGGTCCGTTACCTGACTTAGGTTCACCTAAGGCAGTCTGGAAGCATGACCGACGTGCGCCAGGAGTCGCTCGCATCACTGCTCGGAGGCCGAGGCGGCGCCCTCGACGCCTCCCTGCCTCCGCTGGCGTTCGTCGCGGGCTGGCTGCTGTGGGGCCACTCGATCGGCGCGGGCGCCGTCGCCGCCGTCCTGTGCGGAGTGGTGATCGGCGTCTTCCGCTTCGTGCGCGGCGAGAAGCCCCGCGCGGTCGTTCTCTCGGTGCTGCTGGTCGTCGCCGCTTCGCTGGTCGCTTTGTACACCGGGCGCGTCGAGGACTTCTTCCTCATCCAGCTGCTGTCCAACGTCGCCTCGGCCCTGGCGTGGGCGGGCTCGATCGCCGTGCGCTGGCCGCTGCTGGGCGTGGTGGTGGGGACGCTTTTGGGGCAGAAGACGCGGTGGCGTCGGGATCCTGCCCTTTTGCGCGCCTACTCAGTTGCCTCTTGGGCTTGGGTTGGGCAGTACGTGCTGCGGGTCGCGGTCTTCACGCCGTTGTGGCTCGATGCTCAGGTGTTCTGGCTGGCCACTCTGCGAGCGGCTCTGTCCTGGCCGCTGCAGATCGTCTGCATCCTGGTGTCGGGGTGGTTGTTGAAGCGGGCGCTGCCAGCCGGGCACCCCGGCTTCCGGCACCCGCAGGAGCCCGAGTCGGTTTAGGACGCCTGAAGGTGGGAGCCCATGGAGCGGCTCCAAGTTCTACGGCTGCACCTTGAAAGCCGCTTTCCGCGCCGCTTTCGCGATCTTCTTGTCCGGGTGTTCCGCGCCGATCATGGTGAGCACTTCTCCCGCCTCCGGATGGGGAAGGCGCCACATCGCGTCGAACATGTCCTGCACCAGCTCGTGCGGTACTTCCGGCGGGAACGCGTTCTCGACTTCGCCCGTCGCCGCCACCACGTCGGTGAGGAGCCATGCCGCCTCGGCGATGTCCGGCTCTTCGCCGGCCAGTTCGGTCTTCGCGTACGGTCGCATCTCGGGCAGGTCCATCGCCGACCGCCACAGCGATTCGGTGCCCAGGTCGTTGGACCTGATCAGATGGACGGCGTACATCCGCTCGAAGGCGTCGCCGAGCACCGCCGCGGAGATCAGCTCCCGAGCTGCCTGCTCAGGAGCGCGCAGCGTGAGCCAGGCCTGGGACTCGGCGGCGCTCTCCTCGTCACTGAGCAACGCACCGGCGGCGAGAACATCGGCCGCGGTCATCTGTTCGACCGGCGGCAGCACGCCGATGTCGACGCCCAGCGCGACGTACCGTTCGCGCATGCCCCACAACGCGAGCGGGGTCAGCTTGACGGTGTCCTCGACGATCTCCACGGCACCGAGTTCGCGCAACCGCCCCAGAAGCGCGGGCGTGGGGTCGCCGGCCGTCTCGAAGGGATCCTTGTCCGGCTTCTCTGTCAGCCCGGCTCGGACGAGTTCGCTCAACTCGTTGCGGGGCAAGCCGTTCCCGCCCGCCAGGAAGAGACCGAACATCATGGCGGGGCCGGCAGGACCGAGGTCCGGATCGGTCTCCGGATCGAGGTCGCCGTCGTACCAGACCGACTCGGTGAGCACGAACTCGAACGCGACGTCCCACACCTCGACCACGTCGTCGTCGCTGCCGTCCGGCCACTCTTCTAGTCCTTCGGCAGGCCGCGCTTCGTCGTCCGTCACCTCGATGAAGTCGAGATCCTCTGCGAGTTCCCACAGCATCTCGAACTCGTTGTCGGAACAGCCGAGTGCGGCCGTCGCGGCAGCCGTGTCGGCCGCGCTGAGCTCGAAGTCCTCGACCACCACTTCGCGACCGTCGAGCCATGTCGCCACCTGGTGCACCTTGGTGAGGAAGGCGCTGCCGCGCGCTTGCGATGCCAGCGTCGCGAAGTCCGGCACCCGGATCGGCGGCAGTTCGTCCGGCAGGCCGAGTTCGGCGGGATCCGGCACGAGGAGGAACTCGTCGTCCATCCGGCGAACCTACTCCGCCGCACCGACGGGACTGTCAGGGCCGTCGGCACACCGCTACGCACAGTTGACCGCGAATCCGCTCCGTGACCCGCCGACTTGTAGTACGTGAGGTAGTACCATGCTCTCATGGAGCAGATTCCCATCCGCACGTTGAACCAGAACACGGCTGGTGTGCTGGAACGCGTCGAGCGTGGCGAGACGGTCGAGATCACCAACAGGGGCAAGCCGATCGCGCGCATCGTGCCGGTGGTCGAGGGCGAACTCGACGACCTGATCGCCGCGGGCGTGGTGACGCCGCCGACCATCGCGGGTCCCATCCCGATGCCGCGCGCCAAGGCGGAGCCGGGCGCCGACGCGGGGGAGTTGCTCTCGACCATGCGTGACGAGGAACGCTGGTGATCTACCTCGACACGGCGGCGGTCGTGAAGTTGGTGCGCGAGGAGAAGGAAACCGAGGCGCTGGTCGAGTGGCTGAACGACGCCACGGACCAGTCTCTCGTGTCGTCCGCGTTGATCGAGGTGGAGCTGCCTCGTGCTCTCCGGCGTAGTTCCCCTGGTGTGCTGGGCGCCGTCGCAGGCGTCCTCGCCCGGCTGCACAGGGTGGACATCAACGCTGCTGTTCGCGCTACGGCGGCCGCGTACGCCGATCCTCTGCTGCGATCGTTGGATGCCATACATCTCGCCACGGCCGACGTGCTTGTCGCGTCGGACAAGAAGATCACTGCGTTCGTCACCTACGACAAACGCCTGGCGGCAGCCGCCATCGGCCTTGGACTTCCTGTGACCGCTCCTGGGGAATGACGGCGCTCTCAAGCCGGGCGCGGGGCGGTGGGCCCGAGCACGTCCACGGCCGCCAGCCAGGCCGCTCCGGCAGCGCCCTCGGTCGCCATGATCACCTGAGCGTTGCAGCGCGTGAGCAGTTCCTGCTTCAGATGGGTGCCGACCGGCGTCTTGATCAGGCTGCCCACCAGCACGATCGGTGACGTGTCGGACGGCTCGCGCACGACGGAGGCCGTGTCCGCGAGCAACCGGGCAGCGGACGCCACGATCGTCAACGCCTCCGGATCGCCGTGGTGGTAGGCGGAACTGACCAGGGGAGCGAACTGCGCCAGCGCGATGGGCGGCTTGGCGTTGACCGCGTTGATCAGCTGACCGCGGTTGCGCGCGCCCGCGGCCGTCAGCACGGCGGTGGCCAGGCCTTCCAAGGGCGCGTCGAGGTCCAGAAGGCGAAGGGTCGCCCTGACGGCTTCGCGGCCCAGCCAGAACGCCGAGCCGTCGTCGCCGATCAGCCAGCCGTAGCCGCCGGACTGGCCGACCATGCGGTGGCTCGCGATGCGACCCGCGATGGAACCGGTGCCCGCCACCAGAACCGTGCCGTCGGGCGACGAGGTGCCGGTGGCGAAGGCCGCCTCGCAGTCGGTGATCACGCGCATCGGGCAGTGCAGGCCCGCGCGTTCCCAGGCCTCATGGAACAGCGTGGACACGGCAGGGTCTGCCATCTTCGAGGCGCCGGCCATGCCCAACACGCCCGAACGGACCTTGCGGGAGTCCAGGCCGTCCAACGCTTCCGCCAGCGCTTCGCCGATGTGGGCGGCGGCCACTGTCGGTGGGTGCGAGTTCGGGTTTGCTCCGCCCGCCATGCCCTGGCCCAGGCGGGCGCCGTCGAGATCGAGCACCAACGCCCTGGTTGAGGTGCCGCCAGCGTCGAGTCCCACGACCAGATCCATAACGACCGAGTATGCCGAGAGTCGCTCACCATAGGCACGCCCAACCGGGTGTCACCTGGGTGGTGCGGTGATCACTGCCTTTCCCGGCCCCTTTCACGCCCAGCGGGGCACCTCGCGGCACCGACCCCGCGCCCCCATATGCCCGATGTGAGGGCGCGGGATCGGCACCACGATGCACCCGTCTGAACGCGGAATGAACGCGGAAAAGGCAGTGATCACCGCACCAGCGCACGGTTACCCGTTGCGTTGTGGTGGAAGAACACCAGCGATCCAGAAGGAACTTGATCACCCGGATGGACCACTGTGGACAGTGAAGGGACGATCACCTCGTAGGAGAACGTGGCAGAAGGCGCGACGTCGACGAGTTCGTCGGGGTCGGCCGGTGCGGTGTAACGGCTGTGCACGCCGACGGTGTAGGTCACCGGGCCGGGCGGCAGCGCGGACCGCGAGACCGGCAGCACGACGACGTCACTGTCGAACAGGTTCGTGTCGAAGGAGCCGTCCAGGCCGTTCAACGGCTGCTCGTCGATGACCTCCTCCGAACCTGCGGGAGTGGTCTGCGCGAACCAGATGTCGGCGGTCACGTCGCCGTCGGCGTTGGTCCGTTTCACCGCCGTTGTCACGAAGTCCTTGCCGCCCACCGAGAACCTCACCTCCGGCTTGGTGTTGCTGCCGATGTTCGCCCAGGTGTTCCAGGTCGCGACGCCGAACGCCAGCAGGTCGGGGGTCGCCGTGGCGCCCACGTAACGCAGGTCGCCGCCGCGGGCGGTGCGGTTGATCGCGCAGTTGTCCTGCAGGTCGGGGCCGCAGTCCGGCAGGCGGTCCGAGGTTGCGCCGAGCTGCAGCACGGTCATGCGGGACTGGTAGTCCTGCTGATCGAGCCCACGGCCGGCGACCCGGCCGCCTGCCACGGTCAGCCGTGACACCGGCTTCGGTGCCGCGTACACGGGCACCCGCAGCGAACGGTCCCCCGAGAACACCACCAGCCCGGACGCCTCTGCCAGGAACTGCCGCCCGCCGGCCAGCGACACCGTGGGATCGGGTGTCTTGCGCAGCGCCGCCGGGTTCACGATCCGCAGCTGCACGCGCACCGACGCCGACCCTCCCGGCGGCAGCACCACGTACGGCGTCGTGACCTGGAAGGACACGCCGGGTACCGCAGTGATCGGCTCGTAGCGCGCCTGCAGGCGGACGATGTTCGTTCCCTTGTTCAACAATCGGATCGTTCGATTGTTCAACAATGGGGCAATCACTTCGACCGTGCCGAACGACGCGTCGCCCAACGCCAGCACGTCCGTCGACAGGGCGGCGAGCCCGTCCACCCGGCCGGCACCGACCCGCATGGGCGCCTCTCGCACGCCCGCGGCAGACCGGACAACGCCGGAAGCGGTGTTCACCAGCGCGGCCTTGATCTCCGCGACGGTCCACTTCGGATGAGCCTCGCGCAGCAGCGCGGCGATGCCCGCCACGTGCGGCGACGCCATCGAGGTCCCGCCCATCGACGCGCCGTCGGAGGCCGTCCCGGTGGCGGCGGAGAAGACCGTGTCACCCGGCGCGGCCACCGAGATCGACGAACGAGAACGCGACGAGGACGGAGTGATCGTGTCCACGATCGACGGCTCCACCGATGGCACCGCGAGCTTCAACGCGGAAGTCAGATGCACGGTCAACGTTCCGGCTTCCAGTGCGGGACGCAGAGCGGCAGAAGCGGGCGCGGTCAGCTGAAAAGCCGGAATGTGCGCATTGCCGGCGATCCCGGCCGCGAACACCGGCAACGAGGTCGGCAACAGCACTCCCGCCGCCCCTGCCTTCCAGGCGTTGTCCGTGCGCGCGCCGGAACCGCAGGCACGCGTGGCGTCGTTGTCGTCCCACTCCAGCCAGACGATCTTCCCGCCCAACGGCTCCGAGATCGGCTGGCAACCGTCCACGTTGGACGAAAGACGCACCACGGGCAGCGTGAGATCCAGCGGTCCCTTGTAGTTCTGGCTGTACTGCCCCGGCCATTGCTTCCCCAGCGCCTCCAGCCCGTCGAGCATCGAGAACGCGTCACGGCTGTTCGCCACCGAGATCGCCTCCGCTGCGTTGCCCGGCGACCCGGCGACGTCGTAGAAGTCGCCACCGTTTCCGGCTGCCGCGACCACGACCACGCCGTTCTGCACGAGCTTGCGCACGAACAGCGCGTCTGGGTCGTCCGCCGCGCCGAAGTCGCTGCCCAGCGACAGGTTCACCACGTCGAGCCGGTCGGAGAAGTCGCCGTCGCCGTTGGGGTCGAGCGCCCAGTCCAGCGCCTGCGCGGTCAGGTTCGTGCCGCCCTCACAGCCGAACACCTTCAATGCGTAGAGCAACGCGTGAGGTGCCGTCCCCGGTCCGATCTTCAACGAGTCGAGATCGACGGAACTGTAGGGCCCTCGATAGGTCGTGCCATCGGCGTTCACCCCGAACCCGGCCGCGGTACCCGCGACGTGCGTGCCGTGGCCTTCGCAGTCCAGGGGATCGGCATCCGGCTCTGGCAGTGACCCTGGCGACCCGGTGTAGGCGTCGCCCGCGAAGTCGTGACCGCCGACGACCTTGGCGTTGGGGAACGAACCGCCGCCGAAGTCCGCGTGCCGGTAGTCGATGCCGGTGTCGATCACCCCGATCCGCACGCCGTCCCCGAAACGTCCGAGCGACTTCCACGCGTCGGCTGTCCGGGTGAGACGGACGGCGTGCGCGTTGGCGAGCTTCTTGGGAACCATCCGGTGCACGGCTCGCACCTCGGGCATGCGCGACAAAGCAGACAGGCGTGACTTTTCTGTCGACAGGACCACGCCCGGCACGGCGTTGGTCGTTCGCGCAACTTCCCGGCCTCCCGACCGGGAGACGACCTGGGAGACCTGCACCGACGTGCGGTCCCGCGCTGAACGAGCCTGTGAAACGGTGCCCGTGTCGACGGCGGCGTCGAGGTCAGCTCGACGAAAACGGTTACAGGCCCGGTTGGGCCGGACGGCGTGAGCAGTGCGCCCACCAGGAGTGATGCAGCCACCAATTTCATGATCAACTCCCGCTATTCATCGGACGACTTCACGCTGGGACCTAGACGAACGCAGCCTCTCGGGGCTATACATCCGATGTATTTCGTGCGGTGTGACCAGAGGAGGAACGGCCGTGCAGTTTTTGCGCCTGGGGCCGGTCGGCGATGAACGTCCTGCAGTGAGGACAGACGACGGGGTCACGTACGACCTCCTGCCGATCACCCCGGACATCGACGGCGCGTTCCTCGCGAACGACGGCGTGGCACGTACCAGGCAGGCACTCGAAGCCGGCGAGCTCTCCGTGCTGGACGCGGAAGGTGTCAGGGTCGGGCCTCCGCTCGCGCGTCCTGGCAAGGTCATCTGCATCGGCCTCAACTACCGCGACCACGCGGAGGAGACCGGCGCCGACATCCCCGGCGAGCCGGTGATGTTCCTCAAGACGCCGGACACGATCGTGGGCCCGTACGACGAGGTGCTCGTTCCCCGCCGGTCGGTGAAGACCGACTGGGAGGTCGAGCTCGGCGTCGTCATCGGGCGCACCGCTCGCTACCTCGAGTCCGAAGAGGACGCTCTGAGCTGCATCGGCGCGTACGTGCTCTCGCACGACGTCTCCGAGCGGGAGTTCCAGATCGAGCGCGGCGGGACGTGGGACAAGGGCAAGAACTGCGAGACGTTCAACCCGCTCGGCCCCTTCCTCGTGCCCGCTGACGAGATCGCCGACCCGCAGAGCCTGGAGATGCGGCTCTGGGTGAACGGCGAGATCAAGCAGAACTCGTCCACCAAGAACATGATCTTCCCGGTCGCGGAGATCGTGCGCTACCTGAGCCAGTTCCTCGTCCTCCGACCGGGTGACGTGATCAACACCGGTACCCCGGCCGGTGTCGCCCTCGGCCAGCCGGAGCCCAAGCCGTACCTGCGTGCCGGTGACGTCGTCGAGCTGGAGATCGAGGGCCTCGGCAAGCAGCGGCAGACCCTCGGGCAGGCCTGAACCATGCCCCGGAAAACACCACAGATCACCGCACTGGACGTGCTGGACATCCGGTTCCCGACGTCGCGCGAGCTCGACGGCTCCGACGCGATGAACCCGGACCCGGACTACAGCGCCGCGTACGTGGTGCTGCGGACCGACGACGGACCGGAGGGCCACGGCCTCGCGTTCACCATCGGCCGCGGCAACGACGTGCAGGCCGCCGCGATCAGGGCCCTGGCCCCGCACGTGGTCGGCAAGGACGTGCCGGAGACCGCGAAAGGGCTGGCGGAGCTGTACTTCGAGCTGATCGGCGACTCGCAGATCCGCTGGCTCGGCCCCGAGAAGGGCGTCGCGCACATGGCGATCGGCGCCGTCGTCAACGCCGCGTGGGACCTCGCCGCCCGCCGCGCAGGGCTGCCCGTCTGGCGGTTCCTCGCCAGGATGACGCCGGAGGAGATCGTCAGCCTCGTCGATTTCCGCTATCTGAGTGACGCTCTCACCCCGGACGAGGCGCTGCAGATCCTGCGGAAGGTCGAGCACGGCAAGGCCGAGCGCGTGGAGACCATTGCCCGCGAGGGATATCCGGCCTACACGACGTCACCCGGCTGGCTCGGCTACTCCGACGAGAAGCTCGCGGGCCTCGCCAGGCAGGCGCTCGCCGACGGCTTCGACATGATCAAGCTCAAGGTCGGCGGCAGTCTCGACGACGACGTGCGCAGGATGAAGCTCGCCCGCGAGGTCGTCGGCGAGGACGTTCGCGTGGCGGTGGACGCGAACCAGCGCTGGGACGTCGACACGGCAGTGCGCTGGATGCGCGAGCTGGCGCCGTACAACCCGTACTGGATCGAGGAGCCGACCTCACCGGACGACGTGCTGGCGCACCGCGCGATCGCGGACGCGCTGGCCCCGATCCGGGTCGCCACCGGTGAGCACGTGCAGAACCGCGTGGTGTTCAAGCAGTTCCTGCAGGCGGGCGCGATCGACGTCCTGCAGCTCGACGCCTGCCGGGTCGCGGGCGTGAACGAGAACATCGCGATCCTGTTGCTGGCCAAGAAGTTCGACGTCCCGGTGTGCCCGCACGCCGGCGGTGTCGGCCTCTGCGAGCTGGTCAGGCACCTGTCGTTCTTCGACTACGCCGCGATCTCCGGCGAGGTCGGCGAGCGCGTGATCGAGTGGGTCGACCACCTGCACGAACACTTCCTGGACCCGGCCGTCGTCGAGCGCGGCCGTTACCTGGTACCCGCCGAGCCGGGATTCTCCGCTCAGCTCAAGGACGAGACGCTGTCCGACTACCTCTACCCGGACGGTCCGGTGTGGACAGCATTGGAGGGCGAGAGTGACTGACTTCGAAGGACTTGTCGCCGTTGTCACGGGCGGTGCGTCCGGTATCGGTCTCGCGACGGCGAACCTGCTGTCGTCGCGCGGTGCGACGGTGGTGGCGCTGGACCTCGACCCGGACGTCAAGGACCCGCTCGTCGGGATCCGCGCGGACGTGTCCGACGACGACAGCGTCAAGGCCGCGATCGACGAGGTCGTGCAGCGGTTCGGCCGGCTCGACGTGGTCGTGAACAACGCGGGGATCGGTGCGCAGGGCGACGTCGCGGCCAACGCCGACGACGAGTGGCAGCGCGTCATGAACGTCAACGTGCTGGGCATGGTCCGCGTGTCGCGGGCAGCGTTGCCGCACCTCAGGAACTCGCCGTCCGCGGCGATCGTCAACACCTGCTCCATCGCTGCCTGGGCCGGGCTCCCGCAGCGTGCTCTCTACTCGGCCAGCAAGGGCGCGGTGTACTCGCTGACGCTCGCGATGGCCGCTGACCACGTGCGCGAAGGCATTCGCGTCAACGCGGTCGCTCCCGGCACGGCGGACACCCCGTGGGTGGGCCGCCTGCTCGACTCGGCGCCGGACCCGGCAGCCGAACGAGCCGCGTTGGAGGCACGCCAGCCGCACGGGCGTCTTGTCTCCGCCGATGAGGTCGCGGGTGCGATCGCCTACCTGGCGAGCCCGCTTTCCGGTTCCACCGCAGGCACGATTCTCGCTGTCGACGGTGGCATGTATGGCTTGCGCTTGCGTCCCAAGCAGTCATGAAAGGCAAATGACACGATGAAGCGTCGCAACCTCACCGCCGCGGTGTGCCTCGCGCTCGCCGGTGCTCTGACATTGACCGCGTGCGGTGGCGGGTCCGCCGGAACGGGTGCCAGTGGCGTCGGCCCGATCGGTGCCGACCACCCCCGAGCCGACTCCGACTTCTGGAACTCCTACATCAAGTACTTCCCTGACAAGGCCAAGGAACTCGGCATCAACCTGCTGAACCCCACCAACTCGCAGAACAAGGTGGAGAACCTGGTCGCCAACGCGCAGTCGCTGCAGTCGCAGGGTGCCAAGGCGATCGTGATGGCCCCGCAGGACACCGGCGCGATCGCGTCCACTTTGGACAGGCTGGACAAGGCGAAGATCCCCGTGATCACCGTCGACACCCGTCCTGACAAGGGCAAGACCTACATGGTCGTGCGCGCGGACAACAAGGCGTACGGCGAGAAGGCCTGCAAGTTCCTCGGCGACAAGCTCGGTGGCAAGGGCAAGGTCATCGAGTTCCAGGGCGCGTTGTCGTCGGTCAACGGCCGTGACCGCTCCGAGGCGTTCGCCGCCTGCATGAAGCAGAACTACCCCGGCATCACGGTGTTCGAGGAGCCGACCGACTGGGAGGGCCCGAAGGCGTCAGCGGCCCTGCAGACCAGGCTCAACCAGCACCCCGACATCAACGGCATCTACATGCAGGCAGGTGGCGTGTTCCTCGCGCCGACGCTGCAGGTGTTGCGGCAGAAGGGCCTGCTGGTCCCGCCGAGCGACCCCAAGCACGTCTTCATCGTCTCCAACGACGGCATCCCGTCCGAGCTGGAAGCGATCCGCAAGGGCGAGATCGACGCGACCGTCTCCCAGCCGGCCGACCTCTACGCGCAGTGGGCGCTCTTCTACGCCAAGGCCGCTGTTGAGGGCAAGACGTTCTCGCCCGGCAAGACCGACCACGACTCCACCATCGTCGACGTCGGCGACGGCCGCCTGGAGGACCAGCTCCCGGCACCGCTGATCACCAAGGAGAACGTCGACGACAAGGCCTTCTGGGGCAACCAGATCGCCAAATGACCGAGTTCGCAGCCATCGCGCGTGGCGTGACGAAGCGGTTCGGGCGGACGCTCGCGTTGGACGACGTGGGCATCGAGATCCGGGCCGGTGAGTCGCACGCGCTCGTCGGTCGCAACGGCGCGGGCAAGTCGACGTTGGTCTCGGTCCTCACCGGCATGCAGGTGCCGGACGCGGGCGAGGTCAGCTTCTTCGGTGAGCCCGCGCCGCCCGTCGCCGACCGCGCGGCGTGGCGGCGTCACGTCGCGTGCGTGTACCAGAAGTCGACGGTCGTGCCGGAGCTGTCGGTCGCCGAGAACCTGTTCATCAACCGGCAGGACCTCGGCGGCGGCCTGATCAGCTGGAAGAAGCTCCGGCAGGAGGCTTCCTCCTTGCTGGAGACCTACGACGTGGCGGTGAACCCGGACGAACTGGTGTCCGCGCTGACCGTCGAGCAGCGGCAGCTCGTCGAGATCGCGCGGGCGCTGTCGATCGGCTCCCGGTTCGTGATCCTCGACGAGCCGACCGCGCAGCTCGACGGACCGGCGATCGAGCGGCTGTTCGACCGGATGAGGTCGTTGCAGGACAAGGGAGTGACGTTCCTCTTCATCTCCCACCACCTGCAGGAGGTGTACGAGGTCTGCCAGACCGTCACGGTCTACCGCGACGCGCGGCACATCGTCACCGCACCGGTCTCCGAGATGTCCAAGCCCGACCTGATCGAGGCGATGACGGGTGAGGCCGGCGGGCTCAACGTGCCCAGCGGTGATGATCGGCCGTCCTCTGAAGATCTTGTGCTGACCGTGTCGTCGTTGAGCGGGGAGTCCTTTTCGGACATCTCGCTCTCGGCGACGCGTGGTGAGGTCATCGGGCTCGCGGGCAGTGCGTCGTCCGGCAAGCACGAGTTCGCAGAGACCGTCTACGGGCTGCGCAAGCCGTCGTCCGGTTCGATCTCGGTGGACGGCTCTGCGGTGCGCGGTGGTGACGTTCCGGCTGCTTTGAAGGCCGGAATCGGCTGTGTGCCACGGGATCGTCACCACCAGGGGCTCGTCCTCGACCTGTCGATCGCGGAGAACGCGACGATGAGCACGGCGGGTTCCTTCGTGTGGCCGTCGGCGCAACGTTCGGCAGGAAGCACCGCGATCGCGTCCTACGACGTCAAGGCGGCCGGGCCGGACCAGCCGGTGTCCGACCTGTCCGGTGGCAACCAGCAGAAGGTCGTGATGGCGCGGGCACTCGCCAACGACCCGTCCGTGCTGGTGCTGATCAACCCGACCGCGGGCGTCGACGTGAAGTCCAAGGAGTCGCTGCTCGGGGTCGTCGACGCGCAGGCACGCCGGGGCAAGGCGGCGATCGTCGTGTCCGACGAGCTCGACGACCTGCGGGTCTGCGACCGTGTTCTGGTGATGTTCCACGGTCAGGTCGTGCGCGAGTTCGCACGCGGCTGGCGCGACCAGGAACTCATCGCCGCCATTGAGGGAATGAGCTCGGAATGACGAAGGCCATGACTCCGCAGGTCTCGGCGCCCACGCCACCGCCCAAGCAGAAGTTCCAGTTCGCGCGGTACCAGGACCTCGCACTGGTCCCGGTGATCATCATTCTGCTGATCGTCGGGGCGATCCTGTCGCCGATCTTCCTCACGCCCGGCAACCTGATCGCCGTCCTGACCCAGCAGAGCGAGCTCTCGCTGCTGGTGCTGGGGCAGGCGATGATCCTGATCGTCGGCAAGATGGACCTGTCGCTGGAGTCGACGGTCGGTCTCGCACCCGCGCTGGCGGTCGCGTTGATCATCCCCGCGTCGGCAGGCGGTCTCGACGTCGGCTTGGCCGCGTGGATGGCGCTGCCGTTGTGCCTGCTCATCGGTGTCGCGATCGGCGGTCTGAACGGGTTCCTGATCCTGAAGATCGGGCTGTCCGGGTTCATGGTGACCCTGGGCATGCTGACCATGCTGCGCGGTCTGCAACTCGCCATCACCGAGGGCAAGTCGCTGATCGCGTGCGGAGTCGTTCCTGTACCTGGGTTCCACGACCTGGCTCGGGCTGCCGGCCGCGGTGTGGATCTGCGTCGTCTGTTACGCGGTGGGCATCTTCGTGCTGAAGTACCTGCGCGCAGGCCGTTCGCTGTACGCGGTCGGCGGCAACTCGGAGGCCGCGCGTGCCGCCGGTGTCCGGGTGGACCGCGTGGTGTGGATCGTGCTGATCATCGGTTCGGTGCTGGCCGTGATCGCGGGCATCCTGATGACCGGACGGCTCGGTTCCGTCGCCGCGACGCAGGGCGAGGGCATGATCTTCCAGGTCTTCGCGGCCGCGGTGATCGGCGGCATCTCGTTGCAGGGCGGCAAGGGCACGCTGTTCGGTGCGCTGTCCGGTGTGCTGATGCTCGGCCTGGTCGAGCAGATCCTGCGGCTGCAGGGCGTGTCCGGCTTCTACATCAAGGCCTCGTACGGCGCGGTGATCATCCTCGCGCTGATCGTGACCCGGTTCGCGACCGGTCAGAAGCAGGAGTGAGTCTTGGAGACCGTTGCGCTGCACACCCGGCTTCGCGAGGGGCGGGAGGCCGACTACGACCGCGTTCACGCCACCATTCCCGTGGAGCTGGACGCCGCTCTGCGTGAGGCCGGGGTGCACTCGTGGCGGATCTGGCGGTCCGGACGCGAGCTGTTCCACCTCGTTGAAGTGGACGACTACCGGGCGATGCGTGCTCGTCTGGCCACTCACCCCGCGAACATTCCGTGGCAAGCTCAGATGGCAGAACTGCTGGAGGTCGAGGACGATTACTCCGGCGCCGAACCCGATGTGCGACTTGTGTGGGAGCTGCCGTGAAGGTTGCTGTATCTCGTCTGGGCTTTGGTGCCGCGCCGATCGGCAACCTGTACCGGGAGATCTCCGACGAGGTGGCCTTCGGTGCGGTCGAGGCGGCCTGGCAGAACGGCGTTCGCTACTTCGACACCGCGCCGCACTACGGTCTCGGGTTGTCGGAACGGCGGCTCGGCGTGGCTCTGGCCGGGCGGCCGCGCGACGAGTACGTGATCTCCACGAAGGTCGGGCGGTTGCTGGAGCCGTTCGACGGTGAGGGCCTCGATGACGAGGGCTTCGCGGTGCCTCGGCACTTCCGTCGTGTGCGCGACTACTCGGGAGACGGTGTTCGCCGGTCCATCGAGTCCTCTTTGGAGCGTTTGGGCACCGACCGGGTGGAGATCGTCTACATCCACGATCCCGATGACTACTGGGACGTGGCCTTCGGCGAGGCCTATCCGGCGCTGGAGGACCTGCGGTCGCAGGGTGTCGTCGGCGCGATCGGTGTCGGCATGAACCAGTGGGAGATGCCGGAGCGGTTCGTCCGCGAGACCGACATCGACGTGGTGATGCTGGCCGGGCGGTACACGTTGCTGGAGCAGCCGGCGCTGCCGTCGTTCCTGCCCGCGTGCCTGGAGCGCGGCGTTTCGGTGGTGGCGTGCGGGGTGTTCAACTCCGGACTGCTGTCGAAGCCCGAGGTGGCCGCTGACGCCAAGTACAACTACGAGGAGGCGCCGCCTGAGCTGGTCGCGCGGGCTCGGTCGATCGCTGAGGTGTGCGGACGGCACGGGGTGACGTTGCCCGAGGTGGCGATCCAGTTCGCGCTGGGCCACCCTGCCGTGGTGTCCGTCGTGATCGGGTCGCGGACCGCTGAGCAGATGACCTCGAACGCCGCGTACTTCTCGGCTTCGATTCCCGATGAGCTGTGGCAGGAGCTGAAGTCTTCCGGCCTGCTCGGCGAGGAGGTTCCGACGCCGTGATCGTCGACGCCCACCACCACCTGTGGGACCTGTCCGTGCGTGACCAGGACTGGATCACCGATCCGCCGATGGGCGTGATCCGGCGGTCGTTCCTGGAGCCGGACTTCGTCGCCGCGGCGCCTTCTGTTTCGGCTTCCGTGCTGGTGCAGACGGTGTGCGTGCCGGAGGAGACGCCGGAGTTTCTCGCGGTTGCTGCTTCTTCGGACGTTGTCGGCGCGGTGGTGGGCTGGACCGATCTGACTTCCGCGGGCGTTGGTGACGCGCTGGCGGAGCTGACCGGTGGTCCTCACGGTTCCTGGCTGCGCGGGATTCGGCACCAGGTGCAGGGCGAGCCGGACCCGGAGTGGTTGTGCCGCAAGGACGTCTGGAACGGTCTGGCTGCCGTTGGCGCTGAAGGGCTGGTTTACGAGCTGCTGACGTTGCCGCACCAGCTGCCGGCGGCGCGCAAGACCGTCGCGGCGTTGGGCAACGTTTCCTTTGTGGTGGACCACTGCTCGAAGCCCGCGATCGGTTCCGGATCGGTCGGGGAGTGGGCTGAGCTGATCCGGTCGCTGGCCGTGCACGAGAACGTGACGTGCAAGCTGTCCGGGCTGGTCACCGAGGCCGACTGGAAGTCGTGGGACGTGGCCTTGCTGCGGCCGTACTTCGAGGTCGTGCTGGACGCGTTCGGGCCGTCACGGTTGATGTTCGGCTCGGACTGGCCGGTGTGCCTGCTCGCGGCTTCGTACTCGGAATGGCTTGAGGCCGCTCGGGAGTTGACGTCTGAGCTGTCGCCCGACGAGCAGGCTGCGATCTTCTCGGGCACTGCTCGCCGGGTCTACTCGCTCTAGAACAGCGCCTTGAGCTCGTTGATCAGCTTCGGCGTGGCCTCGGCGAGCGGCTCGCGGACCGGGCCCGCCGGCAGGCCGAGCAGGTTGAGCGCGGCCTTGACCGCCACGGCGCCCGGCTCGCGGGTCATGATCGCGGTGATCACCGGCAGCAGGGCCTGGTGGCGCCGGAGGGCCTCCTTGTTGTCGCCCTCGTCGTAGGCGTCGAGCATGGCCTTGATCTCGTTGCCGACGACGTGCCCGACGGTGCTGACCGTGCCGACGCCGCCGATCGAGTACAGCGGCAGAATCAGCTCGTCGTTGCCGGAGTAGTAGTCGAGGCCGGTCTCGGCGATCACGCGGGCCGTCGCCAGCAGGTCGACCTTGCAGTCCTTCACACCGACGATGCGCGGGTGCTCTGACAGCCTGAGCAGCGTCTCCGTCTCGATCGCCGTGGCCGTGCGGCCGGGGATGTCGTAGAGCAGCGCTGGCAGGCCGGACGCGTTGGCCACCTGCTTGAAGTGGTTCTCGACGCCTTCCTGCGTGGGCTTGCTGTAGTACGGCGTCACCACGAGCAGGCCGTCCGCGCCGTTCTCCTCGGCTTGGCGCGCGAGCTCGATGGTGTGGCGGGTGGAGTTGGTGCCAACGCCCGCGAGCACCTTGGCCCTGTCACCGACCGCTTCTGTCACGGCCTTGATGACCTGCGCCTTCTCCGCGTCGGTCGTCGTCGGCGCCTCGCCAGTCGTGCCGTTGACGACCAGCCCGTCCACTCCGCCCTTGTCGACGAGGTGCGCCGCCAGCTCCTGCGCACCCTTGATGTCCAAGTCACCGTCGGGGGTGAACGGGGTGACCATCGCTACCAGCACTCGTCCGAACATGACTCCAGCGTGGCTCTAGTCTTCGCAAAGTTCCAGTTAGAAGTTCTGCTCGGAACGTTAAGCTGAGCTTTGTGTTGGACGTACGACGGTTGAGGTTGCTCCACGCTCTGTCGGTGCATGGCACGGTCACCGCCGCCGCGGAGGCCCTGCACGTGACCTCTCCCGCGGTCTCCCAGCAGCTGGCCGCCCTGGAACGCGAGGCGGGCGTGGCGCTGGTCGAACGGGAAGGGCGCCGGTTGACGCTGACCCGCGCCGGCCACGTGCTGGCCGCCCACACGCAGCTGGTCCTCGACCAGCTGGCGGCGGCCGAGGCAGATCTGGCGTCGCTGCGGACCTCGGTGTCGGGTGTGGTCCGGATCGGGGCGTTCGTGTCGGTCGCCGCCCTGCTGCCGCGCGTGATCCAGGTGCTGCGCTCGGCGCACGGGTCCGATGTGGACCTGTTCGTGCACGAGATGGAACCGGAGGCGTCGCTGCCGGCGTTGCGGCGCGGGGACATCGACATCGCGGTCATTCACTCGTACAACATCATGCCGCGCTCGTTGCCGACGTCTTGTGAGTCGCACGAGCTGTTCGTGGAGCCCGTGAACGTGGCTCTGCCGTTGAGCGATCCGTTGGTGCAGCAGGACTCCGTGGATCTGTCGGTGTTGGTCGACCGGCCGTGGATCATGCCGCGCACCGACGCGTCGTGCCACGAGCTGACGCAACGTGCCTGCGGTGCCGCCGGGTTCGTGCCGCGGGCGCAGGCCTACTGCGACGACTTCGGCGTGATGTGCGGGCTCGTCGAGGCCGGGCTGGGTGTGGCTTTGGTGCCTTCCGTGGCGCGGCGGCCCGGGGTGGCGTTGCGGCCGTTGAAGCAGCAGGTGTTCCGGACTGTTTCCGCTGTGGTGCGGCATCGAGCGGATGGGCAGCCTGCTGTGCGTGCGGTGCTGGAGCAGCTACGCCAGGTCTGACAGCCACTGCTCGACGCCGGCCACGTGCACCGTCGACCAGCTGCGCGCGAGTTCGGGCTGGTGAGCGGCGAGCGCGTCGACGATGGCGCGGTGCTCGGCGACCGTGCGATCGACAGCGTTCGACTGGGTGATGCCGCGCCAGATGCGGACGCGCACCGTCGGGCCTGCCAGCGTGTCCAGGAGCTGGGCGAGGTAGGCGTTGCCGGAGCACTGGGCGATGGCGCGGTGGAAGTCGAGGTCGTGCTCGACCAGTTCCTCCACGGACTTCGCGGACTCGGCGGCGTCGCACAGCGCGCGGAGCTTGATGATCTCTTCCGCGTCGACGCGCTGGGCTGCCATCGCGGCGGCGGCGGGCTCGAGGATGCGGCGGACCTGGAGAACTTCGAGCACCGAATCTTCGCCTCGGTGCAGATCGAGCACGAACGAGAGGGCGCCGAGCAGGTCGTCGGCGCGCAGGCTCGACACGTAGGTGCCGTCGCCCTGGCGGACGTCCAGCACTCGAACGAGTGACAGCGCCTTCACCGCCTCGCGCAGGGAGTTGCGCGACAGACCGAGGCGTTCTGCCAGGTCAGCCTCTCGCGGGAGGCGATCGCCAGGCTTGAGCTCGCCCGAAACGATCATCTCCTTGACGCGCAGGATCGCATCGTCAGTGACTGCCACGGCACCCTCAACTCGTCGTAGACCTCGGATGTCTGAGGACCAGTATGCGCCACGGTTGGTCATCTTCGGCGGACCCCGGTACGAATGGCTGTGATTCACGTATTGGGATGTGAGATGGTTATCTACTAACGATACGTGACGCGAACCCCTGTTGTCGCCATAATGGTCTGGACCATTCAAGGAGGGATCTTGGACGCCGTTGTCGCAGCACCGCGCGCTTTGCTCGGTCGCACGATCGTCGGTCCTGCCTCGGTGCGGATCAGGGACGGCCGCATCGTCGAGGTGACCACCGGTGAAGCACCACCCGGCGCGGAGGTCCTGTCCGACGGCCTGCTCACACCGGGCCTGGTCGACGTCCAGGTGAACGGCGCCGTCGGCGTCGACTTCGCCGAGGTGGACGCCGCCGGGATGCGATCCGTGGCCGAAGCTCTGCCGTCCACAGGTGTGACCAGGTTCTTGCCCACGCTGATCACCGCGCCCGTGGACGTGGTCATCCGGCAGGCTCGGACCGTTCTGGCCGCGTCGGCCGCATTGCCGGACGGAGTGGGAGCGCGCCCCCTCGGCGTGCACCTCGAGGGGCCCTTTCTGTCGCCGAAACGGGCCGGGGTGCACGACCCGTCGTTCATGGTCGAGCCTGGCCCGGACCAGATCTCGGCGCTTTTGGAGGACGACACGCTCCGCCGTGCGTTGCGGATGGTGACTTTGGCACCTGAGCAGCCTGGCGGGTTGGAGGCCGTGCGCCGACTCGTCGAGGCCGGGGTTCTGGTGGCTGTCGGGCACTCCGACGCCACTGGTGAACAGACTCGGGCTGCTGCCGATGCCGGGGCACGGATGGTCACCCATCTGTTCAACGCCCAGCGGCCGTTGGGGCATCGGGAGCCAGGTGTTCCTGGCGTGGCTTTGGTCGATGAGCGCTTCACGTTGGGGCTCATCGCTGACCTGGCTCACGTTGGGCCGGATGTGTGCCGTCTGGTGTTCAACGCTGCTGGGGCACGGGTTGCCCTGGTGACCGATGCTGTTGCTGCTGCGGGGATGCCGCCCGGGCGGTACCACCTTGGTGGGGCGGACGTTCTGCTCACCGAGGACGGGGTGCCGCGTTCGCCGGAGGGCACGATCGCGGGGTCGGCGCTGACTTTGGACCGTGCTGTGAGGAACATCGTGTCTGTGGGTGTTCCGGTGGCTGATGCTCTTGCTTCCGCGACGATTGTTCCTGCTGAGGTGATCGGGGAGTCCGGTCTCGGTCGGCTCGCACCGGGTGCCGTCGCAGACCTCGTGTGGTGGGACGACGACCTGCGGCCCAAGAAGGTCTGGGTCGACGGCCGGGTCGTGTTCGACGCAGCCGTGCCTGCTCGGCCTGTCTCCGCCGGCTACGCCACCGCTGGCCAGTAGCCCGCACCTCATGGCGAAAGGCGCCGCCCGGACTGGCCGGGCGGCGCCTTCGCGTTGTGTCAGCAGTTACAGGGTGCGGGTGACCTTGTTCAGGCCCCGTGGGTTGTCCGGGTCGCCGCCTCGCGCCAGTGCCAGGCCGTACGCCAGGCGCTGCACCGGGAGGATCTCCAGCACCGGAGCCACTTCCTCTGCCGTCTCCGGGATGGGGATCGACAACGTCGCCCCCATCTTCTCCGAGGCCGAGCCGACCGCCACCACGTCGGCGCCGCGTTGGTGCACCACGTCCAGAGCATCGCGCAGGGAGTCGCCGCCCTTGCCCAACGAGGTGATCGCCAGGACTGCGGTCTCGCCGTCCACGGCTGCGACTGGGCCGTGCAGCAGGTCGGCGCCGCTGTAGGCGCGGGCCGCGAGGTATGAGGTTTCCGCCAGCTTCAGGGAGGCTTCGAGAGCTGTTGCGTAGGAGTAGCCACGGCCCGTCGTGAGGACCCGGTCCACGAACCGGTATCGGCGCACGGCTTCTTCGACGGTCGCCGCGCTTGCGTCCAGCGTCACCTGGGCCAGGTCGCCCAGTGAGGCTGCGGCCTCGCCGTCGCCGCCGCGTACGGCGTCGATGAGGAGATAGAGCGCCAGCAGGGTTGCCGAGTAGGTCTTGGTGGCCGCCACCGCGTGCTCGACGCCTGCGGACACGTCCACGGACAGTTCGGCTGCCGCGTTCAGGGGGGACGAGGCCGTGTTGGTCACCGCCACGGTCAGGGCGCCTCGGCGGCGGGCGGAGGCGGTGACCTCCAACAGGTCGGGGGAGCCGCCCGACTGGGACACGGTGATCAGGAGGACGTCGCGCAGGTCGGGCTCGGCGCCGTACAGCGTGGTCGTGGAGGCGGAGACCAGGCCGGCCGGGAGTTGCAGCAGGATCTCGGTCAGGTACTTCGCGTAGATCGCGGCGTGGTCGCTGGACCCGCGTGCGGCGAACAGCACGAAGCGCGGTGCGCGCTCGCGGATCACGGCTGCTACCTCGGCGATCGAGGAACGCGATGCGTAGAGCGAAGAGAAGATCGACGGCTGTGCGGCGATCTCCGCTGCCATGTGCTGGCCTGGCTGGGGCGTGGTCATGTCGTGCCTTTCAGGATCAGCTCGGCCGCGGCTCGGAGGCTCACCCGAGAACCGCCGTGGGTGTCGATGCGGGCGACGCTGCCCAGGTCCGGACCCGGCACGCCGGTTTCGACGTGCACGACGTCCAGGCCCAGATTAGTTAAGTTTGTTACCAGTTGTCGAGCGCTGGTGTGGCGGTGGGCGTCTCGCGTCACGACAACAATCGTGCGGTCACCTGCGACTTTCGCAACCTCGTCCGCGGAGATGTCGCGTGACGCGATCACCTCGGTGCCCGCGAGCACCTCGCGCAGATAGGGTCCCAGGCCCCACGGGACGTCGCCGACTGCGATCGACGGGTCCACCACCAGGTCTACGACGACTGGTTCCGCACCGACACCAACCCGGCCGCGCACCTCGAGAGCGCGTCGAGCGGCGGTGAGACCGATCTCAGCGTCGTGGGCGTCGACGGTCGACGGCGGGAGGCCGAGGGCGAGCGAGCGGGTGGCCGCCTGGGTCAGGCGTTCCTCGGACAGTTCGCCGGACTTGACCGCGGCGACGATCGAGTCGATCAGCCACTGGAGGTCGTCGTCGTCCAGGGCCATGCCGCCGAGGCACAGCGCGTCGACGCCGGCGGCCAGGGCTCGGACCGCTCCGACTGCCAGGTCGCCGCCGACGGCCTTCATGTCCAGGCCGTCGGTGATCACCGCGCCGGTGAAGCCCAGTTCGGAGCGCAGCAGGTCGATGGCGTGCTTGTTCAGCGTCACCGGCGCGTTGCCCCACTCGGGCACGACGAGGTGGCCGGTCATGATGGACCGCACGCCCGCGTTCACGGCCGCCTGGAACGGCACCAGTTCGACCGCGCGCAACTGCTCCTCGGTGCGCGGCAGAACGGGAAGCTGTTCGTGGGAGTCCTCAGTGGATGCTCCGTGGCCGGGGAAGTGCTTGGCGCAGGCGGCGACGCCGACGGTCTGCAGGCCCTCGACCCACGCGGCGACGTGCCGTGCGGCCAGCACCGGGTCCGAGCCGAACGCGCGGACGCCGATGATCGGGTCGTCCAGGGTCAGCACCAGGTCCGCGGACGGCGCGAGGTTCAACGAGATCCCGCACCTTGGCCAGCCGCGCGCCGATCGACGCGGCGACGGACCGGGTGAGGTCGAGATCGTTCGCCGCGCCCAGGGCGTGGTTGCCGGGCACCTCGGAGCCGCGGCCCGCGTCGAGACGCGTGACATCGCCGCCCTCCTCGTCGATGCCGATCACCACGTCCGGGCGCACCGAACGCAGTTCACCGCACAGCGCGGTCACCTGGGCATCGTCGACGACGTTGCGTCCGAAGAGCACAACGCCGCCGAGTCCGTCAGCGACCCGCCGCAACAACCAGTCGGGGGCGGTCGTTCCGTGAAACCCAGGCAGCAGAACGGCAGCGGCCAACTGATCCACTTGTCATCCCTTCACCGCACCGGCGGTGACGCCGGCGACCATCTTGCGTTGCACGATCAGGAAGAACACCAGCGCGGGCACGGTGAACAGGACGGAGGCGGCCATCGCGCCACCCCAGTCGGTGCCGAACGCGGTCTGGAAGCCGGACAGCCACACCGGCAGGGTTTCCCTGTCCTGGCTGCGGATCAGCACCTTGGCGAACAGGAACTCGTTCCACGCCGTGATGAACGCGAACACCGACGTGGCCACGAGACCCGGTCCCAGCAAAGGCAGGGTCACCTTCTGGAACGCGCCCCAGCGGCCGCAGCCGTCGACCATCGCGGCCTCTTCGAGCTCGACCGGGATGCCGTTGACGAACCCGCGCAACGTCCAGGCGCAGAACGGCAGCGTCACCGCGAAGTACACCAGCACCAGCGACGAGAGGTGTTCGTAGAGCTGGAGATCCCGCATCATCAGGAACATCGGGATCAGCAACGCCTCGAACGGCGCCATCTGCGCGACCAGCATCAGCAGCACGAAGCTCTTGCGGCCGCGGAACGCGAAGCGCGACATGGCGACCGCGGCGGTGATGCCGACGATGATCGCGGCGACGACGGCCGTCAGCGTCACGAGCAGGCTGTTGCCGAGCGAGGACAGGAAGCCGGGCTTCGTCCACGCGTTGACGAAGTTGGAGAACGTCACCGCGAGCGGGACGAGGTCGTAGTCCGACGTCAGCGCCGAGCCCTTCGGCTTGAGCGCCGACGTGATCATCCAGTACGTCGGGAACAGGAAGAACAGTGCGAGCAGCACGCCCGCGGTGTTCGCGGCGGTCTTCTTCACAGCTTGCCCTCCTCGGTCTTCAGCAGCCGGCGCAGGTACTGGAAGGTGATCAGGCCGAGGATGACCATCATCAGCACGCTGATCGCGGCGGCGACACCGAAGTGGCTCTTCGCGATGCCTTCCAGGTACTGCAGCACGGGCAGCGTCGTGCTCTCACCGCTCGGACCGCCCTCGCGGAACACCCAGATCTGGGCGAAGACCTTGAAGTCCCACAACGTCGACAGGAACGTCACCATCATCAGCAGCGACCGGATCTCCGGCCACGTCACCGCGCGGAACGTCTGCCAGCCCGTCGCGCCGTCGATGCCGGCGGCCTCGTAGAGGTCACGCGGGATGCCGACGAGCCCGGCGTAGAGGGAGAAGGCGAGGAACGGGATCGCCTGCCACACGATCAGCAGGCCGACGACGGACAGCGTCGACGTGCCGGAGGAGAACCACGAATAGCCCGCGTATGAATCAAAACCCAGTTGCACCAAGGTTTTGTTCAAGATGCCGTAGTTCTGGTCGAACATCCACTGGTAGACCGTGGTGGACGCGAGGATCGGCATGGCCCACGCGCAGAGCATCGCGATCTGCAGCGCGATCCGCACCCACGGCGAGAGCACGCGCATCATCAGCGCGATCAGCAGACCCGCACCCACGGACACACCGACGACGGCGACGGTGAACACGACCGTGCGCAGCGAGACGGTCCAGAACCGGTCGTCCTGCAGCACCGTCACGTAGTTGTCGATGCCGGTCCACACGATCTCGCCGCGGACCAGCTCGCCGAGGTTGAGCTGGCGGAAGCTCGTCACGACGACCGAGACGACCGGGAAGCCGATCAGCCAGAGGATCGCGATGAGCGCAGGAGCCAGCAGCAGGTAGGGCAGCGCCCGGTCGAAGGCGCCGCCCCGGCGGCGACGCCTGGGCGTCCCACCCGTCACGGCAGGCGGCAGCGCCGGCGGGGTGTTGTCCCCGGCCGGCGCTGCCGTTTCGGTCGTCTTGACGGCCGTCATCTCAGCTGGGCTAGCCCATGGCCTTGGTGATGGCGTCGCTCGCGTCCTTTGTCGCCTGGTCCAGGGACTTGGCGCCGGACAGGTACGCGGTCAGCGCGTCCTTGAGCGGGTTCTGGCCGGCCTCGACGGCCGCCCACTTCGGCGTCACCGGGGTGACCTTGCCGTTGGGGGCGGAGTCGGCGAGAGCCTTGCCGACCGGGTTGGTGGCGAGCTTCGCGGTGTCCTTCGAGGTGCCGGGCACCGAGCCGCCCTCGGCGAGCATGTCCTGGTACTTCTTGGACGACAGCAGCGCCAGGTACTTCTTGGCCGCGGCGGAGTTCTTGCTGGCCGCCGGGATCGCGAGGTTCGAGCCGCCGAGGAACACCGGCGCGGACGAGCCCGCCTTCTTGGACGGGATCGGGAACGCCGAGGTCTTGTCCTTCAGGTCCGGCTTGGCCTTGACCGCACCGGCGAGCTCCCACGGCAGACCGATCATCATGCCGACGTTGCCCGTGCCGAAGACCTCCATCTGCTGGGGCTTCGCCTCGTCGGTGTCAGCGGGGGCCTTCTTGGCGGCCGAGGCGTCGTAGAGCGCCTTGTAGGCCTCGAAGCCCGCCTTCGCCTGCGCGGTGTCGAGCGCGCCGGTCCACTTGCCGCTGTCCTGCTTGGCGACGTCGCCGCCCTCGTCCCACAGCAGCGAGAGCAGGAAGTACCAGGACTGGCCAGGCAGGTACAGCGCCTGGAACTCCGGGTTGGACGCGTTCGCGGCCTTGAGCTTGTTGATCGCGTCGATCCACTCGGCGCGTGAGGTCGGCGGCTTCGCGATGCCCGCCGCCTGGAACAGGTCGGTGCGGTAGATGACGGTGCGGTTCGCCGCGTAGAACGGCACGCCGTACTGCTTGCCGTTGAGCGTCAGCGAGTCCTTCAGGCCGCCGAGCCACTCGCCACCGTTGAACTGGCCGGCGTCAGCGGTGAGGTCGGCCAGCGTGCCCTGGTCGGCGAAGCTCGCCGTCTGGGTGTTGCCGAGCTCGATGACGTCCGGCGGGGTGCTGCTGGCCAGCGCCGTGGTCAGCTTCTCCTGGATGCCGGTCCACTTCTGGACCTCGTACTTGACCTTGATCCCGTTCGCTGACTCGAACTCCTTGTTCAAGGCGTCGGTCAGGGTCGTCGGCGCGGAGCCGTCCATGAGCCACACGGTGATCTCTTTGGTCTCCGTGCCGCCACCGCTGTTCGTGCTCGTGCCACATCCTGACACGGCCACTGCCAGTGCGGCGGCACCAGCAGCGAGTCCTCTCCAGCCCTTCACAGTCGCGCCCTTTCAGCAAGCCCGGCCCCACGGCCGGAACGCCCAAGTGGTGTAGACCAATGTGGAACAGCGTGTGCTGCGTCACCGGTCCTGTCAAGCGCGTTGCCAAAGCGTTGCGGAGTCCTCCGATCATTTTTGTGTCGATTGGCGGGGGTTCGAACGCACGAAACGACACGGACAAGGCATCCTTGTGTGGCGTGACGTGGAGTGCGAGGAGGAGGCCATGCTGGAGACGACGCCTGCATCAGGCGTGGACGCCAGGACGCGTGCACAACGCGAGCCGAAGTACTGGGGTCTCAAGCGGCACCTGCTCGACCTGTTGAGGGCACTGCCGCCTGGTTCGCCGATCCCAACGGAACGGTCGCTCGCGGCGGAGTTCGACGTCTCCAGGACCACCGTCCGGCAAGCGCTTGCCGAGCTGACGGTGGAAGGCCGGTTGCTCCGCGTGCAGGGCAAAGGCACCTTCGCGGCGGAACCCAAGGTCGCCCAGAGGTTGCAGCTGTCTTCGTACACAGAGGACATGCGCGCCCAGGGCCGTGTGCCGTCGTCCAGGCTGATCGAGGCCTCCGAGATGCCTGCGGAGGCCGAGCTCGCCCGCCTGCTGGGCGTGCGGCCTGGTGCCAAGGTGCTGCGCCTGCACCGCCTGCGCCTCGCCGACAACGAGCCGATGGCCATCGAGACGACCCATCTCGCGCTGGGCCGGTTCCGCGGTCTTCGCCGGTACCTGGCGCCCGGTGCGTCGCTGTACCAGGTGCTGTCCGAGCGGTTCGGCGTCGAGATGGGACACGCGGAGGAGACCATCGAGACCGCCCTCGCCTCGCCGGAGGAGGCGGAGCTGCTCGGCGCCGACATCGGCCTGCCGATGCTGCTGCTGTCGCGGCACTCGTTCGACACCGAGGGCAGCCCGATCGAGTGGGTGCGTTCGGTGTACCGCGGTGACCGGTACAAGTTCGTCGCCACGCTGAACAGGCCGTCTTGATCGCCTGGGGCACGCCACGCGCCCGCGCGGTGCTGGCAACGACGATCCTCGGTTCGGGCATGGCGATGCTCGACGGCACGATCGTCAACGTGGCGCTGCCCCGGATCGGCGCGGAGTTCACCGCGTCGGTCACCGATCTGCAGTGGATCCTGAACGGCTACATGCTCGCGCTGGCCTCGCTGATCCTGGTCGCGGGATCTTTGGGCGACCGGTTCGGGCGGCGGCGCGTCTACGTGATCGGCGTGGTGTGGTTCGGCGTCGCGTCCTTGCTGTGCGGCGTCGCCTGGGACGTGCCGGTGCTGGTCGCCGCACGCGTGCTGCAGGGCGTGGGCGCGGCGTTGCTGACGCCGGGCGCGCTGGCGATCCTGCAGTCCTCGTTCAACCGGGAGGACCGGTCGCGGGCGATCGGGGCCTGGTCGGGTCTGTCCGGTGTGGCCACCGCCATCGGGCCGTTCGTCGGCGGGCTGCTGGTGCAGGCGTGGTCGTGGCGGCTCGCGTTCCTGGTGAACCTGCCGGTGGCCGTGGTCTGCGTGTACCTGGCGCTGCGGTTCGTGCCGGAGTCCCAGGACGACGAGGCCGGCCACCCGAACTACCTCTCGGCGCTGGTCGGTGCGGTGGGCCTCGCCCTGCTGACCGGCGGCCTGGTCGAGCAGTCCTACCTGGTGGCGGGGCTGGGGCTCGCGGCGATGATCGCGTTCGGCGTGGTCCAGGTCCGGTCTCACGACCCGCTGGTGCCGCCGGAGCTCTTCCGCGATCGCACGTTCCTGGTGGCGAACCTGCTCACGTTCCTGGTCTACGCGGCACTCGGCGGCGTCATGGTGCTGCTGGTCCTCCAGCTCCAGGTGTCGCTCGGCTACTCGCCGACGGCGTCCGGCCTGGCCAGCGTGCCGATCACGATCATCATGCTGCTGGCGTCGTCGACCTCGGGCAAGATCGCGCAGCGGTACGGCCCGCGCTGGCAGCTCATCGTCGGCCCGGTCGTGATCGGCATCGGCATGCTGCTCCTCCGCAACGCCGCACCCGGATCGACCTACCTGACCGGGGTGCTGCCCGGCGTGCTCGTGTTCGGCATCGGCCTGGCCGCCGTGGTCGCGCCGGTCACCGCGACCGTGCTCGCCGCCGCCCCCGACCACCACGCGGGTGTCGCCTCCGGCGTCAACAACGCCGTGGCGCGCACCGGCAGCCTGCTGGCCATGGCCGTGCTGCCCGCGGCGGTCGGCCTGATGGGCGACGACTACACGAACCCGGCGGTCATGACCTCCGGGTGGCAGATGGCCCTCGTGCTGTGTGCCGTCGCCGCGATCATCGGCGGTTTGCTCGCGGTCGGCGTGGACAACAACGTGCTGGCCGCGGCACCCGAGCAGCACGAGACCCCGCACCCCGGCGAGTGCCTGCACTGCGGCGTTGAGGGCCCGCCGACGCACATCCGGTCAGGTGGCGAGCAGGTCCGCCACTAGCGATGGCCGGTTTCGCGGCGGGAGAGGACCGGTGGCGGGCTCGTCTGGGCACGCTCAGGCAGGTCGTTCGCCAGGAACTGGTGGCGCGGCAACTGGCGGCTCACCTACCGCGAGTGGCGTCGTTGCGCGTCTTGGACGTGGGCTGTGGTCAGGGCACGCAGATGCTTCGGCTTGCGCGGGGCGGACACCATGTGACGGGCGTGGACTCCTCACCGGGCTTGCTGAACGAGCTCGCACGTGCCCTGGATGGTGAGCCAGACGACGTCCGAGCACGGGTGCGCACTGTTCAGGACGACGTCAGGAACCTGTCCTCGCTGTTCGGCGCCGCGAGCTTCGACGTGGTGCTGTGTCACGGGCTGCTGATGTACTTTGCCGATCCCGAGCCGCTGCTGGACGACCTGGAGCGGCTGGTCGCACCAGGTGGTGTGCTGTCGTTGCTGGTCCGCAACGGTGACGCACTGGCGATGCGGCCTGGCCTGCTCGGCGACTGGGACGCGACGCAACGCGCGTTCGAGAGCTTGTCCTACGGCAACCGCATCGGCGTGACGGCCCGCGCCGATCGCATCGACGATCTGGTCGCCTCGTTGGCTGACCGGAGGATGACGGTGCGCGACTGGTACGGCGTGCGGGTGTTCACCGACATCGTGGCCACCGACGCGCCGCTGCCCGACGAACCCGAACTGACGACATTGCTGGCGTGTGAGGAACGTGCCGGCGCGTCAGAGCCGTACCGCCGAGTCGCCGCGTTGACGCACGTGATCGCCAGCTGCGGTCAGCTGTTCGTCAGGACGTCGGACAGCAGCTCGGGATCGATGTTGCCGCCGGACACGACGGCGACACCGCCTCCAAACTTCGCCTGAGCCGCGACCGCGACGGCACCGCTGGGCTCGGCCACGAGCCGCGCCCTGCGGGCCAGATCGGCCACCGCGGTCAGGATCTCGTCCTCGGTCACGGTGATCACGTCGTCCACGAGCTTGCTGATGTGTTCCCACGTCAGCTCCGAAGGCTCGTCCCGCAGCGCGTCCGCGACCGTCCTCGCCCGCTCGTCCGGGTCCCAGTGCACCAGTTCGCCCGCCCGCAGCGAGTCCGCGATGTCTGCGGCCAGTGCGGGCTCGGCGCCGATGACGCGCACGTCCTGGCGCAGCGTCTTGATCGCCGTCGCCACGCCGGAGATCAGCCCGCCGCCGGACATCGGCACCACCACGGTGCCCACGTCCGGCAGGTCCTCCAGGATCTCCAGGCCGATCGTGCCCTGGCCGGCAATCACGTCGGGGTGGTCGAACGGCGGGATCAGCGCCGCGCCGCGTTCGGCGACGAGCGCCTCAGCCCGTTCGACGCGTTCGGTGATGCCGACGATGAAGACCTCGGCTCCCAGCGCTTTCGTGGCCTCGATCTTGACCGCCGGGGTGTTGTCCGGCATCACGATCGCTGCCGGAACGCCGTGGAGACGGGCTGCGAAGGCCACGGCCTGTGCGTGGTTGCCGCTGGAGTACGCGACGACGCCGCGTTCGCGATTCTCCAAGCGTGCCAACGCGTTCAGCGCACCGCGGAGCTTGAAGGCGCCGATCGGCTGCAGGCTTTCCGGCTTGAGCCAGCCGGGACCGTACGGCAGCAACGGCGTGCGCACCACGTGCGGCGCGATCACCGTCGCCGCCGAACGGACGTCGTCCAGCGAGATCATCCGCCGACCAGGGAGGCGAACAGCGCGGGCTCGATGTTGCCGCCCGACACCACGGCGACGGCAGGGCCGGCGGGCAGTGAGCGGTTCAGGTACGCGGCAACGGGAACGGCGCCGCTCGTCTCCGACACGATCCGCGTGCGGCGGGCGATCTGCTTCACCGCGTCGCGGATCTCGTCCTCGGACACGGTGACGATGTCGTCGACGTACTCGCGGATGTGCGCCCAGGTCAGCTCGGAAGGCTCGGCGCGCAGTCCGTCGGCGATGGTGCGGGCACGGTCGTGCGCGTCCCACCGGACCAGTGAGCCCGCGGCGAACGAGGCGGCGGCGTCCGCTGCCAGCTCGGGTTCCACGCCGATCACGCGGACGTTGGGGCGCAAGGACTTCACAGCCGTCGCGACGCCGGAGATCAGCCCGCCGCCGCTCACCGGGACCAGGATCGTTGCCACGTCCGGGAAGTCGGCGCAGATCTCCAGGCCGATGGTGCCCTGGCCGGCGATCACGTCAGGGTGGTCGAACGGCGGGATCAACGTCGCACCGCGCTCCTCCACCAGTTCCGCGGCGCGCGACTCTCGTTCGGTGATGCCGACGACGAACACCTCGGCGCCGTGCGACCGCGTCGCGTCGATCTTCAGCTGCGGCGTGTTGTCCGGAACGACGATCGCCGCCGGCATGCCGAGGAGCTTGGCGGCGTAGGCCACCGCTTGCGCGTGGTTACCGCTCGAATACGCCACGACACCACGTGCGCGGTCCTCGGAAGGTATGCGGGACAACGCGTTCACCGCGCCGCGCTGCTTGAAAGCTCCGATCGGTTGCAGACACTCGGGCTTGATTCGCAGACCGGAGTCGAAGGACAGCAGCGGGGTGTGAACGACATGCGGGGCGATCGCGGCGGCGGCCGCGTGGATGTCTTCGAGAGTCACCAGGCGCATGCGTTGATGATGCACGTCACCGGCGCACAACCGGTGAACTGTGCCCGACGTCCCACAAGTGTCATGTCTGAAAAGGAGAACATCACCCCCGTCCAGCTCATCGCGAGTGTGCTCGCCGCCGTCACCGCGGCCGTGCTGAGCCTTCGCCTCAACGTCGCCGGCACCATCATCGGCGCGATCCTCGCGAGTGTGGTGACCACTGTGGGCGCCGTGCTCTATCAACGGTCGATGGAACGCGAAAAGCGTTGGCAGGTAATCGCCGTCGGTGGCCTGCTCGCGTTCGTGGTGATCGTCCTGACCGTCACGAGCGTTCAGCTGGTCACCGGCAAGCCGACATCGGCGGACCCGCGGCCGACCACGAGCACCCGCACCGAGACCAGCACCGAGACTCACACCGGGACGACGAAGATCGAAACGATCACCGTGACGGCCCCGCCGAGCACGTCCGGTCAGTCGCCGACCGAAAGCACCACGACGACCGGACCGCCGACCACGTCGACAGGATCCCGACAGCCGACCGACAGCTCGACGCCGTCGTCAACGGTCGACCCCATTCGGTGATCACGTCACTACTTTGAGCGATAGTTAACTGTCAATTGCTACGCACCGCAGTTGATCTGTCGTGAGCTGTGACACACTTCGTCCACGGTCGAGGTCGGGCGTCATAGATAACAGGCCTATAACGTCACTCGAACGGGCGACACATTTCGGGTCAGAAGGACCGGGAGGAGGGCGCGATGAGGCTCGTGGAGGGATCACTTGAGCGCAGCGCCCACACCGGACGCCCGTGTGTCTTGACCAAGAGGACCCGCGCCCCGCGCGGCAACTTCACAGTGGGAGGGGTGGGGCGACCCCTGCCGCCGCCCCACCACCCGTCCCCCTAGAGCCCCCGAGAGAGGTCCCTGCAACCGATCTCTCGGGTTCCCCTGCACCCGAAAGTGAGGGAGACGTCTGATGAACCGCACGAGTGCGGCCCGTATCACCGGCGCCGTGTTGCTCGCCACCGGAGTCGTGACTGCTCTCAGCGTACCGGCGTTTGGCGCCCCTGCCGCACCGGTCACCCCAACCGGTTCCGATACGGAGAGCTACCCGGCAGAGTTGCTCCAAGCGGTGGAACGTGATTTGGGCCTGAACGCTGATCAGGCCCGCGTCCGGTTGGCCACTGACCAGACGTCGAGCGAAATCGCGGAGCAGGCGAAGGCCTCCCTCGGCGACGCGTTCGGCGGAGCGTGGATCGACCAGGCGAGCGGCAGACTGACCGTCGCCGTGACCAGGCCGGGACTCTCCGTGACCGGCGCCGACGTCAAGGTCGTCCAGAATTCGCTCACCCAGCTCAGCGGCACCAAGTCGGTGCTCGACCTCATGAGCGCTCCCGCGAGCATCACCAGCTGGCGTGTCGACGAGAAGTCGAACAGCGTCGTGGTCGAGGTCAACAAGAACCTCCGCGACGCGGCCGCGGACAAGTGGATCGCCACCGCCAAGGGCATCGGCGGCGCGGTTCAGGTCGCCGAGGTGACCGAGAGCCCGACCCCGCTGTACGACCTGCGCGGTGGAGACGCGATCTACATGGGCGGCGGCCGCTGCTCGCTCGGCTTCTCCGTGTCCGGTGGCTACGTGACGGCAGGCCACTGCGGCCGCGCCGGCACCGCTGTCTCCGGCTACAACCGCGTCGCGCAGGGTTCGTTCGCCGGCTCGGTGTTCCCCGGCAACGACATGGCGCACGTGCGCACCAACTCCAACTGGACCCCGCGTCCGTGGGTCAACCGCTACGGCGGCGCGAACGTGATCGTCCGCGGCTCGACCGTCGCGGCCATCGGCGCGCAGATCTGCCGTTCGGGCTCCACGACGGGCTGGCGCTGCGGCACGGTCCAGGCCTACAACCAGACCGTGAACTACCCGCAGGGCACGGTCCGCGGCCTCACCCGCACCAACGCCTGCGCGGAGCCCGGTGACTCCGGCGGTTCGTGGGTGGCGGGCTCCGGCTTCGGTCAGGCCCAGGGCGTCACGTCCGGTGGTTCCGGCAACTGCAGCAGCGGTGGGACCACGTTCTTCCAGCCGGTCAACCCGATCCTGTCGCGCTACGGGCTGACTCTGACGCGCGGCTAGATCTCAGCTGAACTGCACTGATCGTTTCGAGAGCCCGTACCAGAAGCCTTCAACGCTGGTACGGGCTTTCTCGTCGCTAGCAGCGCCCAGTGCGACGAACAGCGGTGCGAAGTGCTCAGTCCTCGGATGTGCGATCCCCGCCGCCGGAGCCTTCTGCTGGAAGTCGAGCAACGCGTCGACGTCGCCGCTGGCCAGCTGCTGGTGCGCCCAGTCGTCGAACTCCTTCGACCACGACGGCGGCTCGTAGTCCGGTCCGGCCGGGAAGTTCACGCAGCTCAGGTTGTGCGTCATGAACCCGCTGCCGACGATCAGGACGTTCTTGTCCCGCAGCGGAGCGAGCTTGCGGCCGATCTCGTGCAGCTCGCGCGGGTCGAGCGTGGGCAGCGACATCTGCAGCACCGGCACGTCCGCGTCGGGGAACATCTCCTTCAGCGGCACGTAGGCGCCGTGGTCGAGCCCGCGCCCGGCGTCCTGCTCGACGTGCCCGCCGAGGAGCTTGCGGACGTCCTCTGCGAGTTCCGGCGCACCCGGTGCCTCATACGTGACCTCGTAGTACCGCTGCGGGAATCCCCAGAAGTCGTAGACCAGCGGCACGGTCTCGGTCGCGCCGATGGTCGTCGGCGCCTCCTCCCAGTGCGCGGAGACCATCAGCACGGCCTCCGGGCGCGGGAGGGTGGCGGACCAGTCCTTGAGCTCTTTGGTCCACGTCTCGTCGTCAGCCAGCGGGGGTGCCCCGTGGCTCAGGTACAGCACAGGTGCGCTCACGGTTTCGAGCGTACGCCGTCTTGTTCAAATTTCAACTACTAAGTTCAAATTTGAACGACTCGGCTGCCTTGCGGGGGTCCTCGGCGTCGGTGATGGCCCTGACGACGACCACGCGGGTGGCTCCTGCCTGGAGGACCTCGTGGAGATTGGTGAGGTCGATGCCGCCGATCGCGAACCACGGGCGCTCGCTCGTGGTGGCCCTGACGAGGTCCAGTCCCGGTGCCGGGCGGCCCGGCTTGGTCGGCGTCGGCCAGCACGGGCCGGTGCAGAAGTAGTCCACGCCCGGTTCGTCCGCTGCCGCCCGCATCTGGTCGACGTCGTGCGTGGAGCGTCCGATCACCACGTCGTCGCCGATGATCTTCCTGGCGCGCGGAACGGGCAGGTCGTCCTGGCCGAGGTGCAGCACGTCGGCCTGGACCGCGTGCGCGATGTCCGCGCGGTCGTTGACGGCGAGGAGCCTGCCGTGGCGCTCGGAGGCTTCGGCGAGGATCTCCAGCGCCGCGATCTCCTGCTTCGCCTCGAGTGACTTGTCCCGCAACTGGATGATGTCGACGCCGCCGGCGAGGGCCGCGTCCGCGAACTCGGCCAGATCAGGCCGGTTCGGCGTGCAGAGGTAGAGCGTCGCGTCGGCGAGTCGTTGCCTGATCAGGTTTCCGTCGAGTCCTGGCACGTACGCACGTTAACCGTTATGTTGAGGTCGGTCCGCACGGGAGCCTGGAGAACACCGGGCTGAGAGGGAGCGTGGTTCGCTCCGACCGTCGAACCTGATCCGGGTCATGCCGGCGCAGGGAGCGTGAATGCCTTGAGCAGTGTGGAAGTGGCCGTCCGGGGTGGCGGTGTCATCGGCCTGTCCGTCGCGCTCGCAGCGGCACGGGCCGGGTACTCGGTCTCCGTGTTCGACGAAGGCTCGCCGCACGCGGGCTCACGGGTCGCCGGCGGCATGCTGGCGCCGTTGACGGAGGCATGGCCGGGCGAGGAAGCCGTGGTGGCACAGGGTGTTGAGGCCCTCGCACTGTGGCCTGTCTTCGCCGAGTCGATCGGTGTCGAACTGTTCACCGCCGGGACGTTGGCCGTCGGCACCCAGTCCGGCGACCTGGCCGATCTGCGGCACGCGGGAGAGTTGCTGACCTCGCGGGAGATCCGCGCGCTGGAACCTTCTTTGGGCCCAGCGGTTCGCGGTGGCGTGTACGCGCCGGGTGATCTCGCTGTCGACAACCGCCTGTTGCTTTCCGCACTGTGGAAGGCTTGCGTCGAAGCCGGTGTGGTGTCCTCAGTGGACGGACAGGTCGAGGTGATCGCGGCAGGGGCGTGGAGCGGTGCGTTGCACGCCGCGTTGCGCGACGTGATCCGGCCCGTCAAAGGCGAGATTCTGCGGCTGACGCACCGTCCTGGCGCGTTGCCACCCCCTCGGTACACCATCCGCGCCCTGGTTTCGGGCCGCCCGGTCTATCTGGTGCCGCGGGCGGGCGGCCTGGTCGTCGGCGCGACCCAGTACGAGGCCGGGTTCGACACCGACGTTTCCGTGGCCGGCGTGCGAGACCTGTTGCGGGACGCGGAAACCGTGCTGCCGGGCATCGCCGAGTACGCGCTGACGGAGGCCGCTGTCGGGTTCCGCGCGGGCAGCCCGGACAACGTCCCGATCGTGCGCTGGCTCGAACCGGGCGTCATCGCCGCGACGGGCCACCACCGCAACGGTCTCCTGCTGGCCCCGCACACCGCTCGTCTCGTGGTCGAGCTGCTCCAGGGAGGAAGTTCGTGAAGGCACAGGTCAACGGCACTGCTCGGGACTTGGCCGACGGCACGTCGGTAGCCGCCGTGGTGTCACTGGTGGGCGCGCCGGCCTCCGGCGTGGCAGTGGCCCTGGACGGCGCTGTGGTGCCGAGGGCGTTGTGGGACAAGACGATCGTGCCGGACGGCGGCGTCGTCGAGGTGCTGACCGCGGTCCAGGGAGGCTGACGTGGACGATCCGCTGATCATCGCGGGCCGGGAGTTCCGGTCCAGGCTCATCACCGGCACCGGCGGTGCCGCGAACCTCTCCGTGCTGGAACGGGCCCTGGTGGCCTCCGGCACCGAGCTGACCACCGTCGCCATGCGCCGGGTGGATTCCGCTGGGCAAACCGGCGTGCTGGAGTTGTTGCGGCGCCTCGGGATCGAGGTCCTGCCGAACACCGCGGGCTGCCGCACGTCCGCGGAGGCCGTGCTGACCGCCCAGCTCGCGCGTGAGGCGCTGGAGACGAACTGGGTGAAGCTGGAGGTCGTCCACGACGAGGAGACCCTGCTGCCGGACCCGGTCGAGCTCCTGGACGCGGCCGAGCGGCTGGTGAACGACGGGTTCGTCGTCCTGCCCTACACCAACGACGATCCGGTGCTGGCGCTGAAGCTCCAGGACATCGGCTGCGCCACGGTCATGCCGCTGGGTTCGCCGATCGGAACCGGCCTCGGCATCCGCAACCCGCACAACATCGAGCTCATCACGTCCCGAGCTTCGGTGCCGGTGGTGCTGGACGCGGGCATCGGTACCGCGTCCGACGCGGCTCTGGCGATGGAACTCGGCTGCTCAGCGGTGCTTCTGGCGACGGCGGTCACGCGCGCGCAGGACCCGGAACGGATGGGCGCCGCCATGCGTTGTGCGGTGGAGGGCGGGCGGCTGGCGCGGTTGGCCGGACGAATTCCGCAGAGGTTTTGGGCCCAAGCGTCTTCGCCGAAGGTCTGAGGTCGCTACCTTGTGTGCATACGTGTTGGGGGATGATTGAGCATTACCCATCCGCCGAGGAGGACGACTAGCCGTGACGGCCCCCATTGACGCCGAGGTCGAGGACGCGACCGCGCGCCTGTACCTGGCGATCGGCCGGCTGGCCCGGTTGCTGCGACGCACCGGTTCCCCCGGACTCGGCCCCGGCGCGGTCTCCGCGCTCGCCACGCTGGCCAGGTGCGGCCCCATGCGCCTGGGCGACCTGGCGAACAAGGAAGGCGTGGCGCCGCCGACGTTGTCCCGAATCGTCGCCGCACTGGTCGAGGCCGGCTACGTGAAGCGCGAACCCGACCCGCAGGACGGCCGCGCCTGGCTCGCCACGCCCACGCCCGAGGGCGAGACGATGGTGTCCGGCGTTCGTTCCGCGCGGGTGCGCGAGCTGCAGCGTCGGATCGAGCAGCTCAAGCCCGAGCACGTCGCGGCGCTGGTGAACGCGTTGGACGCGCTGGAGACGCTCGTCGGAGAAGAGTCGAAGTAGGGATGAGGCCGCTCCGCCGACGAGCGGCCGCTACCCCTCCAGCCTCCAGAGCGGTGACACCGGGCCGACACCTGCACCCAGCGGGTAGGACGCGGCCACCGACTTCACGATGAAGTCCTTGCCGAACCGCACGGCTTCCGGCACGGTCGCGCCCTTCGCGAGTGCCGAACTGATCGACGACGCCAAGGTGTCGCCGCTGCCGTGCGTGTGCTTGGTGTCGTAGCGCGGGCCTGGCAGTTCGATGAACTCGCTGCCGTTGTAGAGCAGGTCGAGGCACTCCGGGTCGTCCCACATGTGGCCGCCCTTCACGAGGACCCACTCCGGCCCCATGGCGTGCAGCGCTTCCGCCGCCACCCGCTGGTCCGCGCGGTCCTTGACCGCGATGCCGGTGATCAGCCGGACCTCGTCCAGGTTCGGCGTCACCAGCGTCGCGCGCGGGAAGAGCAAGTCGCGCAACGCGTTCAGCGCGTTGTCCGCGAGCAGCTGGTCGCCGTGCATCGACGCGGAGACGGGGTCGACGACGAACGGGGTCTTGCCAGAGCGCCCGATCCCGACGCGGTCCAGCGCCGGCGTGATGGCCTCGATGATGGCCGCCGACGCCAGCATGCCCGTCTTCGCGGCCTGCACGCCGATGTCCTCGGCCACCGAGATGATCTGCGCCGCAACGGTGTCCGCCGGGATTTCGGAGACACCCGTGACGCCCAGGGAGTTCTGGACCGTCACGGCGGTCAACGCGACGCAGCCGTGCACTCCGCACGCGAAGAGCGTGCGGAGGTCGGCCTGGATGCCCGCACCACCGCCGGAATCGCTTCCGGCGATGGTGAGGACCCTCGGAGGTGTTGCTGTCACGTCGTTTCCACCACTGGCAGATAGACCTTGTTGCCCGTGTCGGCGAACTCGCCGGACTTCTCCGCCATGCCCGCCTCGATCGCCTCAACAGTGGACAGACCGCGTTCCTCGGCGTAGCGCCGCACGTCCTGCGTGATCTTCATGGAGCAGAACTTCGGCCCGCACATCGAGCAGAAGTGCGCCGTCTTCGCCGGTTCCGCGGGGAGCGTCTCGTCGTGGAACGAGCGCGCGGTGTCCGGGTCGAGCGACAGGTTGAACTGGTCCTCCCAGCGGAACTCGAAGCGCGCCTTGGACAGCGCGTCGTCCCAGTCCTGGACACCGGGGTGGCCCTTGGCGAGGTCGGCGGAGTGCGCCGCGATCTTGTACGTGATCACGCCGGTCTTCACGTCGTCCCTGTTCGGCAGGCCTAGGTGCTCCTTCGGCGTGACGTAGCAGAGCATCGCGGTGCCCAGCCAGCCGATCTGCGCCGCGCCGATCGCGGACGTGATGTGGTCGTACGCCGGCGCGATGTCCGTGGCCAGCGGCCCGAGGGTGTAGAACGGCGCCTCGCCGCACCACTCCTCTTCGAGCCGGACGTTCTCGGCGATCTTGTGCATCGGCACGTGGCCGGGGCCCTCGATCATGACCTGGACGTCCTTGGCGCGCGCGATGTGCGTGAGCTCGCCGAGGGTCTTCAGCTCGGCGAACTGCGCCGCGTCGTTGGCGTCCGCGATGGAACCCGGCCGCAGCCCGTCACCCAGCGAGAACGTCACGTCGTAGGCGCGCAGGATGTCGCAGAGCTCCTCGAAGTGCGTGTAGAGGAAGCTCTCCTTGTGGTGCGCGAGGCACCAGGCAGCCATGATCGAACCGCCGCGCGAGACGATGCCGGTGACGCGCTTGGCCGTCAGCGGCACGTACCGCAGCAGCACGCCCGCGTGCACGGTCATGTAGTCGACGCCCTGCTCGCACTGCTCGATCACGGTGTCGCGATAGACCTCCCACGACAGCGCCGCCGGATCACCGTTGACCTTCTCCAGCGCCTGGTAGATCGGCACCGTGCCGACGGGAACGGGCGAGTTGCGCAGGATCCACTCGCGCGTCTCGTGAATCCGCTTGCCGGTGGAGAGGTCCATGATCGTGTCGGCACCCCAGCGGGTCGCCCACACCATCTTGTCGACCTCGTCCTCGATCGACGACGACACGGCGGAGTTGCCGATGTTGGCGTTGATCTTGACGAGGAACTTCTTGCCGATGATCATCGGCTCGGCCTCGGGGTGCTTGCGGTTCAACGGAATGACCGCACGCCCGATGGCGACCTCGTTGCGCACGAACTCCGCGTCGAGGTTCTCCCGCACCGCGATGTAGCGCATCTCCGGGGTGATGATCCCGGCCTTCGCGTACGCGAGCTGGCTGACAGCTCCGTTGATCGGTTCCCGTGCGGCGATCCACCCCGACCTGATGTCAGGCAGTCCACTGTGGACGTCAATGATCGCGTTGTCGTCGGTATACGGACCGGAAGTGTCGTAGAGATCGACATGTTCGCCGTTGGTCAGTTCCACCCTGCGGTAAGGCACACGGATGTCAGAAGAGACTTCGCGGTACACCTTGCGGGAGCCCGAGATCGGGCCGGTGGTCACACTGGGTTTGACCGAACGGTCGTCAAGTGCCGTCACGACATTCCTCCCTACGCCGGCATTACCCGGTCAGGTTCAGGCGGTCGGTGACGCCGGCACTACAGCCAGTCACCCTCTCAGCCCGCTTTGGCGCGAGCTCCCGCGTTTGTTGAGTTGTCCTCCCGACCATAGTCAGGGCGCGGCGTAGCTGCCAAGGGGACGGTTTGGCCCTAATCTTCTCCCCGTGGCTGATCACCAGCCGTTCCCGCCCGGCGCGCGTCGCGGTCAACGTCCCGCCGTGGTCTCCGCATGCCCTTCCTGCGGTGAACTCGCAGGTCGCGGCTACCCGGACTGCGGGTTCTGCGCCGAGCTGCTCGATCAGTTCTGGCTCGCGGACTGGGAAGCCCTGCGGACGTCGTCCCAGCTGGCGGACAGGGAGCTGGCCGAGCTGGTGACCTCCGCCGACGTCGGCCAGTACCCGTGGACGTGCGTCGACTGGGCGATGACGCTGCTGGCGTGCTCCCGCTGCGGCGCTGAGCTGGGCACCGGACCGGTCGAGTGCGTGCGGTGCGCGGTGACGGAGGAGCGCCGGTGGAACTGGGACCACTCGGCGCATCCGTACACGATGAGCGCCAACGAGCACCTTTTACGAGTCGCCCGCGCGGCCTTGCGCGCACCCCACCGGCGTCGGCCCGCGGTGGTGCGGGCCTGGCAGCTGGTGCTGCCGTTCCTGATCGCCGGTGAGGTGATCGAGTTCGGCCGTCTGGACCGGATCCGCGCGCACGTGCTGGCCGGCGGCTACGCGTCGATGGCCACCTGCCACACCTTCGGCGAGCTGGCCGGGTTGCCCGAGCTGTTCTGGCGCCGGGGCGACCCGATCTCAACGCGGGTCGAGTACCAGCCGGACTCCGAGCGCCAGCAGCACGCCGCCCGACAGCTTCTCGAGCGACGAACGGACCCGCGGGCGGCTGAGCCAGCCGCGGATCGTGTGCAGGATCGACGCGATGATCAGGTACCAGACGGTGTCGATGACGACCCAGAACACGGCGAGGAAGAGCAGAACCCCCTGGCCGGCCTCCCCGGCAGGCACGAACTGCGGTAGGAACGAGATCGCGAACACGCCGAGCTTCGGGTTGGCCAGGTTCACGATCAACCCGCTGCGGAACGCGTGGCTCGCCGGCGGAGGCGCCGTCTCGGGCTTGGCCTTGCTGATCAGGGCCTTGACGCCCAGGTAGATCAGGAAGACCGCGCCGCCGATCCGCAGGGCGTGGTAGGCGATCTCGGACGCCGTGAGCAGCACCGAGATGCCCAGCGCCGCGGCGACGGCCCAGCACGCGACGCCGACCTCCATGCCGAACACCGTCGCCAGCGCGGCTTTTCGCCCGTGCACCGACTGTCGCAGGACCATGGCCGTGCCGGGTCCTGGCGACAGTGCGATGAGGAACGAGGCCGCGACGAAGGCGACGAGGTTGTCCAATGGCATGCCTCTGATGGTCGCTGACAGGAGCAATTCTTTTTCGTCGGCTGGTGCTTGACCTGGAGCGCGCTCCAGGATGTTCGCTGGTGCCCATGACAGCTGTGGGGAACTTCGAAGTACCGCCTCTGGGCATCGGCACGTGGGCGATGGGAGGGCCGTTCTCGGCACCGACGGGCGAGCCGGTCGGCTGGGGACCGACCGACGACGCGGAGTCGGTGAAGGCGTTGCAGAGGTCGTTCGAGCTCGGCGTCCGGCTGTTCGACACGGCCGACGTCTACGGCTGCGGCCACTCCGAAACGCTCCTGGGGCAAGCGTTTGCGTCGGTGCGCGACGAGGTGGTGATCGCGACCAAGTGGGGTTGCCGGTTCGATGCCGAGAACCGGCGGATGATCGAGAACGACGGATCAGTCGAGTACCTGCGCCGCGCCGTCGAGGGGTCGCTGCGGCGGTTGGGGACTGACAGGATCGACGTGTACCAGCTGCACATCGGCGACCTCGGGCTCGAGGAGGCCGCCCTGCTGCGGGACGAGTGCGAGGCGCTGGTCACGGCGGGCAAGATCCGTTCGTACGGCTGGAGCACCGACGATCCCGAGCGGGCGCGGTTTTTCGGCGAGGGCGAGCACTGCGTGGCCGTGCAGGCCGACATCAACGTGTTGTTCGACAACCCGGAGATGTACTCGGAAACCTCGCTCGCGGTGCTGTGTCGTCGTCCGCTCGCGATGGGGCTGCTCGCGCGGGAGACGTTCGATGAGCTGCCCTCCGACGACGTGCGCGTCACGAACCCGTCGTGGCTGCAGTTCTTCGTCGACGGACGGCCTTCGCCGGAGTACTTCAAGGCACGCGAGGCCGTGCGGGACGTGCTGACCTCGGGCGGGCGGACCCTGGTGCAGGGTGCCCTGGCGTGGTTCTGGGCGCGTTCTCCCCGGCTGATCCCGATCCCGGGCATCCGCACGGTGGCGCAGGCCGAGGAGAACGCCGCGGCACTGTCGTTCGGGCCGTTGACCGCTGACGAGCTGGCCCAGGTGGAGTCGGTGCTCCGCCCTTAGCCCTCGTCTTCAGTCCTCGTCTTCGTCGTAGAAGTTCGCGGGGTCGGCCGGGTCCCACGAGAGGCCCGGCTGGCCCCACTCGTTGTCGCGCAGCATCCGCTTGGATTCTTTTTTGTACCGGCCGACGAGGCGGTCGATGTAGAGGTAGCCGTAGAGGTGGTCGGTCTCGTGCTGCAGGCAGCGCGCGAAGAAGCCGGTGCCCTCGACCTCGACCGGCTGCCCGTCGACGTCCTGTCCGGTGACCTTCGCCCAACGGGCGCGTCCGGTCGGGTAAGCCTCACCCGGCACGGACAGACAGCCCTCGAAGTCGTCGTCCGGGTCCGGCATGCCCTCAGGGATCTCGGAGGTCTCGAGCACCGGGTTCACGATCACGCCGCGGAACTGGTTGCCCTCGTCGTCCGGGCAGTCGTAAACGAAAACCCGCAGGTCGACACCGATCTGGTTGGCTGCGAGCCCGACTCCGCGAGCAGCAGCCATCGTCTCGAACATGTCGTCGACGAGCGTCTTCAGCTCGGTGTCGAACTCGGTGACCTCGCGCGTGGGGTTGTGGAGCACGGGGTCACCAGCGATGCGAATGCGATGCACGGCCATGGTCAGACCTTAAGTGGTCCAAAACTGTCGGTGTCGCGCGGTAGGTTGGAACGATCACGTGATTGAATTGCCCGCACCTGAGATGGTGTGGCGACCGTGGGGAGCCAGATGGATCACGCCGAGACGCTGACTACCGCTGACGGGCTGACCAGCCGTGAACGCACGATGCTCGCGTTCGAGCGTCAGTGGTGGAAGTACTCGGGATCCAAGGAACAGGCCATCAGGGAACTGTTCGACATGTCGGCCACTCGCTACTACCAGCTGCTCAACGCACTTGTTGAGAAGGAAGCCGCTCTGGCTGCCGATCCGATGCTGGTCAAGCGGTTGCGCGGCGTGCGGACAGGCCGACAGAGGGTTCGCGCACGCGCCAGGAGCACCGAGGACTGATGACCTCCCCCGAGTCCGCAAGCCCGTCCCGCCCGGCGAAGGCCGCCGGCTTCGCCCTGCTCGGCGTCGCCGCCGTGGCGCTGATCATCGGCGTTGTCAGTTTGTTCGGTGGGGGGTCTGACTCGCCGCCTTCCGCTGAGGGGTCTTCTACCGCGCCTCCGGCTTCTACCACTTCTGGGTCGCCCACTGCGCCCACTTCGGTTTCGTCGGAGCCTCCTGCTGGTACTACCACGGTTCCGCCTACCACGTCGTCTGCCGTGGTTCCGCCGCCTCCCGTTACGCAGTCCGGGGTTGCGAAGGTTCCTGTTCGGGTTTACAACAACTCGACCGTCACTGGGTTGGCCAGCAAGGCTTCGGATGAGGTTCGGGCCAATGGGTGGACTGTTGCCGAGACTGGGAACTACTCGGCTGGGACCATCCCGACCACCACTGTGTACTTCCGGCCTGGGACTGATGAAGAGGCCTCGGCACGGGAGTTGGCTGGCGTGTTGCGGGCTCGGGTTGAGCCTCGGTTCGACGGGATTCAGTCGGCGGCGGCTGGGATCATTTTGATCGTCACCAACGACTATCAGGGTGCTTCTAAGAACAAGTAGGGCTGACTGTCAGACCCGCTGAGTACGTTGAGATGTAGGGGTTCCCGGATCGGGGGGACGCCTGCGGTCGCCTGCCTGTTTCGTGTCTGTAGGTGGGCGCGTTGCGTTGTTTAGCTGGCGGTTGCGAGAGTTTTCTGGGGCTCCGCCCCAGACCCCGCCAATCTGATCAAAGACCTGTCCAGCGCCGCCTGCGGGTTGATGGCACGCCTGTTGCTTTTGGCGGCTTGCTGTTGCGTAGGTGTTTGGGGTGTGGGGTGGTCCCGTCACGAGTCGTACGCGAAGGCAGCCACACCCGAGGGGTCAGGTCAAGTCGACGAAAAGCGTGTCGACTTGACCTGACCCCTCGGGCGCGGCAACAGCATCGGCACGACTCGTGACGGGACCACCCCACCCGCGTTGTGTGTGAAAGCAGGCTCGGCTTCGCCTTCGCCTTTGCGGTCGCCTCGCCTTTGGCTTCGGCCTTTGGTTAGCGGGAGGCTGCGTAGGCCGCCAGCGATGCCAGCTGTGCTGGGTCCAGTGACGGTCGCACCACCTTGCGGGCCTTTGCCAGGTGGGCCTGCGTTACCTCGGCTGCGTCCAGCGACTCCCGCATTGCCGTCAGCGCAGCCTCTCGGACCAGGCCTGCGCAGTCTGCCGCCGAGTACATGTCCAGCTCACCGGCCAGCGCGGCCAGGTCCACGTCTTCGGCCAGTGGCGTGTTGCGGGAGGCAGCCTTGAGGATTTCTGTGCGGGCGTTGGCGTCTGGTGGTGGCACGTTGACCAGCCGCTCCAGGCGGCCTGGGCGTAGTAGGGCGGGGTCGATCAGTTCTGGGCGGTTGGTCGCGGCGATCACCACCACGTCGCGCAGGGGTTCTACGCCGTCCAGTTCGGTCAGCAGGGCTGCTACTACTCGGTCGGCTACTCCGGCGTCGGAGGATTGGCCTCGTCGGGGTGCCAGGGCGTCCACTTCGTCCAGGAAGATCAACGATGGCGCGGCGTCTGCGGCTCGGCGGAAGAGTTCGCGGACGGCTCGTTCTGACTCGCCTACGAACTTGTCCATCAGTTCTGCGCCCTTGACGGTCAGGACGTTCAGTTGGCCTGAGCCTGCTAGGGCGCGTACCAGGAACGTTTTGCCGCATCCCGGTGGGCCGTAGAGCAGCACGCCTCGTGGGGGGTCCACGCCCAGCCTGGCGAAGGAGTCCGGGTACCGCAGCGGCCACAGGGCCGCCTCGGTCAGGGACTGTTTCACCTCGGTCATGTCGCCTACGTCGTCCAGGGTCAGGCCGCCGGTTTGGATCGTGTCCGACGCGGACATCGAGATCGGGCGGACGGTGCCCAGTGCTGCCAGCAGATCCTCTTGTCCCACGCGGGGTTCTGCTACGTCGCGTTGGCGCAGGGCTGCGCGTACCGCTGCTTCGCGGCGCAGTGCGCACAGGTCGGCTGCTACGAAACCTGGCGTTCGTTCGGCCACGGCGCCGAAGTCCACATCGGACTCCAGCGGGACGTCGCGTAGGAGTACCCGCAGAAGTTCGGTGCGTGTGGCGCCGTCGGGGAGCGGCAGCGTCAGTTCTCGGTCTACCAGGTCTGGGGCGCGTAGGCGGGCGTCTACGGACTCGGCGCGGGCGGATGTGACCACCAGGGCCAGGTTCGGGCGGGAGATGGCGGTGCGCAGGATGTCCAGCACGACCGTTGCCACCGGAGGCGGGGTCGAGGGGAGCAGGGCGTCGATGTCGGTGAGGAGCAGGACGGTGGGCTGCTCGGGGACGCCGGCGATCGCGTCGCCCAGCTGTTTGGCCATCGCGCCCGGTTCCAGCACCGAGATGCTTGGGGCGGCCAACTCCACGATTGAGGCGTCGACGGAACGGGCGACGGCGCGGACCAGCGTTGCTTTGCCCACGCCTTCTGGGCCGCTGATCATGGCTGCCAGGCGAGCGGAGGCGCCCAGGCGGGTGAGCAGTTCGGGCTGGCGGAACATCAGTTCCAGCCACTCGGTTAGCCGGCGGGCCTGATCCTTCTGGCCGACCAGGTCCGCTGTGGGGAGCGCTTCGTGCTTTTCCTGCACCACCACGGGGGTGACCTCGGCGGCGGGTGCTGAGGCTGAGCGCCAACCCACGACGCTCGACGGCTGCACGGCCACCGGGCCCGCGGGGTCGGTGGAGGTGATGGTGATCAGTTCGTTGGTCCACGTCATGCCGATGGCGTTGGACAGCTTGCGGCGCGTTTCGGAGAGGTTGGCGCCGGGTGGTGGCGCCAGGTCCTGGGGGAGCAGCGAGACGCTGTCGCCGACGGTCAGGACCTTGCCGGTCAACGCCATTCGGACGTGGTCGGGGGTCAAAGCCGTGGTGGCCAGGCGGGAGCCGGCGACGGTGATCGAGCGCGCGCCCGCCACCTGCACGGGAGCGACGACGATCTCGGAACCCTCGACCACGCCGAGGTTCGTCAACGTCACGTCGTCGACGAGGACCACGCCTGGTGGTTGTTCGCCGGACGCGGCCAGGGCGGCGCTCACGCGGGCGCCGGTCAGTTTCACCGCGTCCCAGGCGCGCAGGCCCAAGGCGTCGAGCACCTCGGGGTGGAGGCGGACAACGCCTCGGCGGGTGTCCAGTGCGGACGGGGACAGGCGAGCCGTCAGCGTGATCACGCCACGACAATAGTGCGGCGGTTGCGCCGGGGTACGGCGCAACCAGCCGATCAGGACTTACTTGTGGTGACGACGAAGGCCCAGCTGGCGCCAGGACCTTCTGCGGTTGCCGGAGGTGGGTGCCGCGCCTTCCGCGGCGGCGGCCGTGGAGGCGTCGCGTCGCGGGCGGCGCACCGCGCGCATCGCTG
>NZ_VSRL01000120.1 GCF_012184385.1 Lentzea indica
GTCGCGTTCTCGTCGCTGCCGGGCCTGCTGCCCCTTGCGTCCTACCTGCCGCCGCCGGTGCCGCACGTCGTCGTGGTCGCCGACGCGTCCGGCGCCGACCTGCACTCGTTCGACGGGAGGGTCGAGCTGGCGGAGACCGTTCGCGGCAGGCAGCACCCGCTGCACAAGACCCGTGGCGGCGGATGGGCCCACAAGCGGCTGCAGCAGACCGTGGAGGACACCGTCAAGCACAACGCGAAGCAGGTCGCCGACGAGGTCGAACGACTGGTGGGCGAGGTGCGCGCCGAACTCGTCGTGCTCGGTGGCGAGGTGCAGGCGCGCAGCGCGGTGCGCACCGCGCTCGACCTCGATGACGACCTGGTCGTGGAGGTCGAGGGGACGGGGCTCGCCGGGGGCACCGACGACGATGAGTTCGACAACGCCGTGCGCGCTCTCATCGCGCAGCGCCAGCAGCAGCACGACGCCGAAGTCGTCGAACGGTTCCGCGCCGAACTCGGCAGGGACGGACTCGCCGTCGAAGGCCTCGCACCGGTGGCCGACGCGCTGCGTGAAGCCAACGTGGACACGCTGGTCGTCAACGCCGACGTGCTCGGGGACCAGCTGGTGTGGACGAGTGATCAACCTGATCAGGTCGGTGTCGACGAGGTCAGCGTGCGTCAGAGCACCGGTGATCCGGCCGATGTCGAGCGCAACCGCGCGGACGACGCGTTGGCGCGTGCGGCGGCCGTGACAGGCGCGAACGTGGTCGTCGGCGACGACATCGAGGTGCTCCAAGGCGTTGGCGCGATCCTGCGCCACCGGCCGTAGCCGGCGTCAAGACCGCCAGCCGGATCCAGAGGACCGCTCTTCGTCCACATCGGACTGACCCGGCGGTCTGCGATACCCGCTGAGCCCAGGTTCACACCTCGCACAGGACACTTTTGCTCGTTCGGAGCAACACCCCGTTCAGCGGTGTCCGTGCGCGCCGGGATGAATGATCATTCCTTCCGGCACCAGGTACGGCGGGACGCAGCTGTCACAGGTCGGGTTCTTCGTGCCTGGTGCTCCCGGCAGCCGTTCACGAACCGGTGGGCAACGGTTTCGCAAGGGGCCGAACGCGGAAGCCTGGGAGTGTGAACGCGGGTGAGCGGCTGCGCGCAGTGTCTCTGGTGTGCCTGCAGCTGCTGATCATCGGCGTGACGTTGTGGGCCGCAGCTCACGTGCTGGCCCGGTTGGCGGTGGTGGTGGTCCCGTTCGCCATCGCGGTGCTGCTGGCCGCTCTGCTGGCGCCCGCCGTGTCCTGGCTGTACCGGCGCGGCCTGCCTCGTGCACTGGCCACCGCGCTGGTGCTGCTGGCCGCGATCGGGGTGCTCGGCGGGTTCCTGACGTTCGTGGTCACCTCGCTGGTCAGCGCGCTGCCGGAGCTGCGCGATCGGCTCGACGACAGCCTCGTCCAGCTGCGCGGGCAGTTGGACGGCATCGGCTGGGGCGACCAGGCGCTCGCCCAGGGGCGCGAGTGGCTGGCCCGCAACCGCCAGTCGCTGGCCTTTGGTGCGTGGGGTGTGTTCACGACCGCTGGGTCGATCCTCGGCGGGCTGGTGTTCGTCCTGTTCATCACGCTGTTCCTGCTGTACGACGGGCGCAGGGTCTGGCGGTTCGCGCTGCGCGCCGTGCCCGCCGAGTGGCGGCTGCGCGTGCACAGGGGCGGCCTGCACGCCTTCCGCGACCTGTCGGGTTACACACGCGCGTCCATCGCGGTGGCCGTCATCGACGCTGTGGGCATCGGCCTGGGGCTGTGGGTCATGGACGTGCCGCTCGTGCTGCCACTGGCGGCGCTGGTGTTCCTCGGCGGCTTCGTGCCCTTGCTGGGGGCGTTCTTGTCCGGCGCCGTGTGCGTGTTGATCGCACTGGTCAGCGGTGGGCCGGTGACCGCACTGGTCATCGCCGGCGTGGTGGTGGCGGTGCAGCAGATCGAGGGCAACGTGTTGGAGCCGTTCTTGATGGGTAATGCCGTCACCCTGCACCCTTTGGCCATCCTCCTCGCCGTAGCCGTGGGCGGCAGTCAGGCGGGCATCATCGGCGCGGTGCTGGCCGTGCCCGTCGTGACGACGGTACGAGCGCTCCTCGGACCTGCGGGCTTGTTCACACCAGCGCCACCACGCCGTACGCGGCAACGGCGGCCGAGGCAGGCAGGCTGAGGACTCTGTGTTCTCACTCCGTGCCGAGACGGCGCCGCAGCTCCGGCAGGAACTCGGCGTCCTGACCCACCAGTGCGGCGGGATCCAGTTCGTGCGGGACCGCCGTGTTCGGCTCCCTGTCGAGCAGGTATCGCAGGATCTCCTCGACCAGCACGGCCTCGTCGGACTCGGGCAGTGCGAGATCGTCGAGGAAGCCTTCGGACAACACGACGTGATGCGTGGTCGTCTCCGTGCCTTCGTGCACCTCGGCGGCGTACTCGTGGTCGGCCATGGACATGACGCGTACATCCGTGCTCATGGCGGCTGTTTACCCGCGATCGGCCGGTGAATAACGTCTCGCTCAGGCCTTGATCCTCGTCCTGGCCCGTACCCGAGCACGGCGGCGTGGGCGAGTGAGCGGCGTGGGCTGATGCGGATGCCCGGCCGGTTGCACGACACCGTGCCGCCTGCGCAGCACCCGGTGGGCGAACGCTGTGCGTCGTTGCGGGGACGCGCCGAAGAGAGAGGCCGCGGTCAGCGTCGCGAGCAGGGTCACGGTGCCTGCCAGCGCCAACGTCGTGTTCGCTCCGACACGCTCGCACAGCCAGCCGAGCAGGGGAGCGCCGATCGCACCCGCGGCGGCACCGGCTGACCCGCTGATCGCGAGCATCCGGCCACGCATGCCGTCCTCGGAGTCGAGTTGCAGGCGGGTGCTCATGGTCGTGTCGATCAGCACCGCCGCCGCGGCGATGGGCACGAGCACGACAGCGAACGCGATGGATCCCGGCACGAGGCCGCCGACCGCCTGGAGCAGGCTGGCGAGGCCCGCGGACACGAGCAGAAGCCGCACGGACAGCGTTCGCCGTGCCGCCGCGATCAGCCCGCCGAGCACGGTTCCGATGGCGAACACCGACGACAGCACGCCGTACATCGCCGCGTCGGTACTCATCGCCGCCATGGTGACCTGGTAGTTGCGGCCCAGGCAGGACAGGACGAACCCGAGCGTCACGAGCAGCAGCAGACGACCGCTGGTGGCGACGTACCGCAGGCCGTCCCGCACTCCCGCGCGGCTCGGTGCGCTCGTGGCCAGCGGGTAGAACTCCTCGCGGCGAATGGTCAGCACGGTGGCGATGACGGCGACGAAGCTGAGGCCGTTGAGCGCGAACAACACCGGTGCACCGACCAGCGCGGTCAGCACGCCCGCCGTGCTCATGCCGATGATCCGGGCGACCGAGTTGATCACCGAGCCGAGCGCGACCGCGTTCGCCAGACCGTCACGCGGGACGATCTGGCTGCTCAGCCGGCCGAACGCGGGACCGTCGAACACGGAGATCAGCCCCGCGGCGAAGGTGAGTGCGTAGATCGGTGCCATCGGCAGCCCCGACCAGACGGCGAACGCGAGCGTGCCGGCCAGCACAGCGTGCAGCGTCTGGCAGACGAGCACGATCCGGCGCACCGGGAACCGGTCGGCGATCGCACCCGCCCACGGGCCGAGCAGAACGGCGGGCAGCGTGCTGAGCAGCACCGAGAATCCGACGGAGGTCACGGATCCGGTGCGTTCGAGCACCACCCAGTTCAAACCGATGACCTGCATCCACGACCCGGTCACGGAGATCAGGTCCGCGGCAGCCCACCTGCGGTAGTTCCGATGGCGCAGCGCGCGGAACATCGGCGGCATGGTTCGCCGCAAAACAAAAACTCCTCGAACGGGGATTGGGCCAGACACCACACGGCCCGGACGGCAACGAGCGTACGTGCGGATCCGCCGCGTTCAAACGTGAGTTCGTTCACGAGCCGGGGCTTCGTCTCGACGCCGTTTCGGTCGTCCCAGTCCTTCAGTGCGGCTCAGTCGTCGGTGTCCGCCAGCCCGAGTGCACCGGCGAGGTCGAGATCGGTGGGCCGGGCGGTCAGGATGCGGGCCACGTCGGTGAGCTTGATGTTCAGGTTCTGCGAGGCACGGCGCAGCTCGTCGAACGCGTCGTCGGCGCTGATGCCGCGCCGCGCCATCAGGATTCCCTTCGCCTGCCCGATGACGTCGCGGCTCTCGATGGCCCTGCGCAGTTGTGCGGCGGTGAGATCTGCCCTGGTGACCGACGCGGTGCCAGCCAGCGCCAGTGAGGCGTGCGTGGCCAGGAGCAGCGCGGGCTCGTGCGCGTCCGGTGCCAGTGCACCCCGTCGCCGCGAATAGATGTTCAACGCACCGGAGTACCGCGGTGGCCGGGCGTCAGGCATCAGCGCGACCGACAGCACCGAGTGGACGTCGCGCCTGGCGGCCTCCGGACCGAAACGCGGCCAGGCGGGCTCGATGCCCATGTCGTCGCTGCGAACCTGGGCAGGCCCCGGGTTCCTGGCGGCCTCGACGCACGGTCCTTCCCCGGTCTCGTACTGGATCCGGTCCAGCTCGATCGCGACCTCGCTCGTCGTCACGGGCGTGTGGAAGATCCCGTCGGCCGTGCGGAGCGTGATGGACACGAGATCCGCGCCGGGGACGACCCGGTGCGCCGCCGTCACGACCTGGTCGAGCACGTCGGCCACCGTGGGAGCGTTCAGCAACGCCTTCGTGAGACGGGCGAACTGCTCGGCCAGCGGGCCGCTGTCGGAGAGCTCGAGCCCTCCGCGGAACGCCTCCCGGTCGGCTGTCCAGTTCCCCTTGCCGATGGTCACGCCGGTTCCCTTCGCCGCCGCGCCGGCTGAGGCCGACGATGCCGCCCGGCGCTGCTGAGGTCGCGGCAAGGTAGTCGGTAACCGGAACACTGACCCTGCGCTGCTGAAGGCCTTGGGCCGCGGTCATCCCGGTCACCTCACGGTTCGGCTCTGCCGCAGCCCGTCCGCCGTACCGCCCCTCAAAGCTACTCCGGAACGGCCACGTCAACCGGCTGGTGCCGCGAACGCGTGTGCAATGCCGGCACGGAGCTCGGCGGCGAGCATGCCGGTCGCCACGTGGTCGTTCACACTTTCGACGGTCGGTCCGTGCTCGCACGTGAGCCGGAGGCTCGTCGGCTGAGCTGGTAAACGCGGAGTGTGTCCGAGGCGATGCGTTCCCAGGAGTACCGCGCACAAGCCCGGTCCCGACCCGCGATGCCGAACTCGTAGCGCGCGGTGTCATCGACCAGCAGCCCGTGCAGCGCGCGCACCAAGGCGGCCGAACCGCGTGGCGGCACGTGCAGGCCGGTCACGCCGTCCACCACGAGGTCGCCGATCCCTCCGACCGCGGTCGCGACCACGGGTACGCCGCAGGCCATCGCCTCCAACGCGAGTGTGGCGGGCGCTTCGCACCACGGGGCGCACACGACGAGGTCGGCCGACCGCAGCAGGGCCGGTTGTGCGGAGCGTGCCACCTCGCCCGTGACCACAACTCGTTCTGCGACATGGGATCTCTCGGCGAATTCGCGCAGCTGCTTCGCCTCGCGAGTGGTGCCCGCGATCACCAGTTCCGCAGACTCCAGTGTGGACAGTGCGTCGATCAGGTCGCGAAGACCGTCGTGTGGTGCCAAGTCCGCGACGGTGAGGATGCGGTGTGGATGAGAGGAGCTCGCTCGTGGGCCGTCGGGCGTGAAGGTGTCGGTGTCCACACCGGACGGGATGACCGCGATGCGGGACCGGTTCATGCCCATTCTCATCAGGTCGAAGGCTTCGTTCGAGCTGCTCGCGACGACGTGCGTGACTTCACGCGTGAGCAGCCGCTCGACGTCGATCCTCTCCGACGCGTGGCTGTCGCCGGGGGAGCGGGCGATGCCCAGCCCGTGGTAGGTCTGCACGACGGGAACATGCGTCCGGCGAGAGGCGAGCACGCTCGCGAGTCCGGACGTCCAAGCGTGCGCGTGCACCACGTCGGGTGTGTGCACGTACCAGTCGCTCGCCAGCGCAGAGGTGAAATCTCCCAGGTGGGAGAACGACTCCAGCCGTTCGGCAGGGCCGGCGGCCAGGTGGACGACCTCGTAGCCGCGGTCCGTGCGCACGCGGTCTGGCAGGCCTGGAGTGTCGCGGCGCGTATACACCATCACCTCGTGCCCGTTGCCGCACAACGCGGCCGCGAGCTCGGCGACGTGGACGCGCTGCTGGTCGACACCGGCCGCATCCGGCGCCATCAAAGGACTTGCGTGCTCCGACACCATGGCGATCTTCACGCTGCTCACCTCTGTCGCGTTGATGGCGTTCAGACCGGCCACAGGGCGCGCAGCGCCTCAGGAAGGGTGGGATAGATCTGGAACAGCTGTGCCACCGCGGTGACTTCCAGCGGACGCGACACCACCGGGTGGGCACTGACCAGCATCAACGTCAGCTGATGACGTTCTGCGCGCGCACGTGCGTCGAGCAGTACCTGGATGCCGGCAGAGCCGAAGAACGACACAGCGAGCAGGTCGATGACCAGAACGGGTGGGCGCCGGTCGAGCTGCGTGGCGAGCTCGTCGCTCACCAGCCAGGACGTGGCCATGTCGATCTCGCCGGTCACGGCCACGACCGGTACCCCGTCGTGGACGGCCGTCGACACGGCGATCGACTTCGACTGTTCGGTGACGTGCTGGTTCATGGGTGAGGTCCCTTTGTCATGGGGCAATGACAGCGAGCTGTCTCCTCAACCCGACGTTGCAGCCCCTGACGACCGTGGCCATCGGGAGCGGGTCCCACGCTATGCCTGTACCCGATGAAGAACAAGCAGGCCGGACCGGTTTGTTCGCGCTCCTGGCGGGGTACCGCCGATCCTCGGCCGGCCATTTCCGTCCACAGTGGACGAGTGCAGTGGGCCACCAGCGTGTTGTTTGGCGGCGCGGGCAGAGCGGGTACCTCCGGCGTCCGGAGGCGGTGTGCGGCGCGAAGGGGTTCGGTGTGGCTGTGCTGGAGTTTCTGGCTGGTACGGCGGAGAACCTCTATCCGGCGCGCATGCAGATGGCGTTGTCGCTGGGCTGGCACATCGTGTTCGCCTGCTTCGGCATCGCGTTCCCGGCGATCGTGGTGTTCACCGAGTGGCGCGGGCATCGGCGCGATGACGCGGTGCTGACCGCGCTGGCGCACAAGTGGGCCAAGGCGATGGGCGTGCTGTTCGCCGCGGGTGCCGTGTCGGGCACGCTGCTGTCGTTCGAGATGGGCATCCTCTGGCCGGGACTGATGGGCCGGTTCGGCGAGGTGTTCGGGTTCCCGTTCGTGCTGGAGGGTTTCGCGTTCTTCGTGGAGGCGATCTTCGTCGGCGTGTACCTGTTCGGCTGGAATCGGCTGTCGCCGCGCGCACACATGCTCAGCGCGCTGCCGATGGTCGCCGCGGGCATCGTGGGGGCGTTCTGCGTGGTGGCGGCCAACGCCTGGATGAACAACCCGACCGGGTTCCGGCTCGACGAGCAGGGCAACGTCGTCGACGCCCGGCCGTGGGCCGCGATGTTCGGGCCGTCCACCTGGGCGCAGTTCACGCACATGTGGCTGGCGGCGTTCATGGTCACCGGCTTCCTGATCGCCTCCGTGTACGCGGTCGGCATGCTGCGCGGCCGCCGCGACCGCTACCACCGCGCGGGGCTGCTGATCCCGTTGACCGTCGCCGCGATCATCACGCCGGTGCAGATCGGTGTGGGGGACTGGATCGCCAACGTGGTCGCCGACAACCAGCCGGCGAAGCTCGCCGCGATGGAGGGCCAGTACGAGACGACAGCAGGGGCCGGGCTGTCGATCGGCGGCGTCTACCGCGACAACGAACTGCACTACGCCGTGGAAATCCCCTACGCGCTGTCGTTGCTGATCCACCACGACCCGGACGGCGTCGTCCGGGGACTGGAGGAGTTCCCGGCAGAGGAGAGGCCACCGGTCAACGTGGTGCACCTGGCTTACAACGCCATGGTCGGCATCGGGACGGCCCTGCTGGTGCTCGCCGCGTGGTTCGGCCTGGTGTGGTGGCGCCGGCGGCGACTGCCGCACACCGCGTGGTTCCTGCGGGCCGTCGCCGTCTCCGGGATCGCGGCGGTGGTCGCGATGGAAGCTGGGTGGATCACCACCGAGGTCGGCAGGCAGCCGTGGGTGGTCTACGGCATCCTGCGCACCGCCGACGCGGTGAGCCCGGCGCCGGGACTGGGCTGGGGCCTGGTGGCCGTGGTGGGCGTCTACACCGTGCTGACCGCGTTCACGGTGGTCGTGCTGCGCAGACTCGCGCGCGATCGCGCCACTCTCGCGCCGCAGGAGGAGGGGGAGCGGTGACGCTGGCCGAAGTGGTGCTGGGAGCCGCGTTCGCGGGTCTGGTGGCGTACGCGCTGTTCGGCGGCGCGGACTTCGGTGGCGGTGTGTGGGACCTGCTGGCGGGCGGCACCGAACGGGGACGCGGTGTGCGCGACCGGATCGAGCGCTCGATCGGCCCGGTGTGGGAAGCCAACCACGTCTGGCTGATCTTCGTGCTCGTCGTGCTGTGGACCGGGTTCTCCCGCGCGTTCGCCGCCGCCGTGACCACGCTGTACATCCCGCTCACGCTCGCCGCCTTCGGCATGATCGCTCGCGGCGCGGCCTTCGCCTACCGGAAAAGCGTTGGGACGCCGGGGATGCGCCGCTTCTTCGGTGCTGCCTTCGCGCTGTCCTCGTTGCTCACCCCGTTCTTCCTCGGTGCGGTGGTCGGCGGCGTCGCCTCCGGACGGGTACCGCCCGGCATCGCCGAGGGCGACGTGGTGCGCAGCTGGGTCAACCCCACGTCGCTGCTCGGCGGCACGCTCGCCGTGCTGGTGTGCGCCTACCTGGCGGCGGTGTTCCTCGTGCGGCGACGCCCGCCGCGACGGCGAGCACGACCTGGCCGAGGCGTTCCGCCTGCGTGCCTTGGTGACCGCGGCCGTCACGGGTGCGGTGGGGCTGGCCGGCATCGCGGTGCTGCGTGCCGACGCACCCGTGTTGTTCGACGGGCTGACCGGCCGTGGCCTGCCGGTCGTGCTGCTCTCGGTCGTCGCCGGGCTGGCCGCGCTGGGCCTGCTGCTGGTGCGCCGGTACACCGTCGCCCGGATCGCCTCCGCGCTCGCCGTCACGGCGATCCTGGTCGGCTGGGCGGTGGGCCAGTACCCGTACGTGCTGCTGCCGGAGCTGACCGTGAACGACGCCGCCACCGGCCGCGCCACCCTCATCGCACTGCTCACCGCGCTCTCGGCAGGGACGCTGGTGCTGCTGCCCGCGTTGATCTACCTCTACGTCCTGTTCCAGCGCCCGGCCGATCACCGCGCGTGACGACACGCGACGAGTCCAAGGCTCGTGACGAATCCGATGCCAAGATGAACATGAAAATCATATGCTGTCGTGGTGAAGAGAACTGGAGAGCTGCACGCGTCCGAGCGCGACTTCAGTCGTTACCTGGCGGCACGGGTGCTGTCGGTCGTCGGCGCCGTGGTGTCGGCCGTGTCGTTGCCCGTCCTCGTCTACCAGCTGACCGGCTCGGCCGGATGGACTTCGGCGGTCGCGGTGGCGGAGGCCTTGCCGTACCTGGTGTTCGGCCTGCTGGCCGGCGCGCTCGCGGACCGGCTGGATCGCAGGGCGATGATGGTGGCGCTCGACTTCGGCGTCGCCGCGGTGCTGCTCAGCGTGCCGCTGGCGTGGTGGGCGGGCGTGTTGTCCGCACCGCACGTCGTGGTGGTGGCGTTCGCGACGCAGACGGCGTTCGTCTTCTTCGACGCGGCGAACTTCGGCGCGCTGCCGGCGTTGGTGGGCAAGGATCGGCTGACCGCCGCCTATTCGACCCTCTACGGGCGCACCACCGTGGTGGAGCTCGTGGTGCCGGGTTTGACGGGTCTCGTGATCGCTGTCGTCGCGCCGGCGGCGCTGCTGACGGTGAACGCGCTGACCGCCGTGGGTTCGGCGTTGTTGTTGCGCGGCATCGCCAGCAGCATGGCGAATCCGCGTCCGGTACGGGGTGCCGGTGAGCTCGTTGCCGATGTGCGGGAGGGTCTGCGGTTCCTGTGGCGCGAGCCGATCATCCGCACCTTGACGCTCGTCGGCGCCACGCACTCGGTGGCGAGTGGTGCCTGGGTGGCTGTGCTGGTGCCGTTCGCTGATCGTGTGCTGGGGGTCGCGCCGCGCGGTGACGTGCGGCTCGCCGCGTTGTTCAGCTGCTGGGGCGTGGGCGCGATCGTCGCGTCCCGGTTGGTGCCGCGGCCTGACCGCGCACTGGGGTGGCGCGCGGCTCGCGTTGACGGCGCTGCCGCTGTCGCTGCTCGGCGGCGTCTTCGTCCTGGTCAGCCGGGCATTGGCTGCTTGTATGTCTGGCGGCGCGTACTGGGGTGCCGCGCATGCCCACCGTGGTGCTCAACGGGATCACGTACCGGCAGCAGGTGTGCCCGGAGGAGTTGCAGTCGCGGGTGAACACCACAGCCAGGATGCTGGCGTGGGGTGTCGGGCAGCCCGTCGGCGCGGCCCTGGCGGGAGCCGTGTCCGTGGCGATGGGCGATCCGCGCGCCGGTGTCGCGGCCGGCGTGCTGGTGCTCTTCTCCGGCGTGGTGCTGGCGTGGGTGACGCCCGTGCTGCGACACGCGGCCTGACGCTCCGATCTGAAGATGATTATCATGTGCACATGTCCCGACGCACCCCAGTCACCGTGCTGTCCGGTTTTCTCGGCTCAGGGAAGACCACGTTGCTCAACCACGTCCTCGCCAACCGGGAAGGACGGCGCGTCGCGGTGATCGTCAACGACATGAGCGAGATCAACATCGATGCCGCGCTCGTCGCGGGTCAGGGCAGCCTGGACCGCACGGAGGAGCGGCTGATCGAGCTGACCAACGGCTGCATCTGCTGCACGCTGCGGGAGGACCTCCTCGACAGCGTCGGTGAGCTGGCGAAGTCGGGCCGGTTCGACACGATCCTCATCGAGTCCACCGGTATCTCCGAACCCATGCCGGTGGCCGCCACCTTCGACTGGACGTTCGAAGACGGCACGAGCCTGTCCGATCACGCTCAGCTGGACACGATGGTGACCGTCGTGGACGCGGCCGGATTCCTCCGCGAACTGGCCACCGGTGACCAGCTCGCCGAACGTGACCTGGCCGCCGCCGAGGAGGACGAGCGCACGATCTCGGACCTGCTCGTCGACCAGGTCGAGTTCGCCGGCCTGCTGGTGGTGAACAAGACCGACCTGGTCACCGCGGAGCAGCTCGCGCGCCTCGACGCCGTCCTGCGCAGGTTGAACCCCGCTGCCCGGTTGCTGCACACCCGGCAGGGCGTCGTCGACCTGGCAGAGGTGCTCGACACCGGCCGCTACGACCCGATCACCGCCGCGCAGGCCCCCGGCTGGGCCCAGGAGCTGGCTGGTGGGCACACCCCGGAGACCGAGGAGTACGGCATCCGCTCGGTCGCCTTCCGCGCGTCGCGGCCGTTCCACCCGGCACGGCTGATGGCGGCGCTGTCCGACTGGGACGGCGTGTTGCGCAGCAAGGGTTTCTGTCACATCGCCACGCGGCCGGACGTGCTCGCCGTGTGGTCGCAGGCGGGCCCGAACCTCACGCTGGAACCGGGTCAGCTGCTGGACTCCCCGCAGGGCCGGCAGGAACTGGTCTTCATCGGCGTCGCCTCGACCTCGACGAACCGCGCCGCCGCCTGGAGCCGGCGTTGCTCACCGACGAGGAGTTCGCGGCCGGCCAGGTGCACTGGCGCACGCTGGAGGACCGCTGCCGGAGTGGGACCTCGCCGACCTGCACGAGCACGCCTGATGACCGGCCCGTCGACCGCGGATCCCGCCGCGTCCGAAGCGGTGTTCGCGCCGGCCGAACAAGCACTGCTGGACGCGTTGCCGGTCGCAGGCGTAGTCGCCGACGTCGGCCCTGGCTCAGGGACCAGCACGTTGCGGCTGGCCGAACGCGCCGACCGCGTCTACGCCGTGGACAACGACGAGGCGATGCTCACCATGGTGCGCGAACGCGCCGAGCAAGCAGGACTGGGCGACCGGGTGCGCACGGTGCTCCACGACCTCGATGAGGGGCCCGTTCCGCTGCCGGAACCCGTGTCGCTGATCTGGTCCGGCGCCTGCGTGCACCACGCGTTGTCGTGGCAGGACGTGGTGTCCGGACTGGCAGGGCTGCTGGCCCCCGGCGGGGTGCTCGCGCTCGGCGAGGGCGGGTTGCCGGCGCGGTGCCTGCCGTGGGACGTCGGCGTGGGCAGGCCAGGACTGGAAGCCCGGCTGGACGCCGCGCACAACGAGTGGTTCACGGCGTGGTTCGACAGCAGGCCGGACGTCGTGCGCGAGGCACGCGGATGGCCGGACCTGCTGCGGTCCGCCGGGCTCGAGCACGTCACCAGCCGCAGCGTGCTGCTGGACCTGCCGGCCTCGCTCAGTGCGGACGTTCGAGAGGTTGTGCTCGCGGAGCTTGCCGCACGAGTGGGACGGGCCCAGCCGTTCCTGACTCAGGATGATCGCGCCGCGTGGAACAGTGTGCTCGACCAGGCCTCGCCGGTGTGGCTGGGCAATCGCGACGACCTCGCGCTGCTCACCGCGAGGACCGTCCACATCGGAACGAGACGAGGAGCGCATGGCTGACGACCGGCAGACCGAGATACGCGGCGCGTTCGACGCCGCGGCCGCGGACTTCACCGCGCTGGGGCGCTACCTGTGGGAACCGATCGGCACTGCCACGGTTGGGATCGCCGACCCGCGACCGGGTGAGCGCGTCCTCGACGCCTGCTGCGGCACCGGCGCGTCGGCGCTTCCCGCAGCCCGTCTCGTTGGCCCGACAGGGCAGGTCGACGCCGTCGACCTGTCCGGGCCCATGATCGACGAGTTGCGGCGGTTGTCGGCGGACGTGCCTCAGCTGCTCGCACATGAGGCCGACGTGACCACGTGGGCCGCGGACGGCTACGACCTGGTTCAGTCGGCCCTCGGCATCTTCTTCTTCCCTGACATGACAGCCGGAACCGACCACCTGATCAGCCGGGCCCGCCCCGGTGGGCGAGTGGTGTTCACGATCTGGCAGGGCGACGCGATGGCCGCGGCCGGTCAGCACCTCGGTCGCGCCATCGCCGAGGTCACGAACACCCCACCGCCCGCGCCGCGCCCGCCGCATCTGTTCGACCAGATCAACCAGGCGGACCTGTACGCGGCCTGGTTGTCCGAGCGCGGCCTCGCCGACGTCGAGGTGAGCGTCAACGAGATGGCGCTGACGATGACTCCCGAGGTCGCGTGGCTGGTGATCGTCGGATCCGGCTTCCGCGGTGCACTGGCCAAGGTGCCCGCGGATGCGGTGGACACCGTGCGCGAGCACTACCTGGCCTCGCTGCGGCACGACGGGGTGACAGAGCTCGACGCCACCACCTTGATCGGCAGCGGACGCCGTCCCTGATCCGCGTCATGGGAATGATTACCGTTGTGGGCATTGGCATTTCATGCGTTCGCTGAAGAGAGCCACTAGGCTGGTGGTTGCGTCCACTCGACCAGCACGCAGCGTGAGAATCTCGGAGGCGAGTGCCATGACGACAGCTCATGTCGAACACCCCGCGCACGACCACGCCCACGGTGAAGGCTGTGGACACGTCGCGGTGCCGCACGGCGACCACACCGACTACGCCCATGACGGCCACCTGCACCGCGGCCACAACGGTCACTACGACGAGTGTGAGCCCAGCGGACACACCGCGCATGACACACACGACCACGCCCACGGCGACGGGTGCGGGCACGTCGCGGTGCCGCACGGCGACCACACCGACTACGTGCACGACGGTCACCGGCACGCGGCCCACGGGGATCACTACGACGAGCACTGAACCCGTCCGACGAGCGTTCAGGACTTCCGCGTCCACGCTCGCTTGCTCAGCAGCCGCATCCCGTTGAGCGCGACCAGCACGGTCGAGCCCTCGTGTCCGGCAACGCCCAGTGGGAGCGGCAACGTCCCGAACAGATCCCACAGCGACAGGACCACGATGAACGCGCCGGCGATCGCGAGGTTGGTGATCACGACCCGCCTCGCCCGGCGGGCCAGCGCCACCAGTGCCGGAACCACGGTCAGGTCGTCGCCGACCACCACGGCGTCGGCGGTGTCCACGGTGAGCGCGGATCCCTTGTGCCCCATGGCGATTCCCGCGTGCGCGGTCGCGAGCGCAGGCGCGTCGTTCACGCCGTCTCCGACGAACAGCACCTTGCCGTCCATCTCCCGCACCGCCTGGACCTTGTCCTGCGGCAGCAACTCGGCACGTACCTCGACAATGTCCACAGCGGACGCAACCCGTTGCGCGGCGGCATGATTGTCGCCGGTCAACAGAGTCGGGCTGTGTCCGGTGAGGACGGTGAGCTCGCCCACCGCGGCTTGGCTCGACGGCCGGATCTGGTCGGCCAGCTCGATGATGGCGACCTGACGATCGTCCACGAGAACCTCGACTGCGGTGTTGTGCTGAGAATCGTGCCGTTGCACGGCAACGGCGTGTCCGGACACCCGCGCAGCCACACCGACGCCTGGTGTTGCCTGGAAGTCACCGGCCGTGGGAAGCCGAAGTTCGCGCTGCCGTGCCTCGGCGACGATCGCCCGTCCGATCGGGTGCTCGCTGAACTGCTCGGCCGCCGCGGCCAGCGTCAGCACCTCGTCCTCGTCCCGCTCGGTGATGATGCCGACGACGTGGGGCGTGCCTTCGGTGAGTGTGCCGGTCTTGTCGAACGCCACCGCGTCCACTGTGCCCAGCTGTTCCATGGCCACCGCGGATTTCACCAGTACGCCGTGTTTTCCGGCGTTCGCGATGGCGGCCAGCAACGGCGGCATGGTGGCCAGCACCAGTGCGCACGGCGAGGCGACGATCATGAAGGTCATCGCACGCAGCAGCGTCGGCTCCAGAGCCGCGCCGAACAGCAGTGGCACGGCGAACAACGCGAGCGTCACGGCCACCATGCCGAACGAGTAGCGCTGTTCGACCTTCTCGATGAACAGCTGCGTCTTGGCCTTGGTGGCGGATGCCTGCTCGACCATCGCCACGATGCGGGCGATCACGGTGTCCTGGGCCGCACGCGTGACCCGGACGCGCAGTGCGCCAGTGCCGTTGAGCGATCCGGCGAACACCTCTGAGCCGGTTTCCTTCGGCACGGGCAGCGGCTCGCCGGTGATCGAGGCCTGGTCGACCTCACTGCGCCCGTCGATGACCACGCCGTCCCCGCCGATCCGTTCGCCGGGCCGCACGAGGATCTCGTCACCGATCCGCAGCGTCGCCGCGTCCACCTCGCGTTCACGGCTCTCCGGCAGCATCAGGGTGGCGCGCTGCGGAGCGAGGTCGAGCAGCCCGCGCACGGAGTCGGCCGTCCGCTGGGTGAGCACGGCCTCCAACGCGCCGGAGGTGGCGAAGATGATGATCAGCAGACCGCCGTCGACGACCTGTCCGATCGCGGCCGCGCCGATCGCGGCGACGATCATCAGCAGGTCGACGTCGAGCGTTCGCTCGCGGAGTGCTCTGAGTCCGGCGAGCGCGGGTTCCCAGCCGCCGGCGAGGTAACAGGCGAGCAGCAGTGTCCACCACGTCCACGGCGCCGTGTCCACGAGCTTGGCGCCGACTCCGAGCAGGAACAGGGTGGTGGCCGCGATCGCCCAGCGAACTTCGGCGATCGCGAACGGGGAGCGCTTGGGTGTCGGTGTTCGGTGCGGGCTGTCGATGAGGAGCGTCGAAGTCACGCCGGGCACCATACAGGAACATCTGAAGACCTATTCATGTGTTCACTGAGTAAGATGCTGTCATGGGTCACGGAGTCGAGGGCAGAGCCACACCGCCGGCACAGCTGGACGCCGACTCGGCGGCGACGGTGGCGGCGACCCTCCAGGCGCTCGCGACGCCGAGCCGCCTGCGCATCCTGACTCGCCTCCGCCACGGCGCCTGTTCGGTCGGCGAGCTCGCGGAGGCCGTGGAGATGGAACAGTCCGCGGTGTCACACCAGCTGCGGTTGTTGCGGGCGCTCGGACTGGTGACCGGGACGCGTCAAGGCCGCAGCGTGGTCTACAACCTCTACGACAACCACGTCGCGATGCTGCTCGACGAGGCCGTCTACCACATCGAACACCTCGGCCTCGGCGTCACCGACGACATCGCCGGTTCTGCCTGAGCGTGCAGTCGGCGCAGATCCCGGTGATCGTTACTCGCACGAGCAAGTCGGTGAAGCCCAGCGCCTTCACGGGTTCCCAAGCCGGCAGCGGTGACGAGTTCGCGGGGATCTCGACCGTCGAGTGGCACGCCGAGCAGACGAGGTGGTGGTGGGGGCGGACGGAACAGTGGCGGTACCGGCGCTGGCCGCGCCTTTCGACCATGACGTCCACCAGGCCCAGGCTCCGGAGGTCCCTGAGCGCTCGATAGACGGAGGACAGCCCGATCGGGTGGCCGAGGCAGCGGATCCGCTGATGCAGCTCGTGTGCCGTCATGAACCCGCCTTCGAGTCCCAGGCAGGCCAGCACGTGCCGCGTGCTGCGCGGCTGGTCCTCGTTCATCTGGACGAACTCCGTGGCTGGCGTACGCGAAAGCCGTGGCGCCACGGGGGTGGCGCCACGGCTGTGGTCAGGGCTGGACGGTGACGGTGATGGACTTCTGTCCGGTTGAGACGGCCGCGCCGGCGCTCGTGGTCGCGGTCACCTCGAAGACCAGCGTGTAGGTGCCGGCTGCCTCGAACGCCCAATTGGCGTGGGAGTGGCTGTTGACGGTGACGGTGCGGCTGTCGGGCAGGCCGTTGCCGCTGTCGAACCACACGGTGGGGCTGCCGAAGGCGTTGGTGGTGTAGGTGCTGAAGTCGGCGGGGCCGGTGACCGAGATCAGCTTGGCGGCCACGCTGTTGTTCTGCAGGACGCCGGTGGGCACACCCTCGGTGCTGAAGCCCGGCCACAGGATTCCGCCGGCCTGGCTCTGCGGCAGGATCCAGACCGGCGAGCCGGGGGAGCCGAGGAACGCGTAGGCGGAGCTGGACGGCACGGTCGTCTTGCTCGCGGACACCGCCTCCAGCGTCACGGTGGAGGGGTCGCGGTCGACGGCCGGCGACACCGTGTGGTCGCGGATGTCCAACGTCAGCGCGCTGCCGGTCCAGTCGATGTCGAGGGCGTCGACGTGGCCCTGCGAGATGGTCACGGCGGCCTGCGCGGTGCCGGTGGCGAGCAGGGTCAGGCCGGTGGCGAGCGCCGCGGCGGCGAGGGCGCGGAATCTCATGCGATCACCTTGAACTTGTAGGTGGCGAGTGCGGACGTGACCTTCCGGCCGGTGGCGGCGAGGGTGCCGCTGGCCCGGACGGTGATGGTGTAGTCGCCTGCGGCTTCGAACGCCCAGTTGGCGTGCAGGTGACTCGCGGCGGTCACGGCGACCGGGTCCGGCAGGCCGTTGCCGCTGTCGACCAGCACGCTCGGGGCGCCGACCGGGTCGGTGGTGAAGATGCTGAAGTCGGCCGGACCGGACACGCACTCGACCTTGAGGGTCAGCGAGTCGTTGACGAAGACGCCCGGTTCCACCTCTTCGGTGGCGATGCCCGGCCACAGCAGCTGTGGGTCTTCCACCTGCGGAAGGACCCAGACCGGGCGGCCGGGAGCGCCGAGGAACGCGTACGTCGGGTCGTTGGGCACCTCGGTGCGTGCCTCGGGCTTGACGGCGAGCCGTACCTGCGACGGCTCGTACTCGGTGTTGGTGCCTTCGTCGTGGACGTGCAGGTGGAACTGGTTGTCCTCGAAGGCGATGCCGAAGACGTCCACGTGCCCGCTGTCGAGGGTGACGGTGGTGGCTGCGGTGGCAGGTCCTGCGGCGACGCTCATCAGCATCGCCGCCGCCAGCGGCAGGAGTGCAAGACGCGCTCTGGTGCGCACTGTGTGGTGCTCCGTTCGTGAGGACTGGAGGCCCTGAGCGGGCCGCGACGAGCGTTGCACATGACAATCGTTTCCAATAGCGCCCGATCGGCCGTCGAGGTGCTGCTCCGTTTGGTTGTTGGAAATGATTGTCGTTCCGGTTAGGGTCGCTGTGCCTCGCCGGTCGGCGGGTGTCTGAAGGGGGATCCCATGCAGGTGCGTGCGTTTTCGCGCGCGATCGGGGCGGTGCTGGTCGTCCTGTTGGCCGGTTGCGGCACAGCCGACGGCGGCGCGCCGGACGGCGTGACGGTGGTGACGACCACCGAAATCCTGGCGGATCTCGTGCGCAACGTCGGGGGCGATCGGGTTCGGGTGGACTCGCTGGTGCCGCCCGGCGGCGACCCGCACTCCTACGAGCCCGTGCCTGCCGATGCCAAGAAGGTCGCCAAGGCCGATGTCACCTTCACCAACCACCTGTTGCTCGAAGAGCAGCGCCTGATCAAGGCCATCGACGCCAACATCCGGCCGGGAACGCCCAACGCGTCACTGGCCGAGGCCTCGGAAACCTATGGGGCGCATGTGATCCCGTTGGTGGAGAACATCGGGTTGGACGTGTTGTGGCTCGGCCTGAGGGTGCGGGGCGACGGCAAGGACAAGGGTGCCACGCGCACGTCCGACATCAAGCTGACGGCGACCGCGGTGGAAGGGCCTGGCGCCATGGTCGCCTACCTCACCGAGACGCTCGGCAAGCCGGTCGTGTACTTCGACTCACGGGACGGGTTGTCCGACACCGACTCCACGACCTTGCCGCCGGCCGCTCACACGCACATCAACTGGGCGTTCACGAAACCGGGCGTGTACCGGCTGACTCTGGCGGCGTCACTGATCCGCGCCGAAGGCGCCGAGCCGACACCGTTGGGCACGAGCACGTTCACGTTCGCCGTCGGCGTCACTCCCGCCGGTGTCGCGAAAACCGTGCTTGCAGAGGGACACACCGACCTCACCATCGACCTCGACAGCGGCGAGCTGTACACGCTCAACGACGTTGCGGGCGGCGGAAACCAGCACGTCGTCGCCGCGGCTGACGCGGTGATCGAAGTGCCCAACAAGGCGATCGTCACCATCCCGGACGATCCGCGCTTCTCCTTCCTCGGGCAGGCGGGCGGCACCGTGCACCAACTTCCACAGGCGGTGCTCGGCAAGCACGTCCACGGCGAGATCGACCCGCACCTGTGGCAGAACGTGCGCAACGGCCGTGCCTACGTCGAGCTGATCAGGGACACGATGCGCGGCGCGGACCCGGCCGGCGCCGAGGTCTACGACCGCAATGCCCGTGCCTATCTCGACCGGCTGGACGAGCTGGACGCACACGTGCGCGAGACGGTCTCCCGCATCCCGCGCGAGCGTCGCCAGCTGATCACCACGCACGACGGCTTCGGCTACTTCGCCGCCGCCTACGAGATGACCGTCGCCGGGTTCGTGGTGCCCAATCCGGCTCAGGAACCCAGCGTCGAGGACGTGCGCAAGCTCAGCGAGACGGTGCGCAACCTCAAGGTCCCCGCGGTGTTCATGGAACCCAACCTGGCCCAGCGCGCCTCGGTGCTCAGTCAGGTCGCCAAGGACCAGTCGGTCGACGTCTGCGTGCTGTACGGGGATTCCTTCGACAACCGAGTCCGCTCCTATGTGGACATGATGCGGCACAACGCCGATGAGGTGCACCGTTGTCTCGTCTGATGCTGATACCCGCACTCGCCCTGCTGCTGGGCACGCAGCCTGCCGCAGTCGCGCAGGAAGCTGAGCGGGTCGTGATCGAGAAGGGCCACGTCGACCTCGGACCGCGCTTCGTGGACGGCAAGTGGACCGTCCAGCTGCGCGACGACACCGGCGGTTCCCCGCAGTGGCGGGCGCTTTCCGATGTCGTGCTGCACGTACCCGACGCCGCCAAGACCACCGTGCCGGACGACCAGGCCTACGCCTTCCTCGGCGACCGCGGCAGCGCCGTGTGGGTGCTGCCGCAGGTGGAGCAGAACGGCGTTGTGTGGCCTGGCTGGAACACACAGGACCCCGAGGTTGCGAAGACCGTCGACCGCGAAGTGACGTGGCGGCTGCACGGTGTGCGCGGGCCGGGGCGGTTCGCGCTCTTCCTCACCGGCAACTTCGGCGCCCCGCAGCAGATCTTCACCAGCGGCGCCACCACTCCGCAGGAAACCGGTGTCGAGGTCGGCACGCACGTCCATGGCAACTGGGTGTTCAGCGCGCCTGGCACCTACCTGCTCGACGTCGAGATGAGCACCCGCACCAAGGACCGTCGCGAGCTCTCCGATCGGCGTGCGCTGCGCGTCCACGTCGGCAACACCGATCCGCGTGCCGCGTTCGACGTTCCAGCGGCCCAGGCCGAGCAACCGCGTGCTGAGTCGCCGGAACCGTCAGCCGGATTCCCGTGGCCGTGGGCCGGTCTGGGTGGCTTGGCGCTCGTGGTGGTCGTCGCCGCTGTCGTTGTGGTGCGTCGACGCAGGGGAGAGCGATGAACGAGCCGGTACTCGACATCGTGGGCCTCGCCGTCGATCTGGGCGGACGGGAAGTGCTGTCCGAAGTGGACCTGCGGCTTCGGCCCGGTGAGCTCGTGGGCTTGATCGGACCCAACGGAGCGGGTAAGACCACGTTGCTGCGCACGGCATTGGGCCTGATTCCGCCGCGGCGCGGCACGGTGGCGGTCCACGGACGTACGGCCAAGCAGGCACAGGGCAGCGTCGGCTACGTGCCGCAACGCCACGAGTTCGCGTGGGACTTCCCGATCTCGGTGGCCAAAGCAGTCGCCACCGGCCGCACGCACCTGACCGGCCTTCTCGGCAGGCGCACCGAGCAGGACCGCACGGCCGTCGACGCCGCGATCACCCGTGTGGGCATGGACGACCTTCGGACGCGACCGGTGGGCGAACTGTCCGGCGGGCAGCGGCAACGCGTCCTCGTCGCCCGAGCACTCGCGCTGCAGCCCCGGCTGCTGTTGCTCGACGAGCCGTTCACCGGCATCGACGCGCCGACCCAGGAACTGCTCAGCGGTCTCCTCACGGAGCTGCGCGATGAAGGCGTCGCCGTGCTCATGACCACGCACGACCTCGCCGCCGCGACCACGCTGTGCTCACGGCTGTGCCTGCTCAACCGGACGGTCGTGGCTGACGGCGAACCGGCGGCGCTGGCCGACACCGACATCTGGCTGCGCACCTTCGGTCTCGATCGCGCCGAGCAGCTGCTGCGATCCCTGGGAGTGAGCCGATGAACGCGGTCGTCGACCTGCTGGCCGGGCCGTGGGAGTACGACTTCTGGCGGCGGGCCCTGCTCGTCGCGCTGTTGTCAGGCCTGGTGTGCGGGGTCGTCGGGACGCACGTGGTGCTGCGCGGCATGGCGTTCATCGGCGACGCCGTCGCCCACGCGGTGTTCCCCGGCATCGCGACGGCGTTCGTGCTCGGCTCGAACCTGGTGATCGGCGGTGCCGTCGCCGGTGTGGTGACGGCGCTGCTGATCGCTGTCGTGGCGCAGAACCGCAGGCTCAAGGAGGACTCCGTCATCGGGATCTTCTTCGCCGCGGCGTTCGGCCTGGGCATCGTCATCCTGAGTGCGGCGCCGGGCTACGGCGGTTCGCTGGAGTCGTTCCTGTTCGGTTCCATCCTCGGCATCAGCGACGGGGACGTCGTCTCGGTCGCGGTGATCGGCGCGATCCTGTTGCTGGCCACCGGCGTGCTCAACGGCAGGCTGGTCGCCGCGACCTTGGACCGCGAGCAGGCCCGTGCCGTCGGCCTGCCGGTGTTTTGGCTGGATCTCGCGCTCTACGTGATGGTCACGCTGGCGATCGTGATCTCCTTGCAGGCGGTGGGCAACGTGCTGGTGCTGGCACTGCTGGTCACCCCTGCCGCGGCGGCGCGCCTGCTCACCGACCGGCTCGGCGTGATGATGCTGCTCGCGCCGGTCATCGGCGCCGGCGGCAGCGTGCTGGGCCTGTACCTGTCCTACGCCTTCGACCTGGCCGCGGGTGGCCTCATCGTGCTCAGCCTGACCGGGATCTTCGTCCTGTGCTGGTTGTTCGCGCCACGCCACGGCTTGCTGAGGCGAACACGCCGATCGCAGTCCACATCGGACGGTCTGCACGGCGCTCTCGTGGAGGTGAAGTCGTGATCCGCCTGCGATCCGGCGCGATGGCCGGTGCGGCCCTCTCGCTGCTGCTCGTGGCCGCACCGGCGGCGCTGGCCGAGCCGGAGGCCGCGTCCGTTGAGCTGGCCGTTCGCGACGGTGCCCTGCTGGTGACGCCGCCGGAGAAGCCGCTGACCGTCCTGGCCGGTGAACCCGTGCGCGTCCGGTTGGACACCAAGGCGATCCCGCCGGGAACGCTGTTCGGCGACGTGGTGCGCGTGCGTACCACCGGCACCGGTCCCACAACAGTGCCGGTCTCGGGCGCGCGACCACGGAATGGGCGTTCGCCACCGGGGGAACGCACACCGTCCAGCTGGATGCCGAGGCATACCTGCTCGACGGCACACCGGTGCAAGCGCAGTGGCACCAGACGGTGGAAGTCCAAGCCGCGCAACAACAACCAGCGTCGCTAACGGAAGTCGCGGCACCGCTCGTGGCAGCCGAAGCGCCGGCACCTCCGGCCGTGCAGCGGGCACCCGTGGTCGCCGCCGCGGCACAGCCTCCCGTGGCCAGCGCAAGGTCACCGTCGAACGCGGCCACGTCGACGCGCTCGCGCCGCGGCTGGTCGACGGCGGCCTGCGCGTGCACGTGAAGGACGGCAGCGTCGTGGGCACGGTGACCTGGCGCGAACCGGCCGATGTCGAGTTCAAGGTCACCAACGCGGCCCGCGTGGCTCTGCCGGACGCGGCCGCGCTGTCGTTCCTCGGTGCCGCGGGCGGGCAGATCCACCTGCTCCCGCAACAGGAACAACCTGGCATCCTCTGGATCGGCTGGTCGACAGAGGAGCTGAAGCCCGCCGACATCACCGGACCGGTCACCTGGACGCTCACGTCCGTCACCGGCCCTGGACCCTTCGGCCTGTTCACCACGGGTTCGTTCGGCGCGCACTCGGTCATCTTCAACAGCACCGACGGCTTGCCCGACACGCACTCCGTCGCACTGGGCACACACGCACATGCCAACTGGGCCTTCGGGAAACCCGGCCGCTACCGCCTGGACTTCACCGTGTCGGCCACCAAGACCGACGGCAGCACGGTCAGCGACAAGGAGAGCTACACGTTCCTCGTCGGTGACACGACCGCGACCACCACACCGGACAACAACACCACGCGCGACGGCAGGCGAAACACCGCTCTGGCCTCGACCGGCCCCGTCGGCTCGCCGGCTGCCGCCACGGCGCTCGCACTGGCGTTGATCGTCACCGGAACGGCGGTCATGGTCCTCACCCGCCGCCGCACCGCCAAGGAGACCTCGTGACCCCGTACCGCAGCGGCCTCGCCCTCGCCGCCGTCACAGCGCTGGTCGGGCTCGCCGCCGTGTCGTTCGCACCCGCGTCGGCCGAGAACACGACCACAGTGGTCGACCACGGCCACGTCGACCTCATGTCCGGTGTGCTCGTCGATGGCCAACTCTCCATGCGGTACAAGGACGGCAGCGTCGAACCGCCCGTGCTGCGCGACCCCGCAACGGTGGTCACGCACCTCAAGCCGGAAGCCCGGCTGCAGATTCCCGACCTGCCCGAGTACGCCTTCCTCGGACCCGCCGGCAGCGACATCTGGGTGAGCCCCGAGGTGCAGGACCCCAACCTCGTCTGGGCCGGCTGGAACACCGAGTCGCTGCCCGCAACGGAGATCACGCCCGGCTCGGTGAAGTGGAGCCTCGACGCGGTCGGCGGCACCACACCGGGTACCAAAGCGCCCGGCAACGTCACCGTCTTCCAGACCGACTCCTTCGGTGCACCGCTGCCGAGGATCTTCGACACCGCCTTGCCGCTGCCGCAAACCCACCCGCTGGATCTCGGCATCCACGCCCACGCCAACTGGACCTTTTCCGCGGAGGGCGTCTACCGGTTGACGTTCTCCCTCGAAGTCACCACAACATCGGGCAAGACCCTCGAGGACACCACCACTTACGCCATCGCCGTCGGCGCGATCGACCCCACCACGGTGATTCCTGGTGATGGCACCCCGACGTCCTCGACCACGACAACAACAACCACCACCACGACGACCACGACGACGACAACCACCGCAACGACCACGTCGACGACCCCGTCGACCAGCTCACCGCCGGCATCGTGCGCGGTCCTGTCCGACGGACACGTCGACCTCATCGCCCCTGGTCTGGTCGACGGCGCACTGCGCACCAGGGTCAAGGACGGCACCGCGGGTCCGGACAAGGCGGTCTGGCGCGAGCCGGCCGACACCGTCGTCCACGTCGTGCCACAAGCCCGCAACAGCATCCCCGCAGACCCGGCTTACGCGTTCCTCGGCACGAGCGGCCAACCGGTGTGGCTCATCCCGCAGACCCAGATCCCCGGCATCGTCTGGGCGGGCTGGAACACCGAATCGCTGCGATCGCAGGACGTTACCGGCGACATCGCGGTCAAGCTCACCGCGGTGGACGGCCCAGGACAGGTCTCCGTGTTCCTCACGGGGCTGGCGCCGACCGTGCTGATCCACACCGGCGACGGGCTGCCCGACACCCTGACCGTTGCTCCCGGCACCCACGCCCACGCGAACTGGGCGTTCACCCGTGAGGGGATCTACCGGCTGACCATCCAGGTGGCCGCCACCCTCGCCGACGGACGATCCACTGTGGACACCGATGTGTTCACGATCGCAGTGGGTGCGGTGGATCCGAAATCAGCGTCGGGCCGTCAGTGCACAGCCCCCACGCCCACGACGGCGACGACCACGGGCACCACGCCTCCGCCCGCCGTCACGACCTCACCGCGAGCGGTTGCCGCACCTGGACTCGCCAGCACCGGCGCTGGACCTCTCGGCCTGGTGGTCGGCGCCGGAATGCTGCTTCTCATCGGCGGAGCGGTCGTGTTGCTGCTGACCCGATCCCGTTCGAACAGCTGAGGACTGATCTCTCGTGGAAGGGCAACCGATGGAGATCGATCACGTTGTGCTGGCCGCCAGGACGAAGGCCGACGCGGAGCAGGCGCTCAGCCGGGCTGGACTGGGGATCGCCCGCGGCCGGGTCATTCCGGGATTCGGGCTGTCCAACCTCGTCGTACCGCTGAGGCAGGGACAGCTGCTGGAGATCCTCTACCCGAACGGTGATCAGCCCGCGCAGGGAGCTCCGCCGCTGCTGAAGTTCAACAGGGAAGCCCTCGCCGCCAACCCCGAGGCGCCCATGGTCCCGGTGGCCTGGCTGGTGTTGATGGAGGACGAGGCGCGCCTGCGCGAACTCGCAGCCACCAACGACCTCGCCGTGCAGGAGGTGCCGGCGGACGGCCCCGGCTACCCGCCGTACACGCTCGCCGGCTTCGGTGCAAACTTCGACCGGCGATGGCTGCCGTGCCTCATCCACTGGCCGGAAGGTTCGCCCCCGCTCGATGCCGAACACCGACGTCAGCCCGTTGGCATCACCCGGCTCGATGTGGCCGGGTCGGCTGACGACGTTCAACGCTGGTGCGGGGAAATGCCTCAGGGCGTGCGCGTCGTCCCTGGCACCGTGGGCCCGTTGCGGGTCGAGATCGGCTTCGCCGATGGAACGGCGCTCACGTTGGGAATCAGCGGCTAAGGTCCGCGACATCAACCCGGCATCGTGGGTGGAAACGGTTGCCAGGCAACCATTTCCACCCACGACCAACCATCACGTCATCGCGACTCGGCCGAACCGGCGAGGGCCGGGACGGGGATCTCGAAGTGCACGGTCTGGTTGCGGTCCGGGTCGCCGTCGCGGGCGTCGCACACCTCGACCGCGACCGAGCGCCAGAAGGCCTCGGCGCCGGCCACGCGGGTGTCGGTGTGCAGGTAGATCTGTTCGTAGCCGGGGGTTTCGGCGATGAACCTGACCGCGGCGTCGACCAGCGTCCGAGCCAAGCCCCGGCGCCGGTGCTCCGACCGGACGTACACCCGGAACAGCTGCGCCGTCCTGCCACCGGAGTAACGCTCGGCGAGCCACGCCGGATGGGGCGGGCTGGCCGGTCCCTGCGCCCGCACCGCCGTGGTGCCCACGACCTCGTCCCCGTCGACCGCGACGAACAGCGCGTGGCGGGGAGTTTCCAGATAGGTGCCGGCCAGGTCGACCACGTCGGTGTGCCACTGGGGGCGGTAACCGTGGCCGAACTCGTGGTAGAAGGTGTCCAGCATGACGCTGCGGGCACCGGGCAGGTCGGCGTGAGTCGCCAACCGCACCTCGTAGGGGTGGTGCTTGTTCACTTCATCCTCTCTTTCGCACTGTCCAAAGTGGTCGCGACCGGACCATGCATGACGACACGTCCTTCGTGGAGCACGACGACCTGATCGGTCAGCCGGGCCACGACGTCGAGGTCGTGGCTGATCAGCACGGCTGAAAATCCGCCTCCCACACGGGTTCCAGCACCAGCTTCAACGACGCCTGCACCACCCGATCCGCCACGGTCGGGATGCCCAACCGGCGCA
>NZ_VSRL01000121.1 GCF_012184385.1 Lentzea indica
GTCCGGCGCCTGCTCAACGCCGCCGCCGACCATTGGGCGCACGGCGCGCCACACCGGTCGCGGGCCGTCCTGCGCACCGCGGTCCGGTTGACCGACGACCCGGAGCTGATGGCGCTCACGGATCTGGTCGCGGGTGGACTGGACCTGGGAGAGGGACTTCCGGACATCGCAGCTGACCGCCTGGTCCGCGCCGCGAAGAGCCTGGCCGGTACGCGCCGGACGCTCGCGGTCGCCGCACTGGGGTTCGCGGGCGAGGCGGCGAACATCGCCGGTGACCAGCGCAGGCACACCGCCGCGGCGGAGTTCGCCAAAGCGATCCGCCGCGGCGACGAACCACCGGCGACCCGCCTCACGCTCGACCACCTGATCGGGATGTCCGCGACGTTCGCCGGACGGCACGAGGAGGCGCTGCCCGCGCTCCGCGAGGTGGTCGAGCTCGCCGAGCAGGTTCCCGGCCCGCAGGCGCGAATCTGGGCCAGCCAGGCCGCCTACGTGCTGGGCGACGCCGCCCGTTCGCACGAGATGGCGACCAGCGCGGTGACGTCGGCGCGAGAGGGCGGGTTGACCGCGCTGGTGCCGTGGGCGTTGGTGTACCGGGCGTTGTCGGCGTTGCTGCTGGACCAGCACGACGCGGCGCTGACCGCGGCCACCGAGGGCGTGCACGCGGCGACGGCAATAGGTCAGCACAACGCGGTGGTCGACCACCTGACGATCCTCGCCCTGTTGGCGGCGTTGCGCGGCGATGCGAACAGTGCGCTGCACCGCATCGACACCGCCACCGAACACATGACGCAAAGCGGACTCATCCGGCCAGGCACGCTCCGCGCGTGGGCGTTCGCGTGCGTCGACCTGACGCGCGACCGGCCGGCCGACGCCCTGGGCCGGCTGCGGTTGCACTCCGGTCACGTCGGCATCAAGGTGATGGCCGCACCCCAACTGGTGGAGGCCGCCGTCGCCTGCGGCGATCCGTCCACAGGGGACAGAGCGCTCGCACGGTTCGAGAAGTGGGCGGGCACCACGGGCAGCACAGCCCGGCTGGCGCTCTCGCACCGCTGCCACGGCCTCCTGGCCAGCGGAACCGCCGACGAGCACTTCGAGGAAGCGATCCGGTTGCACCACGCCAGTGGCACCGCCATGGAACTCGCGAAGACCGAGCTGCTGTACGGCAACCGGCTGCGCCGCGGGCGCAAACCCAAGGCGGCGCGCGAACACCTGCGGGACGCCGTGCGCATCTTCCAGTCCTACCAGGCAGATCACTGGGTCGCCCGCGCCCGCGCCGAACTGCGGCGCGGCGGGTACACCGCCGGCGAGCCGGCGGACCAGGCCGCGCTGACGCCGCAGCAGGCGCAGATCGCCAGGCTGGTCGCCGAGGGCGCCACGAACCGCGAGGTCGCCGCGCGGTTGTTCCTGAGCCACCGCACCGTCGAGCACCACCTGCGCAACATCTTCGCGCGGCTCGGCGTGCGGTCGAGGGTCGAGCTGACCCGGAGGCTCGATTGAGCCAGACTTGTTCAACGCAGGAGGTTGTGTGCGCGACGACTACCGGCACTGGCAGCGGATTCCGACGCGGTGGGCGGACAACGACGTCTATGGACACGTGAACAACGTCGTCCACTACGCGTTCATGGACACCGTGATCAACACGTGGCTGATCAACGCAGGGCTGGACATCCAGGCCGGCCAGCAGATCGGCCTGTGCGTGGAGTCCCACTGCAACTACCGCGCCTCGGTGTCCTTCCCGGACGCGGTGGACGCGGGACTGCGGATCGGGCACCTCGGCCGGTCGAGCGTGCGCTACGAGGTCGGGTTCTACCTCGAGGGACGCGCAGACGTCGTGGCGGAAGGCCATTTCGTGCACGTGTTCGTCGACAGGACGACCCGCAAACCGGTGGAGATTCCGGCTGGCCTGCGGGCGGCGATGGAAGGTCTGGTGGTCGCGTGAAGACGCGAGGCGCGGTGCTGACCGGCGTCGGCCGGCCACTCGAGATCGTCGACCTCGAGCTCGACCCGCCCGGTCCCGGCGAACTGCTGGTGCGGGTGCATGCCACCGGCCTGTGCCACTCCGACCTGTCCGTGATCGACGGCTCACGGATCCGGCCGCTGCCCATGGTGCTCGGCCACGAGGCGGCGGGCGAGGTCGTCGAGGCAGGCCCGAACGCCGAGTCGCGCCGGGCGACCACGTCGTGCTGTCGTTCGTGCCCGCGTGCGGCGCCTGCCGCCGTTGCGTGTCCGGCCGGCAGGCGTTGTGCGAACCGGGCGCCGTCGCGAACCGCGAAGGCACGTTGCTCAGCGGGCACCGCCGGTGGACGCTCCCGGACGGCACGCGTCCGCACCACCACCTTGGTGTGTCCGGTTTCGCCGAGTACACCGTGATCTCCGACAGGTCGGCCACTCTCGTGCCGGCGGATCTCCCGTTCGACATCGCCGCGCTGTTCGGATGCGCCGTGCTGACCGGCGCGGGTGCGGCGTTCTACAGCGCTCAGGTCGTGCCGGGGGACAAGGTCGCGGTGTTCGGTCTCGGCGGGGTCGGCCTGGCGGCGGTGCTCGCGGCGGTGACGGCGGGTGCGACGCAGGTCGTCGCGGTGGACGTCGTCGAGCACAAACGACAGCTGGCCCTGACGCTCGGCGCAACGCACGAAACCGCAGGCGGGCCGGACGTCGTTTCCCACGTGCGGGACCTGACCGGCGGAGGCGCGGACAAGGTCATCGACACCACCGGCGTCGCGGCGGTGCTCGAACAGGCCTACGCCGCCACGGGTGTCGGCGGCACCACGGTCACCGTCGGGCTGCCGCACCCGGACCGGACCGTCACGCTGCCCGCACTGAACCTGGTCGCCGAGGAGCGCACGCTCAAGGGCAGCTACCTGGGTTCGTGCGTGCCGCGCCGGGACGTGCCGCGGTTCGTCGACCTGTACCGCGCCGGTCGGTTGCCCGTCGACGGGCTGCTGTCCGGGCGGCTGGGGCTGGCCGAGATCAACGAAGGGTTCGCCAGGCTCGCGTCCGGTGAGGCGGTGCGGCAGGTCGTCGTCATGGTCTGAGCGCCACTAGCTTGATGTGGCATGGAGAGCTTGGTGCGCGGGGCCGGCCGGATCGAGGCGCGGGTGCTGGCGGGCGTCGTGGTCGTGGCGCTCGTCGTGACCGGCCTGCAGACCAGGTCGCTCGGCACCTGGACGCTCGAGGTCGTCTGGGTGGTGATCGGACTGCCGCTGGTGCTGGCGCTGCGCGAGCGGTTCCCGTTGACCAGGTTGCTGTGCTGGCTGCTGGTTCTGCACGCGCTGGTGCTCTGTTATGGCGGGCAGTACACCTACGCGGAAACACCGCTCGGGGAGTGGGTGCAGGGGTGGCTCGGCACGCAGCGCAACAACTACGACCGCTTCGCCCACGTCGTCCAGGGTTTCGTGCCCGCGGTGGCGGTCAGGGAGGTGCTGCTGCGCCGCACGCCTTTGCGGCCGGGTGGCTGGACCTTCTTCCTCACCGTGAGCGTGTGCCTGGCGATCGGCGCGTCCTTCGAGCTGATCGAGTGGTTCAGCGCGCTCGTCCTGGGCAGCGGCGCGGACGACTTCCTCGCCACGCAAGGCGATCCCTGGGACACCCAGTGGGACATGTTCCTGTGCCTGTGCGGCGCGGTCGTCTCGTTGCTGGTGTGGCGCCGGATCCACGACCGTCAACTCGGACGCGCGGTGGACGGGCCGTGAGGAGGAGGGTCACCGGTGTGCCGGCGGAAACTGTTGTGCCCCATCAGATTTCCATCTCCTCGCGCCAGTCGGCGAACGGGTCGGCGAAGTCGAGCTCGCTGATCAGCGCCAGCTCCTCGTCGGTCACCAGTGCGGACCGCAGAGTCGCGACGATCTCGTCGGGTTCGGCCGACGTGGTGATCACGACGAGTTCCTGCGAGCGGTCGCCGTAGTAGGCGTCCCATTGGAGAGCGGCGGCCGCGCGGCGTTCCGCGTCGGCCTCGGACCAGTCGTCCGCCGCCGCGAGCCAGTGCCCCAGGTTGCCCCACGCGCAGCCCGCCGCCCGCGGACTCGAGCCACAGCGCCTGATCGGGCTGGCTCGCCACCCAGACCCGGCCGCGGGTGCGCACCACGCCGTCGAGCAGCACGTCCAGCGCGTTGTGCAGCCGCATGGGGTGGAACGGGCGCCGCTCGGTGAAGCGGACGACGGACACCCCGTGCGCGGGCTCCAGCGGAGGTCGTCCGTACAGCAGGGAGCCGAAGCCGTCGTCGAACCCGCCGCGCCGGGCGTTGCCGGGGATCGCGGCGAGCAACGCGGTCACGTCCAGTTCGTCGAGCCGTTGCCGCGGGGCGAGCGGGACCAGCCGGTCGAGCACGGCGTTCAGCACCGGGTCGTCACCCGTCAACACGAGCGCGTCCGCGAACTCCGCCTGGCCGACCACCAGCTGGGCGATGGTGCGCTCGTCACCCTCGGCGGCTCGCATGCCGCGGTCGTCGAGCGTGTCGCCGCCGGTCGCGTCGCTCAGCCAGGTCGCGCTGTCGATCACCGTGATCACGGCCTCGACGTCGATCTCGGTCTCGCTGAGGGCGAAGCAGACGGCTTCCGGTTCCAGCACCGGGTCGAGGTGCACGATGACGCGGCCGTCGAGCCGTTCGAGCAGCGGCACGAGGTCGAGGCGCAGAGTGCAGGACACGCAGCCGTGCGCGAGTTCGAGCACCGTCAGGCGGCCGTCGACCCACCGGCGGACCACGCCGTCGGCCAGACCGCTGAGATCGTGGCGGACCAGCACCGACTCCGGTGACGCGCGCCAGAGCTCGTCGGCGACGTCGTGGCGGGTGAGTCCGGCTACCAATACGACCTGTGCTGCCATGCCCGCAGCCTACATGACAATGGTTATCGTTACGTATAGTGGCCCGGCAACGGTGCCCGTCGCTCGTGGGCGGGCGCGAAGAGGTCACCGATGTCGGCCACGCGTTCGAGCACGTCGTCCGTGGTGAACACCAGCTGCTCCGGTTCGCGGCAGCCGCGGACCTCGTCCCACGTGACGGGCGTGGCAACGGTCGGTTCATCGCGGCCGCGCAGTGAGTAGGGCGAGATGGTGGTCTTGGCGGGGTTGTTCTGGCTCCAGTCGATGAGAACGTTGCCCTCACGGCGTGCCTTCGTCATGGTCGCCGTCACTTGCTCGGGCGTCTCCTGCTCGAACGCCACCGCGATGGCCTTCGCGTAGACCGACGGCGCCTGCGCGTTAGTGGTGTCGATGCCCGCGTAGACCTGCAGGCCCTTCGATCCCGACGTCGTGGCCACCGGGATGAGTCCGTCGGCGACGAGAACGTCGTGCAACCGCTCGGCCACCCGGCAGCAGTCGGCGATCGTGGTGCCGGGTCCGGGGTCGAGGTCGAACACGAGCCGGTTCAGAGGGTTGCGGGTGCCGTCGTCCGCCACGGTCCATTGAGGAACGTGCAGTTCGAGCGCTGCGAGGTTGGCCGCCCACACGAGTGCCGCGAGCTCGTGGAGAAGCGGGTAGCGCACGACCTCGTTGGCGTCGGCCCCTCGCCGCGAGCCTCCGCCGCGCAGCGGCACGGTCGGCAGCCAGTCCGGCGCACTGGCGTCGGCGTTCTTCTGGAAGAACTTCGGCCCGCGAACACCGTTGGGGTAGCGCACGAACGTGACAGGCCTGCCGCGCAGGTGCGGCAGCAGGATCGGCGCGATCCGGCTGTAGTAGGCGATGACCTCGCTCTTGGCGGTACCGTCCGGGTACAGGGGCTTGTCCAAATTGGACAGCCTGAGCGTCCGACCGCCGGCCTTGACCGTCACCTGGCCGGTGATCTCGGGCGGATCGGCCGGCGGAGGGCTGGGACGACCTGCTCGCGGCGCCGTCACCTCGGAGGGGTCGCGGTCGGCGCGAAGGCCGCGCCACGCGGTGTGCCTCAGCCTGCCGTCCTCGCCGCGGGTGAACTGCCGGAACCGCACCTCGCCGACCAGCACCGGGTCCACCCACCGGGCCCGCACGACGTCTTCGCGCGGGGGGAGTGGTGACGAACGGATGGCGGGAATGCTCCAGTGGCCGCAACCGGTCCCGCAGCTGGTCGCGCTCCTGCCGGGTGAAACCGGTGCCGACGTCCCCGATGTAGACGAGATCACCGGTGTCCGGGTCGTGCGCGCCGAGCAGCAGACCGCCGACGGTGCCGGTGAAGCCGCTCTGCCCGGGCCTCCACCCGCACACGATGACCTCCCGCGTTTGCGTGAGCGGATGCTTGTACCAGAAATCCGTGCGCTTGCCGGGGGCGTACGGGGCATCGAGGCGCTTGGCGACGAGCCCTTCGTGGCCCTCCGCGGCCACGCGCTGGAGCAGCCGTTGCGGGCTCAGACGCTCCGCGGCCAGGTCGCCGGGAGTGAACGACGGCACCACGGTCACGTGGAACGGATCGGGCATGGGCAGCTCGGTGAGCCGGCGCCGTCGCTCGTGGAACGGCTGGTCCAGGAGAAGCTGGTCGCCGAGCTGCAACAGGTCGAACACCAGGAACCGCACGGGGAGGTCGGTGAACGGCGTCGCGCGTCGAGCGGTCTGGTGCTTGCGGAACCGCCCGCGCCGTTGCTGCAGGAGGCCGAAGTCGATCTGGCCGGCCTCGTTGTAGACCACGACCTCACCGTCGAGCATCGCGGCACGCCCGTGCAGCGCCGTGCCGAACACGTCGGTCAGCTCGGGGAACTCGGTGGTGAGGTCGAGGCCGTTGCGGCTGGTCAGCACCGTCGTGCCGGCCGGGGCGATCCGCATCGTCACGCGGTAGCCGTCCAGCTTGTACTCGTACGCCCACTGCGGCCCCTCGCGCAGGCGGCCGTCGTCCGGCTTGGCGAGCATCGGCTCGATCCACGCGGGAACGGAGTCGTGTGCCAGGGGCATGGCGACCTCCGCTCCTGGGTATTGCTCAGTCACCAGGAATTCGAAGGTAGTCCGATCGGCCTAATTTCGCGCGCCGGTGAACTTCGGCGGCTTGCCCGAGTTGGTCCGTTCGGGCGCGAATCGGACAGGACAGGTGCTGTGTCAGTTGTTGACCACCAAGGCCTGGCTGTTGCAGTGTGGGAGCGCTCTCATGTTCGCGCTTCTCGCAACGGGGCGGGAAGCGACCCCTGCACGGACAAGGAGACGTGAATGCGCTTCACTGTGCCCAGAATCGTGCCCGCGCTGACACTCGTGCTGGTCGGGTCCATGTTCACCGCTCCAGCCCAGGCCTCTGGCGAGGCGATGTCACCCGGCCTGCTCTCCGCGATGAGCTCGGCGTTCGGGCTGACCGAACAGCAGGCGCGGCTGCGCCTGGAGAAGGAACAGCGCGCGTCGGTGATCGCGCCGCGCGCGGAAGCCGAAGCCGGCACCGCGTACGCGGGCAGCTGGTTCGAAAAGGACCGCCTGGTCGTCGCGGTCACCGACCAGGCGGCAGCACGCCGGGTCGAGGCCACCGGCGCGGAGACCGTGGTCGTCGGCCGCTCGGCGGGATCGATGACGGCCCACAAGAATCGCCTCGACGCCCTGTCCGCGACCGGCGCCGTGCCGTCCGCGGTCGCGAGCTGGCATCCCGACCCGCGCACCGGAACGGTCGTGGTGAACGTGGAGGCCGGCAAGCAGACGGCCGAGGTCGCCGCGTTCCTGGACAAGGCGCGCCGGTTCGGCGCGATCACCGTGCACACCGAGGGAGTTCAGCAGCCGCAGCCGTTCGCGGCGGGCACCGTCGGCGGCGACCCCTACTACACCGGGAACGTCCGCTGCTCCATCGGCTTCTCGGTGCACGGCGGCTACGTGACGGCGGGCCACTGTGGCGGGTCGGGCCAGCAGGTCTACGGCTGGGACCGCTCCTGGCAGGGCCAGTTCGCCGGATCCTCGTTCCCCGGCAACGACTACGCGTGGGTGCGCATCGGCGGCGGCTGGTGGACGGTCCCCGTCGTGCTGGGCTGGGGCACGGTGAGCGACGTGCTGGTGCGCGGCTCGTGGGAGGCACCGATCGGCACCTCGGTGTGCCGCTCCGGCTCGACCACGCATTGGCACTGCGGCGTGATCCAGAGCCGCAACGAGACCATCCGTTACGCACAGGGCGACGTGCATCAGATGGCGGGCACGAGCGTGTGCGCCGAGGGCGGTGACTCCGGCGGTTCGTTCATCACCGGCGACCAGGCCCAGGGCGTGACGTCCGGTGGCTACGGCAACTGCTCGAGCGGCGGCCGCACGTGGTTCCAGCCGATCAACGAGATCCTGAACGTCCACGGGTTGAGGCTGCACACCGCCTGACACCGCGGCCGGCTGTCCACCACTTCCGGGGTGGTGGACAGCCGGCACGGTTCAGCCGCGTGCGTTGACGTGGAGTGCGAGTGCGGTGCCGGCGCCGAGAGTGGCCGTGAACCTGCCGGACGGTGACGCGCGTGCATCCGTTGTTCTGCACGTCGCAGTACACGCCAGCGGGCAGCGCTGTCTGGAACGTGCGGCTCACCGGGAAGGTCTCGCGGTTGATCGCGACGAAACCCTTGTCGCCCCGGCCGAACGCGATCGCGTCGTAACCGTTGTCCCACCAGTTGTTCACGTCGGTTCCCGCGACGGTGTTGCGGAAGGCGACCATGTTCGCGATCTGGGTCCAGGTGTGCTGGCACTTCCAGCCGCTGAAGCAGACCGAGTTGCCGGGCGGACCGGCGTCCTTGTCGCTGAACTCGTAGCCCGAATACACCTGGGGCGCCCCGTAGTTCCACGCGAGCATGAACACGTTGGCCAGCGTGTAGGTGGAACCGTCCTTGTAGGACAGAGTGGAGCTGTTCCGTTCGGTGTCCCAGTTGTCCACGAACGGCCGCGCCTGACCGCTGGGCAGGAAGCCCCACGACTGCCCGAACGTGCGCAGATAGGCGAGGTTCTCGTTCTGGAAGATCCGCTTGAGGTCGTAGGCGTAGCGGAACTCGTCGACGTCACCGGAACCGGTGTACTCGCCGGGCTGCACCGCCTCGCCCGCGCCGTAGATCACCTCGTGCACCCAGAAGACGTTCGGGTTGGTGAGCTTGCCCTTGATCGCGGCGAGGTCGCCGGCGGCGATGTGCTTGGCGGCGTCGACCCTGAACCCGTCCACGCCCATGCCGATCAGCCGGTTGAGGTAGGCGGCGATCGCCCCGCGCACGTACTCGCTGCCGGTGTCCAGATCGGACAGGCTGACGAGCTCGCAGTTCTGGACGTTGTCGCGGTCCTGGTAGTTGCTGATCGGCGAGCGGCAGCGGTGGAAGTCCCAGTCGCTGTAGACGCCGGGGTAGTCGTACTTGGAATAGCCCGATCCACCGGTCCCGGTGCCGGATCCCGCGCTCATGTGGTTGATCACCGCGTCGGCGATCACCTTCACACCCGCGTTGTGGCAGGTGGTGACCATGTTCCTGAAGGCGTTCTCGTCACCGAGGCGCCCGGCGATCCGGTAGCTGACGGGCTGGTAGCTGGTCCACCACTGCGGACCCTGGACGTGCTCGGTGGCGGGGGAGACCTCCACGTACCCGTACCCCTTGGGTCCGAGCACGGTGGTGCATTCCGCCGCCACGCGGGCGAACGGCCATTGGAACAGCGTGACGGTGACGTCTTTGGCGCCCGGTGGCGCCGCAACACTTTGCACCGGAGTGGACAGTCCGACGATCAGCAACACCACGAACAGGGTGCGCGAAGCCGAGGAAACCACGTTGTCTCCTTGCTGCAGGGATTCACCCATGGTCGTAGCACCCGCGAGCACGCGGGGCCAAGCGTTGCAAGAACTTTCCGGCGCAATTCGGCCGTGGAGCGTACGGCCGGGTGGAGGAGCGGGCCTTGTCAGCCGCAGACGCGCTCGACCATGACCTGCCAGCTGGTGATGAGGTTGTCGATCACGGTGCCGGGATCAGGTGCGTCCTCGGTGTACAGGTACAGCAGGATCGGTCCCTCCAGCGCGGCGACCAGCTGGAGTGCCAGCGTGCCGCTCGCGGCCACGTCCGGACACGCCTCGCCCAGGAGCATCTGCACGTGGAACAGCGACGGGCTGTCGCCGATGGGGACCGGCTGGCCGGGGTCGAGAGCGGCACGCGCCAGAACGGTGTGCTCCACCAGGAACTCCAGCCGTGCCCGTCCGTACGCGATCAGCCGCTCGACCGCGGGTGCGCCAGGACCCAACGGTGGCGGGCCGCTCAGCAACCGCTCCTGGAAGCGCTTCTCCTCCTCGTCGAACAGCGCGTGGAAGATGCCGGCACGGGTGCGGAAGCGACGGAACACCGTGCCCTTGCCGAGCCCGGCCCGCTCGGCGAGTCCGTCCATGGTGACCTTGTCGGCGCCCAGCTCCTCCACCATCTGGCGGGCGACCTCGATCAGATGGGCACGGTTGCGCGCGGCGTCCGCCCGCTCCTCTCGCGGTCGGCCCAACGGCAGCGCAACAGGTTCCACAGCGGGAACGCTACCCGCTGGACACCCCTGACCTGTGTCAGGACGCCTGCTGCGTGGCGAGTTGACGTGCGCGCAGCGGTGCGAGCGCCTCGCTCCAGTCGACGAGCTCGTCGATCATGGTCGTGAGCGTGGTCGACTGGATCTCGGTCGGGGTGAAGTGGGTGAAGCCCTCGAAGTCGTGGAACATCGAGAGGGACACGCTGGTGCGCACGTCGGCGAGCTTGAGCTCGCCCACGATGAGGCGGAGGTGCTCCACGGCCCTGGCGCCGCCGACGGCGCCGTAGGAGACGAAACCGACCGCCTTGTTGTTCCACTCCGCGAAGAGGTAGTCGATGGCGTTCTTGAGTGCGCCGGACGTGGAGTGGTTGTACTCCGGCGTCACCATGATGAAGCCGTCGAAGCCGGCGATCTTGGCTGACCACTTCTTGGTGTGGTCGTGCTGGTACTGCCCGAGCATCGGGGACATCGGCTCGTCGAGGTGGGGGAGTGGGAAGTCCTGGAGGTCCACGAGCTCGAAGGTCGCGTCGGTGCGCTGTTCCGCCTGCTGGAGAACCCAGCGCGCCACCTGCTCGCCGTTCCGGCCGGGGCGGGTGCTGCCGATGATGATTCCGATGTGGGTCATGGACGTTCCTTTGCCGAGTCGACGCCGAGATGGACACTAAGCGGACCGTACCCCGCTTGCTGAAGCGGACTCTACCCCGCTTAGGTGTGCTGTGGGTCACAGGAGGTCGAGATCGGGCATGCTGATCACGGATCGTCCAGTCGTGCTGTGCAGGGGGGCAGGAGTGCGCGTAGTTGTCGTCTCCGGGGGCGATCCGGGCCATGTCGTGCCGGCGATCGCGTTGTGCCTGAGGTTCGCGGAGGCCGGCGACACCCCGATCCTGTTCACCGGCGACCGGTGGGTCGAGGCCGCCGAGAGCGCGGGAATCACGGCGTCACGGGTGGCCGGCCTGGCGCTCGCCGACCTGAGGGACGAACCGGATCTCGGTCTTGCGCTGCACGAGCAGGCGGCGGTTCTGGCGTTGGCCCTCGCCCCTGAGCTGGCCGCTCTCGCACCAGATCTGGTGGTGTGCGACGTCCTCGCGCTCGGTGCGAGCATGGCCGCGGAACTGCTCGGTGTGCCGTGGGCGCAGCTGTCGCCCCACCCGCTCTACGAGCCGTCGAGAGGGCTGCCGCCGATGGGCAGCGGGCTGGCCGCCGGAACCGGTGTGCGAGGCAGGCTGCGAGACGCGGTGCTGCGGACGATGACGGCCAGGTCGATTCGTCAGGGCGACCGGCAACGTGCCGTCGTACGACGGCGGATCGGGCTGAGCGAGCGGGGAGCGGGGCCGGAGGTGCGGTTGATCGCGACGTTGCCCGCGCTGGAGGTGCCGCGCCCGGACTGGCCGGCCAACGCTCACGTGGTCGGGCCGCTGTTGTGGGAGGCGAGCCGGCAGAGGATGAGCCCACCACCGGGGACGGCTCCGCTGGTGATGGTCGCCCCGTCGACGGCGTGGACCGGGGCCGCCGACATGGCGGGGATGACGCTCACCGCGTTGCAGGACATGGGTGTGCGGGCCGTGGTGTCGACGTTCGGACCGGCACCGGCCGGTCTGCCGGAGTGGGCGCGGTCGGGGCCGGGCAGGCAGGACGAGTTGTTGCGCGAGTCGTCGGTGCTGGTCTGCGGTGGAGGGCACGGCATGCTGACCAAGGCGTTGCTGGCGGAGGTTCCCGTGGTGGTGGTGCCGGGTGCGGGCGACCAGTGGGAGATGGCGAACAGGGTCGCCAGGCAGGGTTGCGGGGTGATCGTTCGTCCATCCACTGTGGACGGTTTGCGGGATGCCGTGGCACGGGTGCTCGCTGATCCGGGTTTCGCCGCCGCGGCGGCGAGGGTGGCGGCGACCGCGGCCGATGTCCGCGACCCCGTTGAGGTGTGCCGCGCCGCGCTCACCACGCGCTGTAACGCTCCGCGTGGCGGCTCGGATTAACCCGCCATGGGCCGAGCCGCTGCCACACGGCCCCATCCGAGCGCGCGACATTCCGCGCCACGAGTACTTGTCCGGAAGGCGGTTTGCGTGTCCGACGGTTTGATCCGTGTGACCGGCGACCAGGTGGTGTTCGGCGAGGCGGTCTCGCGCATCACGGAGTCACTGAGCCCGCTCGGCCCAGCCGGCCGGCACGTCGCCGAGTCGTACGCCCTGGACGCCGAGATGCGCCGGCTGAACCTGGAGGAAACCAGGGCCGCCGACGACAAGCAGATCAAACTGAAGGTGCTGGACCAGCGCAGGCGGGAGTCCTCCGCGTCACTGCGCCAGATGCAGCAGCAGCTGGGCCGGGCCGACGTCAGCGCGCTGGCACTGCGCGAGTGCATGGTCAACATGCAGCGCGAGACCGTCAAACCAGGGCTGCCGCTGGCAGAACGCCGCGCCTACATCGAGCTGACCCAGCACTTCACCACGATGCTCGTCCAACATCATTCCGACCTCACCGGTGGGGTGGCGGACGTCATCGACAAGGTCCTCAACGGATCCGGCGCGGCGGCCCTGGCGCCGGCGCCGAGGCCTCAGGCTCGCCAGCGGCGTGGTTCTGGGCAGCAGGGCGGCCGCACCGGACGTGATCGCGGCGGACGCCGATGACGGCGGGGTGCTGAATCATGGCTCGTAGACGCAACGGCTGCGGTGGTTGCGCTGTCCCACTGCTCGTCGTGTTCGGCCTGTTCTTCGTGATGCCGCTGATCATGCTGTTGGTGTCACCGGCAATCGCGGCGCACATCGTGCTCAGCGGATCGCCGGCTCAGGAGGTCTACCTCTCGGAGTGGCTGTGGGCCTCGGCCGCCTCGTTGCCACTGGCCCTGATGCTGGTCCGGTCAGCGTTGAAGCGGAACGGCCGGCTGCGCGGCGGGCCGATGATCAAGCGCTGGCTGGGGATGCTTGCGCGCGGAGCGGTGCTGCTCGGCGCGATGAACGTGGCCGCGTTCGTGAAGTTGAAGCCCACCGGACCCGACGGCCAGGTCATGGAGGACGGCATGCCTGCCCTCCTCGTCGCGGGCTTGGTCGGCGTGGCCGCGCTCATTGCGATCAGGCTGTGGGACCGCCGCCCGCGGCGCGTCACGGTCCAGGAGGTGCGCGCGGCGGCCGCGGAGGCCGACCGCGCTCTGCGTCGCGTCCGTGCCGAGAACGAACGAGTGCGCCGGCAGGCCGAGCAGGTGCAGGCGCGGCTGACGAAGATCCGCGCACGGGCAACGGGCCCGGCGGGTCACCCGCGAGACCGGTCGAGCAGGCCGAAGCAGCCTGAGCACGCGGGCCGGAACGCGCCCCGGTCCGACATCGACTTCCACGCCTTGCGCACCTTCCACCGGGAGTCGTACCAGTGCGCCGACACCGCGCACATGGCCTACCACTCGGCGCAGAGCTCGCTGCACACGATGTCGTACCTGGTGCGCCGGGCGCGGCTCGCGCCGCATCGCATGGTCTGGCAGGGCCCGGCGGCCAAGCGCGCTCGCGCCGAGATGCACGCCGCCGCGACGCACCTGGCCCGTTCACACGTCGAGCTCCGGGCACAGGTTGACCAAGGGTTGGGCATGGTCCGCGACCTGAACGCCAACACGTCCGACCTCAAGCTGGAGATCCGCGACAGCTGCGGCGAGCCGGGACAGCAGTGGTTCGATGCGCTGGAAGAGCGCATCGAGAAGGCGCGCGAGGAACGCCGCACGAGCGGCATTCGCTGACGGCTGAGCTGGAGGTCGTGGATGCGCCTGCATCCGGGTGAGGCCGAGGCAACGGGCTGGCGGGTCGAGAAGCTGTCGGATGTCGTGCGGCGACTGCGCGAAGCAGCACCCGACGTCGCCGGGCGTCCTCTTCTCGTCGCGGTCGACGGGCGCGGCGGCGCCGGGAAGTCCACGCTCGTCGAACGACTGCGAGTGATCGTGCCCGCCTCCGAGGTCGTGCACACCGACGACATCGCCTGGAACCACGCGTGCTTCGACTGGGGAGATCTCATGGCCGAGAACGTCCTGCGGCCCCTCCACCGGGGCGAGGCCGTGGAGTTCCGGCCGCCGGCCTGGATCGAGCACCGCCGGCCAGGTGCGATCCGCGTCCCGGCAGGGGCGGACGTCGTGTGGGTCGAGGGCACCGGGATCATCCGCGAGGACCTCGCCCCGTGGATCGACGCCTCGATCTGGCTGCAGGGTGATCTGGACGAGCAGGAACGCCGGCTGGTGGCACGCGACGGCAACTCCGCCGCCCAGCAACGGCACATCGCCGCGTGGCTGGCGGAGGAACTGCCGTTCATGCTCCGCGAACAGCCGTGGCGCAAGGCGACGATCGTCGTGGGCAGCACGACCGGGCTCCGGCACGACCCCGACACCGAGATCGTCATCGCTTGTTGAGCCGCACGGCGCGCTGTGCCTGCCGGCCGGCACTGTGCCCCCGGTACGTCATCGGGTACCACGCAGCAGCGGCCGGACCAGATCGTGGATCCGTTGCGACGGCTCGAGTCCGAGCTCGGCGCGGAGCTGGTTGCGGTAGTCCGTGTACTGGCGCACGGCTTGGGCCGGATTGCCGTCCGCCAGGTGCAGTTCAACGAGAGTGCGGTGAGCGCTTTCGCGCAGCGGATCGCTTCGCACCGCGGCGAGAGCCGCCTCGTGAGCGCGGTGGAAGTCGCCGTTGGAACGGAAGCGCTCGCTGAGCGACTCGAGCGCCCGCAGCCGCACCTGCCACCACCACTCCTGCTCCGCCTGGACCCAGGGTTGCTGCCAGCCGGGCAGGAGGTCGGCCTTGAGCAGGCTGAGGACGGTGGTGCTGGTGTCAGGCGCGGCGATGAGCTCGCTGGCACGCCAGAAGTCCACGTGGACGTTGCCGCCGAGGCGCAGCGTGTCGTCGACGAGCTCGACCAGCGTCGCGGACGGCTTGCCCAAGCGCCACAGCGACGAGCGAAGGCACGCCGCCGCTCGTCTGCTCGTCGCCTCGGGCCACAGCAGGCTCGCGGCCACGGCGCGCGTGATGGGCGACTCCCTCAAGGCGAGCAGAGCCAGCAGGCGCCGCAGGCCGGGGACCAGGTGGACCTGGACGTCGTCGCAGTCGAGGCGGAAACCGCCGAGCAGCTTGATGTGCAGCCGCCGTTCTGAGTCTCGTGTCATCCGGTTCGTCCATCGTGATCGGGTGTGCGGTCTCGCCGGATGCCCGGAAATCGGCCGCTGACACGGAATCCGCGGAAATTTCCTCCGTCCTGACCAGCCGCCGTGACGCGGGCGTGGCGCCGGGGTGGCGCCGGTGGGGCGGGCGCGTCATTCCCGCGACCTAGCGTCGCCTTCTGGTTCAAGCACGGGAGGCGACATGTTCCTGCACACCAGCAGGTTGCAGTTCGAGGCGAAGCCGGATCGGCCGGACGCGCACTACGCGCGCAAGCTCCAGGAGCTGATCGGCGGCGCGTTCGGCGAGATGACGGTGACGATGCAGTACCTGTTCCAGGGCTGGAACTGCCGGATGGAGGGCAAGTACAAGGACCTGATCATGGACGTGGCGACGGAGGAGATCGGCCACGTCGAGATGCTCGCGACGATGGTGGCGCGTCTGCTCGAAGGCGCACCCGCCGACGTGACGGCCAAGACGGTGGCCGATGACCCCGTCGTCGCCGCGGTGATCGGCGGCATGGACCCGCAGCAGGCCATCGTCAGCGGTGGCGGGCCCACGTTGTCGGACTCCAACGGCGTGCCGTGGAACGGCCGTTACATCGTCGCGAGCGGCAACCTCATGGCCGACTTCCGCGCCAACGTCGCGGCGGAGGCACAAGGCCGGTTGCAGACCGCTCGGCTCTACAACATGACCGACGACAGCGGTGTCCGCGACATGCTGCGGTTCAACCTCGCCAGGGACACCGCGCACCAGAACATGTGGCTCGCGGCGATCGAGGAACTGCAGGAGGACGGCCTCGAGGGGCCGATCTCGCCCAGTGCGCTGTTCGACGAGGAGTACGCCGAGCACGCGGGAACGATCTGGCACAACTCCGACGGGCCCGCGGGTGCCGAGGGCGGCTGGGCGTCCGGGACCGCACCGGACGGCGTGCGCGAGTTCTCCTACGTCATGCAGCCGGAACCGTTGGGCGGCAAGGGGACGGCGCCCAAGCCCGATCCGCTGCTCTACGCCACCAGCCCCGCCAACCTCGGGCTGATCGAGAAGGCCATCCGCAAGCTCACCTGAGGAGGACCTTTCTGATGGTCGGCATCACGATGCCAGCTCGCGTCCGATCCGCCGCCGTCGTCATGGGACCCGCGTTCGTCGTCGCGGTCGCCTACGTCGATCCCGGCAACTTCGCGACGAACATGGCGGGCGGCGCCACGCACGGATACCTGTTGTTGTGGGTGATCGTCAGCGCGAGCCTGCTGGCGATGTTCGTCCAGTACCAGTCGGCGAAGCTCGGCATCGTGACCGGCCGCAACCTGCCGGAGCTGTGCCGCGAGCACTACCCGCGGCCGGTGACCCACCTGTTGTGGGTCCAGGCGGAGCTGGTGGCCATGGCCACCGACCTGGCGGAGTTCGTCGGTGCGGCGGTGGCGCTGAACCTGTTGTTCGGCGTGCCGCTGCTGCCGGCGGCGCTCATCACAGCGGTGGTGTCGTTCGGCATCCTCGCACTGGCGCCCTTGCGCAGACGGCGGTTCGAGTCGGTCATCGTCGGCCTGCTCGCGGTGGTGCTGGGCGGTTTTCTCTACCAAACCCTCCACCTCGGCCCGGTGACGGGCGCCGTGGCAGGGTTGGTGCCCGGTTTCGCCGGCGTGGACAGCGTGCTGCTCGCGACGGGCATGCTCGGTGCCACGGTCATGCCGCACGTGATCTACCTGCACTCCGCGCTGACCCAGCGGCACCACCGGGTGGAACCGGCAGGCCGCCGCAGCGCGTTGCGCGCGTCCCGAACCGACATCGTGGCGGCGCTCGGTGTCGCCGGAATGGTGAACGTCAGCATGCTCGTGGTCGCGGCCGGCGCCTTCCACCAGGGCGGTGCGCCGCGGGAGTCGTTGGAGGACATGCACTCCGGTCTCGGCCTCCTGCTCGGACCTGGCGCGGCGCTGGCGTTCGCGCTGGCCCTGCTGGCGTCCGGGCTCGCCGCGTCGAGCGTGGGCACCTACTCCGGCCAGGTCGTGATGGAAGGGTTCCTGCGCAGGCGAATTTCGTTGTGGATGCGCCGGCTGGTGACCATGGCCCCCGCACTGGCGGTGCTCGCGCTGGGCGTCGACCCGACGAAAGCGCTGGTGATGAGCCAGGTCGTGCTGTCGTTCGGCATCCCGTTCGCACTGGTGCCGCTGGTGCTGCTGGCCCGCCGCCGCGACGTGATGGGAGCGGCGGCCAACCGGCGGGTGGTCACGACGGCAGGCGCGGTGGCCGCCGCGGTCATCTCGGGCCTGAACCTGTTCCTGCTCGTTCGCACGGTGGTGGGCTGAGGTAGATCCGTTGCGGTTGCGGCGAAAGGCCCCGTTTGCGGCGAATTTCCCAGGGTAGCTCGTAGTCCTGGACAAGACGACGAGCTGAGGAGTCAGCCGTGACAGAAGACCAGACGGGTGGAGTGCGCACGGCGGCCGGGAACGAGGGCGTCGAGGTCGCGCAGCACGCCAAGGACGCGGCAGGGCAGGTGAGCACGACCGTCCGGGAGCAGGCCCAGCACGTGACGCGGGAGACCGCCGACCAGGCCCGCCACGTCGTCAGGGACGTGCGGGAACGTGTTGCGGCGGAAGCGGAACAGCAGGCACTGCGGGTGTCGAAGCAACTCGGGCGCATCGCCGACGAGCTCAGTGAGATGGCGGGGAACGCACCGCCCAGCTCGATGTCGGCCGGTGCGATCCGGAGCGCCGCCGACACGAGCAGGCAGGCCGCCCGGTTCCTCGACGAACGAGGCGCGCAGGGACTGCTCGACTCGGCACGGGACTACGCCCGGCGCAAGCCCGGTACGTTCCTGCTGGGTGCCGCCGTGGCCGGGTTCCTGGTCGGGCGCGTCGCGAAGAGCGCGACCGGCGGCGACCAGGGTCAGCGGCAGCAGGGCGGGACGGTGCCGGTGGCGTCGGAACGTCCTGACGTGACACCGGAGTACGGCGCGCCTCTGACGCCGAGCGCGTCGCCTGCCGTTCCCGCGGCGGGGGTGCCGCATGTCGAGCCCTGAGGTGCCACCGGTGCGCGCGGACGCGGCGACGCGCGATGAGTCGATCGGCGACCTGATCGGTGAGCTCAGCGGTGACCTGTCCAAGCTGATGCGGCAGGAACTGGAACTCGCCAAGGCCGAGTTCCGGCAGGAGGCCGTCAAGGCGGGCAAGGCGACCGGAATGCTCGCGGCCGCCGGGTTCGCCGGCTACCTGACCACCGTGCTGCTCAGTCTCGCGCTGGTGTTCGCGCTCGGCGCGGTCATGCCGCTCGGCTGGGCCGCGCTGATCGTCGCCGCGGTGTGGGGCATCACCGGACTGATCCTCTACTCCACCGGACGCGCCAGGCTGCGCACTGTCAACCCGAAACCCGAACGCACGGTCGAAACGCTGAAGGAGGACGCGGAATGGGCGAAACACCCGACCAAATAAGGCGTGACATCGAGGTCACCCGCGCAGAGCTGCGGTCAGACACCAACCGCCTCGTCGACCACGCGAGCCCGCGGAGCATCGCCCAGCGGCGCGTCCGCGGCGTGCGGCGGGGACTGACCGCGATGAGGGAGAGAGTGATGGGCACCGCCACTCAGGCCGCGTCGACCGTGCGGGAACAGGGACACGACACCGGGACGGCCGTCGCTGAGCGAGCGGAACAGGCCGTGCAGGCGGTGCAGGACGCGCCGCACCGGGTCGCCCAGCAGACGCAGGGCAGTCCGCTCGCGGCGGGCCTGATCGCGTTCGGCAGCGGTCTGTTGCTGGCGGCGGTTCTGCCCAGCACCGATACCGAACAGCAGGCGGTGCGGCAGCTTTCCGACAGCGTCGGTGACTCGCTCGAACCTGCCAAGGAAGCGATGGCGGAGTCGGCGCAGCACATCAAAGAGGACGTGAAGTCTTCGGTGAGTGACGCCGCGGGAGAGGTGCGGCAGGTTGCCTCGGACGCCGCTCAGACCACGGCCGAACACACCAAGGAGGCCGCGCAGGACGTTGGCGGACATGCTCGCGAGTCGGGGCAGCGGGTGGGCGGCGAGGCCACCGGGCAGTGAGATGACCGAACCGGGGCACCGTGGTGGCTTGGCCACGACGGTGCTCCGATTGATCCACAAAGGATGGCGGCGCCCCAGACGGCGCCTGGTGGCTCGGCCACGACGGGCGACATCTGGTGGCACGGCCATGACGGCGCTCTGGTCCGTCCACAAGGGACGGTTGGCGCCGCCGCAGGCGACACCAGCGCGGCGGCGATGATGATCTCGGTTGTGCGGCAGGCCGGAGCGCGGCGTCAAGCGGTCGGCACCAGCGTCCCGACTCGTCTGGAAGCGCGTGATCCCCGCTGCCACAAGCAGGTGACCTCAGGGGTCCATTCCGCCGTCACCGCCTCGGCCCTCGGGCTCGGACTCATCCCGCCCCCGATGCGGCCGCCGGGGTTCTCGTCGGCCACGGTGGGACGGGTGTGCTCACCGCCGATGTCGGCGTCCTCCTGCTCGCTCTCGGCGGTCACGCGATCGGGCTCGGGCGCGCGGCTGGTCATCGCCACTCCTTCTGCCAGGCGTGGTGCGTGTCTAGGCGCCTGCCAGCAGACGCAGCATCGCCTCGTCATCGGTCTGGTCGATCTCGGTCCGCAGCGCGGCGACTTTCTCCGGGAACGGCACCGGCACGCGTTCCTCGGCCGCCTGCACCGGGCCGGGCAACAACAGGAGGCCCGCGCCGTCGTCCGAGCGCGTGATGCGCAGCCTGCCCTCGCGCTCCGCTTCGTCGAGCAGCGGCAGCTCTTCGCGAGCCAGGCGTTGTTCGTCCTCGTCGAGCCGGTCGAGGACGAACCGCCGCAGTTCGTCGGTGTTCATGGCGCTGGGGTATCCGTTCCGTCGCCGGATACGCCTGATCAGCTGACGGCCGGTCCCGCCGAGCCGGACACGGACAGTTCCTTGAGGAACTCGTGGCACTGCCGGGCGCGGGCCGAGTCCTCCTTCATGATCTGCTCGAAGAAGTCGGCGATGTCCTGACGGCCGGCGTTTCCCGCGTCACGGACGTACTGGCCGTAGTCGTGGCCGGCCTTGAGTGCGTGGTACTGCACGGAGATCAGGTCGTAGGTCACGTCGTCGAAACCGGTCTCACCCGTTGCCATGGTTGCCTCCGGTGTAGTCGGCTTTGGCGCCCGCACGGTGGTTGGGCCGCTACGGGGCCGGGTACCCACGGCGGACCTGGCCGACGCGTGGAGACCGTCAACTCTGCTCCAGGCGTTCAGCCGCTGGTGGCGGAGTCGAGCAGGTTCTTCGCGACGTCGCGGAGTTTCCTGTTCTCGCGCTGCGACCGTTCGACGAGCATCGAGAAGGCCTCGTCGGCTGTGCAGGTGTGCACCGCCATCAGAACACCTTTCGCCTGCTCGATGACAGCACGGGAAAGCAGCGCTTGCTCGAGATGCCCGATGTGCTCACGGAAGCGTTGCGCGCGGTGGGCGCTGGTGATCGCGGCTGACGCCGTGGTCGTGAACAACCGCAGGAGTCCTTCGTCGAACGGGTCGAAAGCCGTCGTGGTGTAGCTGTAGATGTTCAGCGAGCCGATGTGCTGGGCCTGGCCCCGGTCCGACGAGGGCAGCACCACGGGGACCGAGAGGTAGGCGCAGATGCCGTGCTCACCGGCCGCCGCCTCGAACTCCGGCCACTCGTCGAGGTGCTCACCCACGACCGCCCTGACGACCTGCAGCGAGCCCGCCGCCTGCAGGCACGGTCCGCGGTTGGCGCTGTACTGCTTCTCGTCGACGTCCACGAGACGGGTGTCGGTGGCCGCCGCCGTCCTGGGTTGGTCGAGGTCCATCACCGACACCGTCACGGCGTCGGCGTCGGGGATCGCCCTGGCCGCTGTTTCTGCCAGCCGCTGCAGGGAGCTGTCGAGCGGCTCCTCGCCGGTGAGCCCGTCGCGCAGCGCCTCGAGCGCTTCGGTCGTTTCGTCGAGGCGCGACAGGGGGTCAGGCCGGTCTGCGTTGAGTGATCGCTCGGGAGATGGTGGGAACGTGCGCAGATCGTCGGCCATGCCGTGGTACCTCCATCGTCAGAGCAGGGTCCACGGCGCCGGCTGTTTGACGCGCGTCCAGCGCATGCTACGGCTGTTGCTCACCGCGTGGCTTCACCCGGTGGAGCCTGATCGAGGGACGGGGCGGCCGTGACCGTCGCCCGGCAGGACGCCAGATCCCCGGTCGTGGATCTGCTCATCAGGCGCGATGCTGTGATGCCGGGGCAGGGGAATGATGATGGTGGACCACGTGTCGAGCGCGTGGGGGACCAGGGCTCGGCCTGGCGGCAAGACGGTGTTCGTGTTGATCAGGTGTGGCCGGTCCGCCTGATCCCCGGTCACCTGGCCGGGCAACGACTTCACCGATTCCGAGATTCCTTCCGGCTCGCCTTCCATTGTCGTGACCACGCGCAGTGCGAAATCGATGTCGACGCGTTATGTGTTCGAACTATTCGACGCGGGCGTCGTCGAATGGTTCGATGTCGGCAGTGCACTGCTACGCACAGTGGTCCTCTGAGCCGCGTCAACAGCGTGCGGGGGCAATCACAGCGGCGCGTTCTGTGAAAGATGGCGAAGTATTTGATTGAACCTTTTTCGTTCTTGACGATCACGTTGCCGGTGATAACACTGCCTCGACAACGACGGCCATCTTGTTTGTGTCACAGATTGTTCGGCTCTCATCACGTCAGGACCGCCCATTGCCCAGTACAGCCGAGTCCGGCGTTCACAGGACGTTTCCGGGGATCGTCCGCCGCTTCTGGTGGCGCACCAGCCAGTCCGCGAGGCTCGCGATCATGTGCCTCGGGGTGCTCACGGCGCTCGTCACCACCGGCGCGGCCGGCTTCGTCGGTGGTGAGCTCCCGCGGGAGCAGGGGAGCACGGGACTCGACGCGGCCTTGCACAGAGGCGATGCCTTTGAGGTGACCGTCCACACGGTGTCCGATGTGGACTCGTTCGAAGGCATGGAACCCGCCACCGGACTCTTCTTCCACGCCCAGGTCGCCGGGATGCGCCCGATCGCAGGCTGCCGGCTGACCGAGTCGCGCGCTACGGCTCAGAACCTGTTGCGCGGCAAGAACGTGTGGCTCACCGTCAAGAAGGACGGCGTTTCCGGGAGCGATCGGATCGCGGTCGACGTGCGGCTGCCGGACGGGGCGGACTACGCGCAGACCATGGTGCACGACGGCGCGGCATCGGCTGACCTGTCGACCCGCGGCGAGCTGGCGTCGGTCGAGTCCGCCGCTCGTCAGGAACGCCGCGGCGTGTGGGCGGCCGGCTGTGCGCCAGGCGAAGTGACGGCTTCCAGCGAGCCCTCGTCCTCCACGCCGGCCCCGACGACGACCACAACCACGACCACCGCGCCCGCGACCGAGTCTTCCGCACCGCCGTCGCCCGCACCGCCGGTCACGTCCACCTCATCACCGGAGCCGGACGACGACGAGTGGATGAACGAAAGGCTGGGCAAGCCGTGCCTCATCGAAGGCGCGCGGCGGACGTCCCCGAGCGGCGGAGAGATGGTCTGCGCCCGCAACGGCAAGAACCAGCTGAGGTGGCGACGTGTGGACTGAAGATCGTGTTGATCTGTTCAGCAAACCGGTCCACGACGACGACACGGCGCCCGCCCTGGCCCACGGCGGCCCGCCGCGCGGCCTGACCGGGGACGGCTCGATCCGCACGACGGGCTGGCTCCAGGTCGGCGACCATCCCGTGAGCTCGGCGCACGTCGCGGCGGTGGCGGGATTGCTGTGGGCGTTGGTCGGCGCGGCCGCGCTGGTGAGCACCTTTCCGGTCGTCGCAGGCATCTTGGTGATCACGACCCCTGTGCTGTGCGGTGCTTCGTGGTGGCTCCTCACCACGCGGGTGCGGCCGGCGTCCTCCGCCCGCAACATCGGGACGAAGCGCGCGGACGAGCTGGCGCCTGGCGACCTGGTCCGGCTGTACGGCTCGATCGGCCCGATCGGTCAGGTGGTCGCGGTGATCTGCGACGAAGGCGTTCGCGTGACCTTCCGCGGCGGAGGGAAGCGGTCGTGGACTCGCGGCCAGGTGGTGCACGTCGCGGAGTTGCTCAGCTGACGCTTTCGAATGTTGAGAACATCTGGATGTTGTGAGTATCCTGCGGCCGCGACGAGGAACGGAGCGGTGATGGTCCGGCTCGCCAGGGCACAGCAGCAGGAACGCACGCGCGCGGCCGTGCTGGCGGCGGCGAGGGACGAGTTCGTCGAGCACGGGTATGCCCTGGCGAAGGTCGACAGGATCGCTGAGCGGGCCGAGCTGACTCGTGGGGCGGTGTACTCGAACTTTTCCGGCAAACGAGCGCTGTACCTGGCAGTGCTGATCGACCTGGTCGAGAACGCCGTCACCGCCGAGTCACCGCCACCCGTGTCGCTGCCGGACGCGTTGGGCTCGTTCGCCAGGGTCTGGCTCGAACGGTTGCCGCTGGTCGGCGACACGGCGTCGGGAGGGCGGCTGCAGCTGCGCTCGCTGGCCAGCGTCCTCGACGACGACCACGGGCGGATGGTGCTGGCGCAGGTCGCGCGGCTGGAGGCGTTGTTGCTCGGCATGGCGCTGGAGTCCTGTGTACCGGCTGGCGGGGAACGGCGGGTGCGGCTGGCGGCCCTGGTGCTGACGTTGCTCAACGGTTCGGGGCATCTGGCGGAGAACGCGCCGGGGTCGGGTGACCCCTTCGACGTTGCCCGCGCGTGTGAGCACCTGTCCGGGCTGGATCTCGCTGACACCTGGGCACCGCCGCACCTGCCGTTCGTCGAACCGGCGCAGCCGTGCGGGGAGACCTGGGATCCACCAGGAGGCCTCGTGGACCGGATCAGCGGGGCGCCGGTCGACCTCGGCGCCGACGGTGTGGTCGTGGTGCTCGGAGCAGGCCGTCTTGGTGCGGCTGAGGAAGCAGCCCGGTCCGGGGAACAGGTGACGGTGGTCGTCGTCGCGAGTGATCCTGCCGAGACCGGCCGTCTCGTGCGGCTGAGGGTCTCGGACCTGACGGGATGCCTGCGCCGTGTTTTCCGCGCGGACGCGTTGCCGTCGCTGCGTCTGGTGCTCGACGACCCGGCTGTGGTGGCCGCGGCGCTCGGGCTCCCCGATCCCGGTGACGACACCGAAGCGGCGGTGCGCGTCCAGGGCGGTGCGATCGTTGCCCGCGCTGAAGGGCGAGGCGCTGGTCTTGCCGTGGCAGGGTCGAACTCCACGCGTCGGCGGAAGGCCGGACGATGAGCCGTCCCGTGACCGGGGACGATCTCCTGGTGCTGCACACCCTGCGCTGCATCGGCTTCGCCGGTCCCTGCCGCATCGCCGCCGCGACAGGCATGACAGAGTCCGAAGTGGAGTCCGAGCTGATCGATCTCGGGGTCGCGGGTCTGGTCACGCACCTGCCCGGCGAGTTCGGCGGGTGGGGTTTGACGGACGCCGGCAGGGCAGCGGATGCCGACCGGATCACCGGCGAGCTGGACTCGGCCGGTGCCAGGACCGCCCTGACCGCGGCGTTCGAGGGGTTCCTGGTGCTCAACCCGGAACTGCTCGACCTCTGCACGGCGTGGCAACTCCGGTCCGTCGAAGGCCTGATGACCGCCAACGACCACACTGACCCGTCCTATGACGGCCGCGTCCTCGACCGGTTCGCCGAGTTCCATCGGCGTGCGGCTGTCGTCTGCGCCGAACTGGCCGCGGCCCAGCCCCGCTTCGGCCGCTACGAGACCCGCCTCACCGAAGCCCTGCAACGGGCCGCCGCCGGCGCGTTGGAGTACGTGGCCGACGACGTCGCCTCCTACCACGCGGTGTGGGCGGAGCTGCACGAAGACCTGCTGGCCACGCTCGGAATCCCGCGATGAAGTGGATTCGGCGGTTGTCCGCCGACACCGGCGCGACGGCGGAAACGATCGGCGGAAAGGCGCACGGCCTCGTGGTCCTGCACCGGCTCGGGCTGCCGGTACCCGCCGGGTTCGTCGTCACGACCGAGGCGTGCCGGTCGTTCTTGCGCGACGGACGGCTTCCCGACGGACTCGGCGACGAACTCCGCACCGCCATCACCGGCCTGGAAGCCGCCACCGGACGCGACTTCGGAGGAGCGCGGCGGCCGTTGGTGGTGTCGGTGCGTTCCGGGGCGAGCGTGTCGATGCCCGGCATGATGAACACGATCCTCAACCTCGGCCTCACCGCCGCGTCCACCGCCGCGCTGGCGGCCGAGACCGGCGACGAGCGGTTCGCACTGGAGTCACGGCGGCGGTTCCTGGCTGGCTTTGACCGGCGGGTTCCCGACGACGCGACCGGGCAGCTGGGGCTCGCGGTGGAGACGGTGTTCTCGTCGTGGGACACACCGCGTGCGCGAACCTACCGGGAACTGCACGACGTTCCGCACGACCTCGGCACAGCCGCGATCGTCCAGACGATGGTGTTCGGAAACCGGGACGAGCACAGCGGTACCGGGGTCGCGTTCAGCCGCGATCCCAACACCGGCGCGGACTTCCCGTTCGGCGAGGTCCTTTTTGGACAGCAGGGCGAAGACGTCGTCTCCGGCCGGTCGCGGACTCTGCCCTTGCCCGAGCTCGCCGATCGGGAGCCGGCGGTGTGGGCCGGCCTGCTCGACGCGTTGCGCCGGATCGAGGAGCACTACCGCGACGCCTGCTACGTCGAGTTCACGTTCGAGGCTGGCGAACTGTGGCTGCTGCAGGTCAGGCCCGGCCGGTTCGCGGGCACCGCCGGTGTCCGCGTCGCCACCGACCTCGCCGAGTCGGGTGTGATCGAGCGTCACGAAGCACTTCTCCGGGTCTCACCCCAGCATCTCCGGCACGTCCGGACGCCGCGGATCGCCACGGAGGATGCCGACGTGATCGCCATAGGCCTGGGTGCCTGCCCCGGCGTCGCGACCGGCAGGGTGGCGACCACGTCCGACCAAGCGGTGCGGATGGCCGCGGCCGGTCCCGTCGTCCTGATG
>NZ_VSRL01000122.1 GCF_012184385.1 Lentzea indica
CGCGCCGCAGCCCGGTCAGATCCGGCAGCCTCCTCCCGTCCGCAGGCCCGCGCCTGAGACGCCGGACGACTTCTCCGAGCCAGAACATCTTGCGCGGCAACTCGTGGAACGACAGGTCGTCGCCGCCTCCCGCCGCACCGCCCAAACAGGACGGCAAGTTCCTCAACCTCTATGACGACGAGGACGGCCGATGAGCGGGTTCAGCGTCAACCCGGAAGAGCTGACGGAGTACGCCGGCAAGCTCGACGGCCACCGCAGCACGGCGAGCGCGATCAAGGGCCTCGTCGAGAAGGCCGACGTGTCGAACAAGTCGTGGGGTGTCGTCGGTCTGTTCGTCTTCGACAACTACACGAATCTCCTGAACGACCTCAAGGAGACGTTCACGGCCATGGAAGAAGGCCTGCAGTCCGGTGCCGACAAGTTCCGTGACACCGCGCAGGGCTATGCCGACCAGGAAGCGGCCCTGAAGGCGATTCTCGACGGCATCCAGGTCAGCAGGGGGTAGACCGCGTGGCAGAGGAGGAGATCGAGGCCGGCGGGGTCAAGATCACCGTCGGTGAGAAGACCACCGGCCAGAAGGCCGTCGAGGCGATCCCGATCTACGGCAACTTCGCCAAGGCGACCGAAGCGCTGGGCAAGACCGGTGAGACGGGCGGCGCGTCCGCCCTGTCGTCCGAAGGCAGCGCGTTGATCAGCGGGCTGACCGAAGCCGGGCAGGGCCTCGCGATGGACCCGCTCGGCTGGCTGGTCGGGCAAGGGCTCAACTTCCTGATCAGCGTGGTGCAGCCGCTGGAGGACGCCATTCACTTCGTCAGTGGCGACGGCCCCGCGTTGCAGCAGGCCGGCGAGAACTTCGGTGCCATCGCGGCGGGCGTCGCCGAGCTGCGCACCAAGTTCGCCGACGAGCTGCAGAGCACCGTGCAGACCTGGGGCGGCAGCGCTTCCGAGGCCGCGGGCACCAAGCTCGGGGAGTTCGCCCACGGCATCGACGGCGTTGCTGCTCAGGCCGGTGAACTGGCTGAGCTGCTGATGATGTCGTCGATGGTCATGCAGGTCATCGAAGACGTCATCAAGGCGATTCTCACCGAGCTGATCACCTGGCTGATCATGATCTGGATTCCCGCACTCGCCGCCGCAGTGCCGAGTTGCGGTGCTTCCACGGCCGCGGCGGGTGCGGCGACCGGCGTCCGGGTCGCCACCACGGTCGGCAGGGTGTCGCGCATCGTCGCCAAGCTGCGCCAGCTGCTGACCAAGATCATGGACTTCCTGCGGAAGCTGGCGAGCAAGGCCAAGAACCTCGGCACCGGGTTCAAGAAGGCGATGGCGGACAAGAAGGCCGGCGTCGCGCAGGCGGACGCGCGGCTGAAGCCGGTGCTGGACGAGAAGGGGAAGTGGTCTCGGGAGTGGCTGACGGCCTCGCCGCGCGACAAGCTGAACAGCTCTGAGGGCATGGTCGGTGAACGCATGAACCAGGGCTTCTGGAAGTCGATGGGGGATGCGGCCGGGAACGAAGCACTGGCCCAGGGCAATCCCGCGCACGAGAAGGGCCTGCGGAACTCGTCCATCCAGGAGAAGGCCGCCGAGTACGACAAGGTCGGCACCGATCACTCGAAACAACGTATCGAAGGGTTTCTGGACATCTGATCATGGAGCCCTACAAGTGGAAACTCCTGTTGCTGCTGCTGGGCATCGCCCTGTTGTTCTCACCGCTGTGGTGGTGGTCGTGGCGCAAGAACAGGCAGGAAGCGCTTGAGCACGAGGACGTGCTGGCCGAGTTCGCGAACAAGGTCGGCGCGACGGTGACGGATGCGAGCGGCGACGTACTGCCTTGGTCGGCTGATCTCGCATCGCCGTTCTTGGGTGAGCACGACGGCGTCATGGCGTTGATCAGCAGCGCGGGCGGGCCGCAGTTCGACTACGCGCTCGAGTTCGAGCGCAACAGGTGGCGCGTCCGCGTGTGCGAGGCGTCGGTGGAAGTGCGCACCGCGACCACCGCGGCAACACCGTCACGCACCACGAGCACCGCATTGAGGTCGCCACCGCGGACCTGGTGCCGCTCAAGATCGTCGTCGGGCGTTGGGCGGAGGGAAAGCGCTTCAGGAAGTGGGCGGCCCAGGCGCCGCAGACCGTCGCGGGTCAGGAGCAGCCTCTCTGGATGGAGTTGCGCCTGCCCGAGTCGGCCGACCACAAGCACCTCGCGTTCACCAACGATCTGGTCGAGGCGGACGGCGTGCTGAACGCGCAGGTCGTCGCGTGGTTGCAAGCTCACGCCGATGGAGAGCTGTTTCAGCACCTCACCTTCGAGGGCGGAGTCGTCTACACGTCGGCGCACGGGCAGATCGACGGCGAGTCCGTGCTGCGCAGGGTGGACGCGCTCGTCGACCTGCTCGATCGCATGCCAGGCGCGCGGCCGAGGCACCCTGCTGCGACCGTCTGAGCACGGTGGAGGTCCCTGCCTTCCGCGTGGGGACCTCCTCCAGGTCGCCTGGCGGCTTTCGGCACGCAACGGAACCCCGCCGCCAACCGTCCCCTGGTTGTGAGCACCACACCGGAGACCGACGCGCACTCAGGCACACTGCACGACGTGGTCACCACCGAGGTGAAGCCGCAGAAGAGCGGATTCGCCACGTTTCTGCTGGTCGTGTGTGCGATGGCGTTCGTCGCGGCGGCGATGCTCAGGCTGCTCGGCATCGACGGCACCCGGTACATGATCGCCACGACGTCGCTGATCCCGTACATCACCGTCGCAGGGCTGCTCATCGGGCTGTTCGCGCTGTTCCGCAAGAGATGGGTCGTCGGGCTGACGATGACCCTCGTGGCGATCGTGCTCGTGGCGAACGTGGTGCCGCGGGCGTTTCCGGACTCACGGCCGAACGGCGTGGGGCAGCAGGTCAGGCTGATGACCTCGAACCTCCTCACCGGCATCGCGGACGCCGAAGCCATCGTCCGCGAGGTCAAGGCACGCAAGATCGACATCCTGGCCATGCAGGAGCTGACACCGGAGATGGTCCGTGACCTCGAACGAGCGGGTCTCGACCAGGTGCTGCCCAGCCGCGTCTTCCTGGACGAGCCGGGCGGATCGGGCAGCGGCATCGCCTCGAAGTACCCGCTCAGGCAACGGAATCTGACCCCGCCGGGCACGTTGCAGCAGGCCGGCGCACTGGTGGACCTGCCGGGCACGGACATCGAGGTCGTGTCGGTGCACCCGTTGCCGCCGGTCGTCACCGACGGGCCCGAGGCGTGGCAACGAGAACTGGCGGGGCTGCCCAGCCCTGACTCGACCGGCGCGATCAGGGTGCTCGCGGGTGACTTCAACGCGACGCTCGACCACGTCGGACTCACCCGGCTGCTGAACAAGGGGTACGTGGACGCCGCCGACCAGGTCGGCAAGGGGCTGATCCACACGTGGCCGAGCAAGAGCGGGATCTGGCCGCCGCCGGTCACCATCGACCACGTGCTGGTGGACACGCGCTGCCCGGTCGACACGGTGGACGTGTTCGACGTGCCGGGTAGCGATCATCGGGCGGTAGTTGCCCAGTTCGTCGTACCCCGGTAGCCGATCCTCGGTAGACAGGTCGCATGAAGATCCTCGCCATTGCGGCCTTGCTGGGGGGCATGCTTTCGCCCGCTCAGGCCGAGGAACCTGTCAACTGCACACCGCCCGACGACTTCGACATGCGCAACGAGGCGCACTACCAGTTCGCCATGACCTACAAGTCCGAGTGCGCCGCCACCACGAACGGCGAGAAGACCTACCCGGACGTGACCATCTCGACCGACCAGGTGTCGGTCACGGCGTCGACGGCGCTCGCCGGGGCCATCGCCTCGGTGAAGTACCGCGACAAGGAGTACATCGGCAGCGGGGGCCACGGCGCGGCGTTCCAGTGGGCCATCCGCCCGTACGTCCGGCCGACCGGCGCGCCGGACACCGTGCCGCCGGGACCGACCGAGTGCTACAACCCGACGCAGGCAGGCTCGCAGAAGGACGACGACGAAAAGGAGCCGCCCTTCCACGGACCGTCCACCAGCAGGCTGTCGTTGTTCGAGAAGACCAGCAAAACGAGCTACATCGCAACCAGCCGGCTCGCGATGTACGTTCCGGCGTCGCAGAGGTCCAAGTTCCCGGAAGCCCCGTGCACGGGGTCGGACTACCAGGACCTCACTCCCGTCGAGGGTGAAGACCCGAACCCGATGTCCACCGGCCAGTCCCGGTACTGGCTCAGCCCCGATGTCAGCGTGAACGGCAACGTCATCAAGCTCCACGCCGGACTGCACGTCGAGGGCGACGAACCCGAGGCGAACCTGGGGGAGATCCACAGCACGATCGTCGCCTACACCCAGCGCGACTTCACCAAGGAGTACTCGTACGTCGACCGGCGGCTCGTGCCGTTCGATCGCACGAACTGGGATCACAAGAAGAGCCCGTCGTTGCGCTGCACCGAGAACGGCACGCACTGCATGGGCATGTTCCTGAAGAACAGCACGACTCGGGGCGACGCGTACGTCTACCTGGAGAGCAGGGCGCCGGACGAGTACACCGCGTGGGGTGGCTCCTACACCATCGAGGCGACGTTCGTGAGCACGACGAGGGAGCGGCACCTCGACATGTCGGCCTACGCGGTCGTGGGTGACCTGCAGAAGGTCACGGACACGTTCGACCGATTGCTCGGGCCAGTGCGGTAAGCGCTTCGAGGGCGTTCACCGGCAACGAGACGCCCCGGCCGTGCCTGACCTCCGGTTCGCGCGGGTTGATCCTGATCAGCGCACCGGAGGCGGCACTGGCCAGCTCGGCCTGCCGCCGCACGGTCGGCACCGCGCTGCCGGCGCCGATCTCGATCACGACCAGCTTCCGCTGCGAACGCCGCCACTCGGTGAGCGCGTCGAGCTGCGCCTGGCTGCGGTGCGGCACCCAGCCCCAGTCGCCGAACATCAGGATGTTGGGCCTCGCCAGCCCGCCGCAGTTCGGGCACGACGGCAGCGGGTCGACGGCGCGCATCGTCTCCGGATCGACGGCGACGTCGAACGAGCACTCCCAGATGTCGTCCGTGCACGGTTCCACGCACTGGACGTGGTGGATCGAACCGTGGACCTCGGCGACGTCCGCGAAGCCCGCCTTCTGGAACTGGCCGTCCACATTGGACGTGAAGACGCGGGCACCCCAGGAACGCAGGATCGAGAAACCCTCGTGCGGCACGGTCGCGCGGTACAGGCCGAGCCGGTGGCCGTAGAAACCCCACGCCAGCGCGGGATCGTCGGCGAAGTGCACCGGGTCGGCGATCTCCTCGAACTTCAGCCCGAGCCGCTCGTACGGCGGGTACGCCCGCCAGAAGCCCTCGGTGCCGCGGAAGTCGGGAAGACCGGAGTCGACCCCCATGCCGGCACCGGCGCAGACGAGCAACGCGTCCGCGCCGGCGATCAGCTCAGCTGCCTGGTCGTAAGCGTGGTCGAGCGAGGTCACTGCCTGGGCTCACTGCTTGGGCTTGCTGCCCAGCACGACCTCGAACTCCAGCAGGTCGGCGCCGGTCGACACGGGCTTCGCGCGCTCACCGGAGTGCGCTGCCTGACCGGCCTGCCCGTCGCGCCACGCCACGAAGTCCTCGTGCGTCTCCCAGTGCGTGACGACGAAGTAGCGGTCCTCGCCGGCGACCGGGCGCAAGAGCTCGAAGCCGAGGAAACCGGGCTGGTCGTCGACAGCGCCGAGGCGGGCTGCGAAGCGCTTCTCCAGCTCGGGGCCGTTGCCCTCGGGGACTTTGATCGCGTTGATCTTCACGACTGCCATGCGTCCACACTAGCGCCGTGGCCCGAATCCTTGGCGAGCCCTTTCACGCTCAGTAGGACGCCTCGCGGCACCGCCCCCGCGCCCCCATACATCCAGTATGAGGACGCGGGGGGCGGTACCACGATGCGCCCGCCTGACCGCGAAATGGCACGGCAAGTCTTCGGGCCACGGCGCTAGCGCCGCAGTCCGGCAGGCAGCAGGTACTGATCTTGTGGAATGCCCGATCCGCGGAACCACGCGGCGAAGAACCCGTCCAGCTGCTGCCCGGACGCCTGCTTGAAGTGGTTCTCGAACTCCGGCCAGGTGGCGTTCCCGTCGCGGTGCTTGGCCGACCACGACTGCAGGGCCTTGAAGAACACGTCGTCACCGACCTGCTTGCGCAGCGCGTGCATCGCCAAGATGCCCTTGTCGTAGACGCCGCGGAACTCGTTGCCCTTGCCCATGTCGTAGAGCTTCGGCGCCCAGAACGACGACCGGTCGCGCAGCTCCTGGACGCGCTCGCGGTAGCGCTTGTCGAGGTCGGTGCCCTCCTTCTCCGTCCACAGCCACTGCGAGTAGGACGCGAGGCACTCGTTCAGGCAGATGTCCGCCCAGTTCCGCAACGACACGGAGTCGCCGAACCACATGTGGGCGTTCTCGTGCACAACGGTCTCCAGGTCCGCCCACGACGCGTAGATCGGGCGGGTCTGGGTCTCCAGCGAGAACCCGATCTGGTCGGCGACCCAGATGCTGCCTGCAGCGCGCTGCGGGTACGGGCCGAACTTGGTCTCCAGGTACGCGAGGATCTCCGGCAGCTTCGCCTGGATCGGCTTCTTCTGCGCAGACGTGCCGGGCGCGTACGCGTCGAGCACCGGCGTGCCGCTCGGCAGCTTCGAGCGCACCACCTCGAACTTGTCGATGGCCACGGTGGCCACGTAGGTCGCCAGCGGGGTCTCCTCCGACCAGTTGAACGTCGTCCAGCCGCCGTCGCGCGTGACCGGGCCTTCGAGGCCGTTCGAGATCGCCGTCCAGCCGTCGGGGACGCGGGCCGCGAGCTTGAGGGCCGCCTTGTCGCGCGGGGTGTCGTTGGCGGGGAACCACGTCGTCGCGGAGTGCGGCTGGCCTGCGGCGAACGCGCCACCGGTTGACGAGATCTGCCAGCCGCTGCGGCCCAGCGAGGCGTCGTCGATCGTCGTGGGCGCGCCGCCGTAGGTGACGACGGCGGTGAACTGCTTGCCCTTCGCGAGCGGCGCTGCCGGGGTGATCACCAGCTCGTGGTCGCCCTCCTGCACGAACTTCGCAGGCTGGCCGCCGACCTTCACGTCGCTGACCTTCAGGCCCTCCAGGTCCAGGTTGAAGCGCGACAGGTCCTCCGACGTGGTCGCGGTGATCTTCGCGACGCCGTCCAGCCGCTTCGACCCGGGGTCGTAGGTGATCGCGAGGTCGTAGAGCGCGACGTCGTAACCGCTGTTGCCGTCCGTCGGGTAGTAGGCGTCGCCCGCGCCCGCACCGGCCTCCACGGCGGCCTGCGCTGACGTCTCCTGGCGCTGCTGCTGTGCGGGGTCGCCGCCCGGCGTGCGGAACACGACGAGCAGCCCGGCGACGAGCACGATCAACACCAGGGCGATCAGGTACGGGCGGGCCTTCATGCGTTTAATCATCCCTGTGTCTGTGGTGGAGTTCGGCGGAACCGGACAAGGCGTGCTGCTGCTGCACGGTCTGATGAGCAGGGCCGCCGCCTGGTGGCCGGTCGCCCAGTGGCTCAGGCCGTTCGGTCGCGTGGTCGCTGTCGACCAGCGCGGGCACGGCCGCAACCCGCAGCGGGGACCGTTTCGCACCGAGGACTTCGTCCGCGATGCCGCTGCCGCCATCGAGGACCTCGACCTCGGGCCCGCTGTCGTGATCGGGCACTCCATGGGCGGGCTGCACGCGTGGTGTCTCGCGGCGACCCGTCCGGACCTGGTCCGGGCGATTGTGGTCGAGGACTTCGCCCCGGACAACAGGGGCAGGACGGTCGACGAGTGGAAATGGCTCTTCGACGCCTGGCCGGTGCCGTTCCAGTCGGTCGCGCACGTGACGTCGTTCTTCGGTGATCCGGTGTTCGCCGAGTACTTCGAGGAACGCGAGGACGGCTGGCACCTGATCGCGTCACTGGACGACCTCTACGAGATCGCGGCCGAGTGGGGCACGCGGGCGTACTGGGACCTCATCGACGAGGTCCGGTGCCCGTCGCTCGTCATCGAGGCGGGTCGGGGCGGCCAGCTACCAGGGCAGATGGTGGAGGCGGCGCGGCGTTCCCGCGGCCAGTACCTGTACGTGCCGGAAGCCGGCCACGTCGTGCACGCCAGCGCGCCGTGGGTCTACCGGGGAGCCGTGGAGGCCTTCTTGAGCACGTCGATCTCGCCGGTCTGAGTGTCGACGATCGACACCTCGCGCACCTTCGCGCGGATCGGCGCCACCGGGAACACCTTCGCGAACGCCGCCTTGGTCGCCTCGTCGTCGAGGCCCTGGGCGAGCGTGCAGTGGGGGATCCAGTTGCCAGGGAGGTAGTAGGCGTTCGGGTTCTTGACCTTGCTCGCGAGCACGTCGTGGATCGCCGAGTGGACGGCCAGCAGCTCGGTGTCGACGACCGCAGCGAGCATCAGCACGTTTTCGGTGGTGGAGAACGTCCCGAGCGTGTGCAACCACAGGTCCGGCATCCACAGCCGTTCGAGGTCCTCGCGCAGCTCCTTGCGGACCTTGGGGCCGATGGTGCTGGCTACGGCGTAGGTGAGGTGCGGCGGATACGTGTGCTTCACGCCGGCAGCCCGCCACAGCTCGCGGATCTTCGCGTCCGCCTCGTCGTCGAAGAACGCCACCAGCGCGTGCATCAGTGCTCTCCCGGTAGCGCGAACAGGCCGTTTCGCGTCTGCTCGACCAAACCGTCGTCGAGCAGCGAGACCAGGCACTTCTCTCGTTGCGTGATGTCGTTCCAGACGATGTCGAGCTGCGCCTTGGGCACCGGTCCTGGCGCGCCACGCAGCACGTCCAGCAGCTTGCCCCGCACCTGGCGATCGGTGCCCGCGAACTGCTGCACCTTCTTCGCCGGCCCCGCATAGGCAGGCCGCCCGGCCAGCTGCCAAGCACATTCGGCGTACAAAGGGCAGTCGGCGCACTTCTGGTTCTTGGCCGTGCAGATCAACGCCCCGAGCTCCATCAACGCCGCCGAGAACACAGCGGCGTCGTCCTGGGCCTCCGGCAGGATCGCCTCGACGTCCCGAAGATCGCGCTTGGTCGACGGCGGCCCGGCGTCACCGGCACCGTGCACCGCGCGCGCAACGACCCGGCGGACGTTCGTGTCGACAACAGCGCACTTCTGCCCGTACGCGAACGTGGCCACCGCACGAGCCGTGTAGCTGCCAATGCCGGGCAACGACTCCAGCGTCTCGACGTCCGACGGCACGACATCGCCGTGATCCCTGGCGATCGCGGAAGCAGCCTCGTGCAGCCGCAAAGCGCGGCGGGGGTAGCCGAGCTTGCCCCACATGCGCAGCACTTCACCCTGGGAGGCCGCAGCCATCGCACTGGGCACGGGCCAGCGCGAAAGCCACTCGTGCCAGATCGGTTCGACGCGGGCGACCGGCGTCTGCTGCAGCATGATCTCGCTGACCAGCACGCCCCAGGCGGTGCACGAGGGACGGCGCCACGGCAGGTCGCGGGCGGCGGTGTCCCACCAGCCCAGCAGCAACTCGTGATTCATCGAGCGCCATTCTCGCCCAGAGGGCCCTTCCCGTTGCCAGGAAGGGCCCTCTCGCAAGCAAATCAGGCGGCTTGGGCGTCGGCGGCGTCGACCTCGCGCAGCTCACCGGTGTGCACGTCGTAGACGAACCCGCGGATCTTGTTCGTGTGCGGGATGAACGGGCTGCGGCGCAGGCGGGCCATCGATCCGCGCACGCTCTGCTCGACCTGCTTGAACGCCTCGACGGCCCAGGTCGGGCGCAGGCCGGTGTCGGCTTCCAGCTCGTCCTTGAAGTCGTCCTCGGTCACCAACTCGAGGCCGCAGTTCGTGTGGTGCACGAGCAGCACCTCGCGCGTGCCCAGTTTGCGCTGGCTCAGCGCGAGCGATCGGATGGCGTCGTCGGTGACGACACCTCCCGCGTTGCGCAGCACGTGTGCCTCGCCCTGCCTCAGCCCGAAGATCTCGAACACGCGGATGCGTGAGTCCATGCAGGTCAGGATGGCCACCTGCAGGGACGGCTTCGGGGAAGAACGGTCTCCGGGAATCACGTTCCCGAGCTCGTAGTTCCGCTTGAGCAGTTCGTCGATCGCGGTCATGACACCCTCCATGGCCTACCGGCGGACCCCGCACCGATTGGAACCGGAGTTAGCACACGTTCACAAGGGGTTTCAGACCAATATCACGTTCACCAGATCGAGCGATGCTCGCCTACGACTGGATTCCACCTGGTCCGGCTACGTTCGGGCCGTGATCGAGCCCACAGGACCCCTCTCGTCCACGGTGTACTGGCGCCGCCGCCTCGCCGCGATCGGGGCCGCGCTGGTCACACTGCTGCTCGTGATCTGGATCGTCGGGATGTTCGGTTCGAACGACGAGCCCGCCCAGCCGACGAACGCGGCCGCGGCGTCGTCCTCCAACCCGCCGCCCAGCATGTCCGAGATGGCCGCCGCGTCGTCTTCCTCGACCACCCCGCCGCCCTCGCCGACGGAGACCACGCCTCCGCCTCCGCCTCCCGGACCGCCGCAGCCCTGCCCGGACGACGTGATCGGGGTCGTGGCGAAGGCGAACAAACCCTTCTACACCGTCGGCGACCAGCCGGAACTGTCGATGGACGTGGTCAACAACGGGCCGGTGCCGTGCATCAGGGACATCGGGCGCCAGCACCGCGAGCTGACGGTGCTGACCGCCGACGGCGCGACGCTGCTGTGGTCCAGCAACCACTGCCTGTCGACGGCGGGCACGGAGGTGCGGGTGATGCAGCCGAAGGAAGCCTTCAACTACGGCACGAAGTGGGTGGGCTCCACCTCGAAGCCTGGGTGCGGCGCGCACACCCGGCTCGGGCCGGGTGACTACCTGCTGGTGGCGAAGCTGGCCGGAAAGGCCAGCTCACCCGTGGTGTTCAGGCTGGAGTGGTAGCACTCACGGTCCGAACCAACGCTCCTCGGCACCACCGCGCGGCGCCGCCGACGTCTTGCCGATGATCAGCTCCGTGGCGAGGTTGACCGAACGCGGCCGCGTCCGCTCGCTCGCGTCGAGCAGGAGCTTGCCCGCCGCGCGGCCCTTCTCCAGCACCGGCTGACGGACCGTGGTGAGTCCGGCCTCCTCGCCGGGACGGATGCCGTCGAACCCGGTCACGGTGATGTCGTGCGGCACGCGCAGGCCACGCCGGGCGGCCTCGGTCAGCGCGCCCAGCGCCAGCACGTCCGAGGTGCAGATCAACGCTGTGATCTGCGGGTCCTTGTCGAGCACCTGGGCCGCGCCGGACGCGCCGGAGGCCATGTTGTGGTCGAAGCGCTCGACCACGGGCACCTGCGACCAGTCGACGCCGGCCTCGCTGAACGCCTCTGCCAGGCCGGACAGGCGGTTGCGCTGCACGTGGAAGTGCGCGGCGTGCTGGCGGTCCGGGGTCACGAAGCCGTCGTTGCGGTCGCGTGCGAGACGCATGCACACGACGCCGACCCTTCGATGCCCGAGCGAGATCAGGTGCTTCGCGAGCTCGTACATCGCGCCGCGGTCGTCGATGCCGACCCTGTCCACGGTGCCGAGGTCCGGCTGGTCGCAGACGACTGTGGGCACCGGGCGCTCCAGCACGGCGGCGAGGTGCGGGTCGTCGTCCGGGACCGAGTAGACGACGAAGCCGTCGACGCCGGCGCGGTGGACGGACGCGACGTCCTCACGTTCGGGATTGGCGGGAACCAGCAACAGGCCCGTGCCCGCGTCCTCACACGCGAGCGCGAGGCCCTCGAGGAAGCCGATCGCGGCGGGGTCGCGGAACGCGTAGGAGAGGTTCTCTGTGAGCAACAGGCCCACCGCCCCGGCCTTGCGCGTGCGCAACGAGCGCGCCACAGGATCCGGGCCGGGATAACCCAGCCTTCGGGCCGTGTCCAACACCCGGCGACGCAGCTCGGGCGAGAGCTGGTCGGGCCGGTTGTAGGCGTTGGACACCGTTGTCCGGGAAACGCCCAGCTCAGCGGCCAGAGAGGCCAACGTTGCCGGACGTCGCACATGCATCGACCGCGCCATGAAAGGACCGTAACGGTTCAGAACCAATTCGTGAAGCGAGGGTGACCTGTGTCCCTCAAATGACGCATCCGCGCAGGTTGACCCATCTGCCTTGTTCAGAAGTTGGTCCAGACCAATGGGCGTCTCACTTCGGGGGCGCTGTCGACTCCCTCACGACGAGCCGCGGCCGGAACACGCGGGTGTAGTTGTCCCTGTCCTGCCTGCGGCGATCCGGATCCAGGCGCTGCACGAGCTCGTCGATCGCCGCCGCCGCCATCTCCTCGATCGGCTGCGCGAGGGTCGTCAAAGCGGGCGACGAATAGGCGGCCAATGGGATGTTGTCGAACCCGACGACGGACAGGTTCTCCGGTATCGAAATCCCCCGTTGGTGTGCCTCGCGCATGGCCCCGAGCGCCATGTGGTCCGACGAGCAGATCACCGCGGTCGGCGTCACCGTGTCGAGCAGCTGCGCCACCGCCTGGGCACCGCCCTCCGCGCTGAACGACGCGTGCGCGACGTACTCGGAACCCGCCGGCAGGTGGTTCTCCTCCAGGGCAGCGGCCCAGCCGGCGCGCTTCAGCCGTGAGGGGAGAGATCGCGCCGGACCCGAGACGAACCCGATCCGCTCGTGTCCCAGTTCGATCAGGTGCTTGGTGGCCGTGTAGCCCGCGACCTGCTCGTCCACCGTCACGTCGGGCACGTCCAACGCGGGCGTGGCACCGTTCAGGAAGACCATGTGGACGCCGTCGGCGACGAGCTTCGCGTAGTAGCTCGGGCGTGGCGCCTGACCGAGCGGCACCTCGACGTTGGTGATCTCCGGTGACACGAACACCATGCCCTCGACCCCGCGGGCCAGGAGCATCCGGACGTACTCCTCCTCGCCCATCGGAGCGCCGCTGCGGGTGTTGCACAGCAGCGACGAGTAGCCGAGGCGCGCGGCCCGCGTCTCCAGTGCTTCGGCGAACGCGGGGAAGACCGGGTTCGAGAGCTCCGGCACGAGCAGGCCGATCACGCCGGTGCGTTGCAACGCACCGAGGCCACGCGGGGTGTACGGCATCTCCGCAAGGACCGACAGCACGCGCTGCCGTGTCTCCTCGTTGACGCCCGCCCGCCGGTTCAGCACGCGGCTCACCGTCGAGATGGACACCCCGGCTGCCCTGGCGATCTCGGACAGTCCGGACACGTTGCCTCCCTGGTCAGCTTGGGTCGGCGCAAGCCTGCCGCGTTCGGAAAAATTTTGCAACGCGCGTTTGCAAGACGGTGCCGTTACGGCTTGGTTACGGTCAATGCCTTGACCTGACCATGGTTCGGGTAGTGAAATCGCCCGCAACATTCTCGCAAAAACTTGCAAGACGCCCCATCTCGCCAGGAGATGAGGCCCAGCTGGAGGGAACGGCAGCAACGATGCGACGGACAACCCTCGTGACCGCCATGGCGACGGGTGTCGCCCTCGTACTGACCGCCTGTGGAGGCGGTGGTTCGAGCACCAGCGGAACCGACTCGGGCGAAGTGACCTTCTGGGACACCAGTGGCCCCAACGAGAGCCCCGTGTTCACCAAGATCGCGAACGACTGCGCCTCGAAGGGCGGCTACAAGGTCAAGGCCGAGACCGTCGCGTTCGACCAGGCGCTGAACAACTACAAGACCGCGGCGCAGGGCGGTCAGGGCCCCGACGTGTTCCGCTCCGAGGTCGCCTGGGTGCCGCAGCTGGCCAAGAACGGCCTCATCACCGACCTGAGCGACACCGACCTCGCGAAGGACACCGGCGACTTCCTCGAGGTCCCGCTGGGCTCCACGAAGTACGACGGCAAGACCTACGGCGTCCCGCAGGTCACCGACTCGCTCGCCCTGCTCTACAACAAGAAGAAGCTCGCCGACGCCGGCGTCGAGCCGCCCAAGACCTGGGACGAGCTGAAGGCCGCCGCCGCCAAGCTGGGCGGCGAGAAGTCGTTCTTCCTCAACAACGACGCGTATTACGCGCTGCCGTTCATCTACGGCGCCGGCGGCGACCTGGTCGACGCGAACGCCAAGAAGATCGTGGTCAACTCCGCGGACAACGTGAAGGCGCTGCAGACCGCCAAGGGCCTGCTCGACGCCAAGGCCGCGACGACCGCGCTCGACCCGACGAACTCCTACGCGAACATGCAGGCCGCGTTCTCGTCCGGTGACGCTGCCATGGTCATCAACGGCCCGTGGGCCGTCGCCGACTACCTCAAGGGCACCGCGTTCACCGACAAGGCGAACCTCGGCATCGCGCCGGTTCCCGGTGACTCCGCGGGCAAGGGCAGCGCGCCGGTCGGTGGCCACGACTACGTGATCCGCCAGGGCACCAAGGCCAAGCAGTCCTCGATCAAGTTCATCCAGTGCATGAGCTCGACCGAGTCGCAGGCGCAGGTCGCCAAGGAGCTCGGCCTGCTGCCGACCCGCAAGTCCGCGTACTCCAACGCCGACGTGAAGGCCAACGCCGTCGTGTCCGCGTTCGAGCCGGTCGCCAAGGCCGCGCACGCCCGTCCGTGGATCCCGGAGGGCGGCCAGCTGTTCGACCCGCTGAAGATCGCCTACGCCGACGTCCTCGCCGGCAAGAAGGAGGCCAAGGCGGCGCTCGACGAGGTCGCGAAGGCCTACAAGGACACCGTCGTTCCCGAGTACTCGATCGGCTGATTCCTGACCGGGTGGCCGGGGCACTGCCCCGGCCACCCTTCGTCTGGAAGGGAGAGATTCGGTGCGCCGGTTCTTGGAACGGCACTGGTACGCGTACGCGATGGTCCTGCCTGTCGTGGTGGTCATCGCAGTGTTGGTGCTCTACCCGCTCGCTCAGGGCGTGTTCTTCACCTTCACCAACATCAACGAGGCCAACATCGCGAACCCGGTGCTCGACCGGCCGGCGACGTATGAAGGCGTTGGTTTCAAGAACTACCTGAACGTGCTGTCCGGAGACGCCTCGTACGGCGCGTTCTGGGGCACGCTGGTCCGCACGATCATCTGGACCTTCGGCTGCGTGTTCTTCCACTACACGATCGGCCTCGGGCTGGCGTTGCTGCTCAACCGCGAGGTGAAGGGCCGCACGCTTTACCGCGTCCTGCTGATCCTTCCGTGGGCGGTGCCCGCGTTCATCAGCGCGTTCGCGTGGAAGTACATGTTCAATGCGCAGTACGGGATCATCAACCAGCTGCTGCGCTCGGTCGGCCTGCCCGACCCGGTGTGGCTCGGCCAGTCCGACTGGGCGCTGTTCGCCGTGATCGTCGTCAACGTCTGGCTGGGCGTGCCGTTCATGATGGTGGCGCTGCTCGGCGGCCTGCAGTCGATTCCGGGCGACCTCTACGAGGCGGCCGAGATGGACGGCGCCACGCCGTGGCAGCGGTTCCGGAACGTGACGCTGCCCGGCCTGCGCTCGGTGTCGTCGACGGTGATCCTGCTGGGCATCATCTGGACGTTCAACATGTTCCCGGTGATCTACCTGATCGCCGGCCCGAACCCGAACACGCGCATCCTCGTCACGTACGCGTTCGAGCGCTTCTTCTCCGGCGCCTCACGTGACTACGCGGTCGCGTCGACCTACGGCGTGCTCATCCTCTCCGTGTTGTTGGTCTTCGCGTCGGTCTACCGCCGTGCGCTGCGCAAGCAAGGCGAGGTGTGGTGATGACGCTCGACGCTTCTTCGCTTCAGGTGGTGCGCGCCACCGACCGTCGTCTCAAGCGCAGCGACCGTTCCGCGCTGGCGTCCGTTGGCCTGCACGCCGGGTTGATCATCGCTTCCCTGGTGGCGGTGTTCCCGGTTTTCTGGGTGCTCGTCACGTCTTTCAAGCCGGACGCGCGTGCGGTCGAGACGTCGCCCAAGCTGTTCAACGAGTCCTCTTTGGACAACTACACGCGGATTCTGGGCGGGGAGAAGGGCGCTTTCCTCACCTGGTTCGGCAACTCGGTGCTGATCGCGTTGCTGACGACGGTCATCGCGGTGTTCCTGTCCGCGACGACGGGCTACGCGGCGTCGCGCTTCCGGTTCCCCGGCAAGCGATCGCTGATGATGTCGTTCCTGGTCGTGCAGATGTTCCCGTTCGCGGTGCTGATCGTGCCGCTGTACAACATCCTGATCGCACTGGGGCTGCAGGGAACCTCGATCGGCCTCGTGCTCGTGTACTGCACGACAGCGGTGCCGTTCTGCACCTACATGCTCAAGGGCTACTTCGACACGATCCCGACGGACATCGACGAAGCCGGCCGGGTGGACGGCCTTTCGCCGTTCGGCGTGTTCTGGCGGTTGATCATGCCGCTGGCCAAGCCAGGTCTTGCGGTCACGTCGTTCTACGCGTTTTTGACCGCGTGGGGTGAGGTCGCGTTCGCGTCGGCGTTCCTGTCCGCGGCGGACGAGTCGAAGACGCTTGCCGTCGGGCTGCAGGTGTTCGTGCAGCAGAACAGGACGGAGTGGGGCCATCTGGCCGCCGCCTCCATCCTGGTCGCCATCCCCGCTGTCATCGTGTTCTACCTGGTGCAGCGCTTCCTGGTGACCGGGCTGTCGTCCGGCGCCGTCAAGGGTTAGACGGTCTCCCGCACCGGCCGATACCGCACGTCCACCTCGGAGTGGGGGTCGTCGGTGTCGAGCCGGTGCAGGTGGATCGGCGCCCCACCGGGGTTGTCGTAGAGCCTGAGGCCATCGCCGAGCAGCACGGGCGCGATGTGCAGGGCGATCTCGTCGAGCAGTCCTCGTTCGATCAGCTGACGGGCGATGGTCGGCGAGAAGACCTCGAGGTCCTTGCCATCCGCCGCCTCGAGCCCGATCCGTACCGCCTCGGCCACGTCGCAGGTCAGAAACGTGACACCGTCCGCCTGGGCTGCGTCCTCGGGGTGGTGGGTCAGGATGAAGAGCTTGCCGACGAACTGGCCGCCGTACGCGGCGCTGGGATCCGGGACGGCGTCCCACCCCTTCCTGCCGCCGAGGATGGCACCCGTGCGCTCGGCATAGGAGTTGACGAGTTCGGGCTGGTCGGTCGTGTGGGCCAGCCAGCCGAAGCCGTTGCTCGCGTCCGCTACAAAGCCGTCCAGTGACATCGAGAAATGCACTCGCACGTGGCCCATCGGTGTCCTCCCGCGTTCGGTGTTTGGAGGGGTAGACCGGTGCACCCCGGAGAACTCATCGGCGGAGAACTCATCGATCGTCGTAGCGCACCCTCGCCTCGTCCACCTTGGCCAGGTTGCGCTTCGACCAGTCGGCGAGGTTGTGGAAGATCGGCGCGAGACTGCGCCCCAGCTCGCTGATCTCGTACTCCACCCGTGGCGGAACCTCCGGGTGGTAGGTCCTGGTGACCAGTCCGTCGCGCTCCATCTGACGCAGCCGCTGGGTGAGGACCTTCGGCGTGATCGTGCCGATCCGCCGTTCCAGCTCGACGAACCGCTGCCGGCCGTACTCGTTCAGCGTCCACAGGATCGGCGTCGTCCAGCGGCTGAAGACCAGGTCGACCACGGGCGCGATGGGGCAGGCGAGCTCCGGTACCGGCGTCATGGATAGTCACTTTCCTCTAGGTACCTACTAACTTCATGATGTTAGCTTTCCTCGCGATACCGAATCAACGACGAGGAGCTGCTCGTGATCGTGGTGACCGGGGCGACCGGCAACGTGGGACGTCCGCTGATGGACCTGTTGGGGGACAAGGCGATCGGCGTGTCACGACCGCAGGTGGATCTCGCGCGTCCGTCTACTTTGGAACCCGCCGTTGCCGGGGCTGAGGCGTTGTTCCTGCTGTTCGCTGGTGATCTCTTGGGGCCGGACACGAACATCGCCGACGTGCTGGACGTCGCGAAGGCCGGTGGCGTCCGGCGCGTGGTGCTGCTGTCCTCTCAGGGCGCCGGCACGCGGCCGGGCATGGTGCCGCACTCGCGGTTGGCGGGGTTCGAGGAGGCCGTCCGGCAGTCGAGTCTGGAGTGGACGATCCTGCGGCCGAACGGGTTCTTCACCAACACCTACGCGTGGGTTCAGCCGATCCGTGAGCACGGGGTGGCCGCGGCGCCGTTCGCGGACGTGGCTCTGCCGTTCATCGACCCGGCGGACATCGCGGCTGTGGCGGCTGTCGCGCTCGAGGGTGGCCATGAGGGGCGCACGTATGAACTGACTGGTCCGGAGGCCATGACTCCACGGCAACGAGCGGAAGCGCTTTCGTTGGCCACGGGGCGCGGGATTCGGTTTGTCGAGCAGTCCGTTGAGGAGGCCCGGGAGCAGATGCTGCAGTTCATGCCTCCGCCCGTTGTGGACGGAACGCTGACCGTTCTCGGATCGCCCACGGCGGAGGAACAGCAGGTCAGTGGTCATGTGGGGCAGGTGACGGGACGTGCGGCCACCCGTTTCGCCGACTGGGCTGCCCGCAACGCGAAAGCCTTCTGAACGTAAGCGCTTACGTCTGTTCCCGTAAGCGCTTGCAATCAATAGCGTCGCGCCCAGACAACGTGAAAGGTGCATCACATGGCTGAGGTGTCCTACGTCAAGGCGTCGCGGGTGTTCTCCGGCAACCCGCCGTCCGCGCGGTCGACGAGCTGTCGCTCGAGGTGTCCGACGGCGAGTTCCTGGTGCTGGTCGGCCCGTCCGGTTCCGGCAAGTCGACGGCGCTGCGCATGCTCGCCGGCCTCGAGGACGTTGACGAGGGCGCCATCCAGATCGGTGGCAAGGACGTCACGAACGTGCCGCCGAAGGGCCGGGACATCGCCATGGTGTTCCAGTCGTACGCGCTGTACCCGCACATGACGGTCGCGGAGAACATGGGCTTCGCGCTCAAGCTCCGCGGTGTCAACAAGACCGAGATCAAGGCGAAGGTCGAAGAGGCCGCCAAGATGCTCGACCTCACCAAGTACCTGGAGCGCAAGCCGAAGGCGCTGTCCGGTGGTCAGCGTCAGCGTGTCGCCATGGGTCGCGCCATCGTGCGTGAGCCGTCCGTGTTCCTCATGGACGAGCCGCTGTCCAACCTGGACGCGAAGCTCCGCGTCGAGACCCGTGCGAACATCGCTGCCCTGCAGCAGCGCCTGGGCACGACGACGATCTACGTCACGCACGACCAGGTCGAGGCCATGACGATGGGCCACCGCGTCGCGGTGCTCAAGGACGGTCTGCTGCAGCAGTGCGACACGCCTCGCGCGCTGTACGACCGCCCGGCCAACGCGTTCGTCGCCGGCTTCATCGGCTCGCCCGCCATGAACCTCAAGACGGTGCCGATCACGTCGGAGGGCGCGAAGCTCGACGGCGTCATCGTGCCGCTGAGCCGGGAAGCGCTCGACGCCGCCGGTGGTCTGGACGAGGTCACCTTCGGCATCCGGCCCGAGGCGCTCGGCATCGTGCCGTCGGGTGAAGAGGGCATGGAGATGACGGTCGAGCTGGTCGAGGAGCTCGGTGCCGACGCGCTCGTGCACGGTGCCGTGAAGATCGGCGACGCGTCGCAGCGCTTCGTGGTCCGCGTCGACGGCCGCACGCCGCCGACCCTGGGCCAGCACGTCAAGGTCGCGGTGCGCGACCACACCGAGATTCACCTGTTCCACCCCGAGTCGGGCGAGCGCCTGGAGGCGTGACTCACACGCGAAAGCCCCCGGCGTGACCGTCGGGGGCTTTTTCGTGTCGTAAACTGAACTCGACAACGGTTTCCATTACCTGATCGAGGGATGGTGTGATGACTCTCCGCAACGCTCTGGTTGGCGCTCTCGCCGTGGCGAGCCTGGCCGCCTGCGGCACGAGCACGCCGTCCGCGGACAACGGAAAGATCCAGGTCGTCGCTTCCACGAACGTGTGGGGCAGCGTGATCAAGGCCGTCGGCGGCGACGCCGTCGACGTCAAGGCGCTGCTCGACGACCCGAGCGCCGACCCGCACTCGTACGAGAGCAAGCCCGCGGACGCCGCCCTGGTCAAGGACGCCAAGCTGGTCGTGTTCAACGGCGGCGGCTACGACGACTTCTTCGCCAAGCTGATCACCAGCGACACGCAGAAGAAGATCGAGGCGTTCCCGCTGCGCGAGGACGACCACGCCGAGCCCTCGAGCACTGCCCCCACGAGCCCGGCTCCCACGAGCAGTGCGGCTCCTGACGCCGACGGCCACGAGCACGGCGAGAACGAGCACGTCTGGTACGACCTGCACACCGTGCGCGCGGTGGCCGAGGCGGCCGCGAACGAGCTGGGTGCCATCGCGCCGGACAAGAAGACGACCTTCGAGAGCAACACCCAGAAGTTCACCGCTGCCCTGGAAGACCTCGGGAAGAAGGTCGACGGCATCGGCAAGGGCAAGAAGGTCGCCGCGACGGAGCCGATCGCGCACTACCTGCTCGACGAGACCGGCGCCGAGGACATCACGCCGGAGGCGTTCAGCAAGGCGATCGAGGAGGAGGCGGACGTGCCCGCGGCCGCGCTCGCGGAGATGAACCAGCTGGTCGAGGGCAAGCAGATCAACGTGCTGGTCAACAACACGCAGACCGAGAACCAGGTCACGAAGGGTCTGGTCGAGAAGGCCAAGGCCGCGAACGTGCCGGTCGTCGCCGTCACCGAGACGTTGCCGGAAGGCGTGACCGACTACCTTGACTGGATGAGCAAGCAGGTGGACGCGCTTTCGCAGGCGCTCAAGGCATGACCGCGATCTCGCTGCGCGGGGCCCGGCTGTCCTACGGGGACAGAGTGCTGTGGGACGGGCTCGACCTCGACGTCGAGCCCGGAGAGTTCCTCGCCGTCCTGGGACCGAACGGTTCCGGCAAGACCAGCCTGATGAGGGTGCTGCTGGGACTGCAGCCGCTGTCCTCCGGCACGGTCTCGGTCGCCGGCGGCAACCACGCCATCGGGTACATCCCGCAGCAGCGAGCGCTCGACCAGTCCATGACCTTGCGCGGCCGGGACCTCGTCGGTCTCGGCCTCGACGGGGACCGCTGGGGCCTCGGCCTGCGCAACCGGCACGAACGACGGGTTCGCGTCAACGCGGCCATCGAGTCCGTTGGCGCCACCCCCTACGCGGACAAGCCGATCGGCCTGCTGTCCGGTGGCGAGCAGCAACGGCTGCGCGTCGCGCAGGCGCTCGTCGGCGATCCGACCGTGATGCTCTGCGACGAACCGCTGCTCTCGCTGGACCTCGCGAACCAGCGCGTGGTCAGCGAACTGATCGACAAGCGCCGCCGCGAGGCGAACACGGCAGTGCTTTTCGTGACGCACGAACTGAACCCGGTGCTGCCGCTGGTCGACCGGGTGCTCTACCTCGTCGGCGGACGGTTCCGCGTCGGCACTCCGGAAGAGGTCATGAACTCCCGGACGCTGTCCGAGCTGTACCGGACGCCGGTCGAGGTCGTGCGGCTGCGCGACCAGATCCTGGTGATCGGTGCCGGGGCCTGTGAGGAGCAGACGCACCACCTGACGGCGGAGGCCGCGTCGTGACGCTCTTCGATCTGCTCGAGCTCGACTTCGTGCAGACCGCGTTGATCGCGGCCGCCGTGCTGGGGCTCGTCGCCGGGGTGCTCGGGCCGTTCATCGTGACCCGCAAGATGGCGTTCGCCGTGCACGGCACGAGCGAGCTCGCTTTCACGGGTGGTGCGGCTGCACTGCTGCTCGGCATCGGCGTTGGGTACGGCGCTTTGGCCGGGTCGATCATCGCCGCGGTGCTGCTCGGGGTGTTGTCGCGGCGGGAGAGTGATCGGGACTCGGTTATCGGGGCGATCCTCGCGTTCGGGCTCGGCATGGGGATCCTGATGCTCGCCCTCTACAAAGGACGGTCGGCCAACAAGTTCGGGCTGTTGACCGGGCAGATCGTGGGGGTGGACTCCACTGATCTGAAGCTGCTGGTTGTGTCGTCTGTCGCTGTGCTGGCCGTGCTGGCGTTCATCTATCGGCCGTTGTTCTTCGCTTCTGTGGATCCTGATGTGGCTGTGTCGCGTGGGGTTCCGGTTCGTGGGCTGTCGATCGTGTTCGCCGTGCTGGTTGGGGTTGCTACCGCGCTGTCGGTTCAGGTTGTCGGGGCGTTGCTGGTGCTGGCGTTGATGATCACGCCGGCTGCTGCTGCCATGCGGATCACCGCTTCGCCGTTGCGGGCCACTGTGTTGTCGGTGGTTTTTGCCGAGGTGGCGGCTGTTGGGGGGATCCTGTTGTCGCTTCAGCCTGGGTTGCCTGTGTCTGCTCTCGTTACTGCGGTCAGCTTTGTGATCTACCTCGTTTGTCGTGGGGTTGGGGCTGTTCAGCGTCGTTCTGGTTGAGGCGCGTGGGTTGGGTGGGCCGTCTCCCTGTTTCGGTTGGCGGGTGCCGGTTTCGTGTCCTAGGTGGTCGCGTTGCGTTTTTGAGCTGGCGGTTGCTTGCGTTTTCTGGGGCGCTGCCCCAGACCCCGCCAATCTGATCAAAGACCTGTCCAGCGCCGCGCGTGGGTTGATGACACGCCTGTTGCGTTGGGCGGCTTGCTGTTGCGTAGGTGTTTGGGGTGACGGGACCACCCCACCTGCTGGGTGTGTGAAGTGCTGCTCGGCTTCGCCTTCGCGGTTGGCTCGGCTGCGCCGTCGCGTCGCCTCGCCTGCGGCGTCGGCTGGGTTAGGCCGTGCGGGAGGTGATCGGCTTGGTGATGTCGTCCTGGCGGGGGGCTGGCATCAGGCGCGGCGGGATGTCCAGGCCTGCTACTCGGACCTGGTTGCGGCCGTTTTCCTTGGCCTTGTACAGGGCCGCGTCTGCCGAGTGCTGGGCCGTGGCCATGTCCGGGCCGTTGTCCGGGATCACGGCTACGCCGATGGAGGCTGAGATCGCCTGCAGTTCCACGCCCTCGGGTTCTGGCGGCTGGATTTCGCGGCCGTAGAGAGTGACGACGTTGCGGTGCTTGTCCGTTGTGGGGACGGCCAGGGAGCCGATGGCCTCGCGGATGCGTTCGGCGATCGTCACGCCCTGGGCTACCGGGGTGTCCTTCAGGGCTACGACGAACTCTTCGCCGCCGTCGCGGCCCGCTACGTCGCCGGGGCGGAGCTTTTCCCTCAGGATTCGGCCTACTTCGGCCAGGACTGCGTTGCCTGCCGGGTGGCCCCACGTGTCGTTGATGCGCTTGAAGTGGTCCAGGTCGATCACCAGGACGGTCATCGGTTCGCCGTCCAGGCGGCAGCGTTCGGCCAGGCGGCCTGCGTATTCGGTCAGGCCGTTCGTGTTCAGCAGGCCGGTTCGGTAGTCGGTGTGGGCGTCGGCGGCCAGGCGCTGGTGGAGTTGCTCCTGCTCGCGCAGCAAGCGCTCCAGGTGGGTGCGGCGTTCTGCTGCCCTCGACAGCAGGGCGTTCACGAGGATCACCGGGACCACGACGAGCAGTGGGCCCACCCAGTGGGACGTCATGAGCATGCCGAGCATGGCGCCGGCGCCGAGGGTGCTCATTTCGAGCATGTTGTCGACCTTGGAGCCCAGGAATTCCAGGACCTTCGAGTTCGGGGTCACGATCTTGAAGGCGACCGCGACGGTCATCACCTGCACGAACCAGTAGAGGACGGCGGCGATGGCCAGGACCAGGACCAGGCCCAGGTCTGTCGGGACGTTTCCTGTGGCTGCCAGGGAGACACCCGACAGGTGGACCAGTGCCCACGACAGGAGGGTGGAGGCCAGCATGGAGGCGGTGCCGAAGACGAAGCGGTACGGCTGGCGGCGGGCGATGGGCTGGATGAGGATGCGCATCCAGATCGTGGCGATGACTGCCAGACCGCCCGGAAGGGCCACGGCTGCGGCGAAGGTCCAGACCGAGGTCAGGTCGATGTGGGGGCCTGAGGCCTCGTTGCGGCGGGCTTCTTCCGCTCTGCGGACGATGGTCAGGTGAATCGTGATCGCGGCGATGAGCGCGCCGAAGCGCAGCCAGTCGGAGGTCGAGACCGAAGTCAGCTTCGTCAGCAGCCAGATGGAGGCGACGGCTACGGCCGCTTCGAGCACGAAAAAGTACGCGATCGCACTAGGCGCAACGGTCCAAAGGTCCCAGTTGCGAATCGGAGTCAAGCCGAGTGCCCGCGATCGCCTGCGATCAGTCAAACTGTTCTTCACCACGACCCCCTACGCTCATGGCACATCATGAGCAAAGCTGCCGCTGACCAGGTCGTAGACCACCCGCGCTGCTGCTTGTCGCAACGAGGAGGTGTCCTTCCATGTGCAACCGTGACTTCTGAACGCCGCCTCTCCTCGACTGGACTTCAATCGTGCACCTCGATCGTCATGGTGCCTCTAAGACGGATATCGCTATTGGTGACCGTTCTGTTTCAGATTGCCACCGCCTTCGTGTCGTTGTGACCGCGCGCACGTCGCCAGGCGAAGGTGGCCTGCGTCGCCAGCAGCAGTCCGATACCGCCCGCTCCCGCGATCGTGGCTGTGACCGATCCGATCGAATGGGCGACGACACCGGCCAGCGCCATTCCTCCGCCCTGGCTCGAGCGCAACGCCGCGCGCCCAATGCCATAAGCCCTTCCGCGGTACTGGTCGGGTAGCAGCCTCATCCACGCCGAACGAGCGGGCGTGTGATAAGCCCCGCCTATACCGGCAATGACCAACAAAACGATCGTCCACGTCAGGTTCGGGTTGAACGCGAACATGATCAACGGGGCCAGCGACAGGATCGCCAGCGGGCCGATCAGTCGTTCTCGCTTCGCCGGATCCCGCACGAGGCGGAAGAGCAACGCCACACCCAGAACGTTCGCCGCGGGTTCGATGGCGAGGATCAGGCCGACCGCCCACACCGCGTTCAGGCTCACCGCGAGCGGCACCGCGAGTCCCTCGGGGACCATCGCGAGGCCCGCGAGCAGCCGGACACCGAGCAGCGTCCTCAACCGCGGGTCGGACACCATCAGGGTCAGTGCGCCGCGTGGCTCGTCGTCCTTCTTCTTGCGGCCCAGCGGATCCGCGGCGGGACGGTGCTTCACGGACGTCTGCACCAAGATCGCCAGGACGGCGAACGTGGCCGCGTTGATCGCGAGCGCCAGTCCTGGGCTGCTGTGGGCGACGAGGAAGCCGGCGGCGGCGAGGCCTGCCATCTGAGCTATGTCGACGGACGTGCCGAAGAGTGCCACGCCGTCGTCGTAGCGCTTCGGCGGCAGCACGTGCGGGAGGCTCGCCTCCTGGGCCGCGAGGTACGGCGAGGAGATGGCCAGCACCACCACGAGCAGGACGATCATCGCCCACAGGGGCATGCCGGGAATGGCCATCGTGGCCATCAGCACTGCCTGCAACCAGGCCGTCGTGACCATTACCGTGCGTCGCGGGAACCGGTCGGCGACCCAGCCGAGCAACGGGCCCGAAATCAGCGGCGGGAAGAGCGTCAGCGACCAGGTGAGGGCGGTCCAGGCAGCGGATTGTGTTCGTTCGAATACGAGCAGTGACAATGCGACCGCTGCGAGTTGGTCACCGGCCGTCGAGGCGGTCGAACCGATCCACATGGCGCGGAACTCGCGCAAAGCCAGGAGCTCGCGGAGGGCGCCGCGGGTCGTCATGGGCGACCTCGGCGGGCCGCGCGGCGCGCGCGGCGAATCAGCACGTCCTGATTCGCTCTACGCCGAGTCACGTCGCCCCCGCCGGTGGTAATCAATTTCTATCGACAATCACGGTAGAAGCTGCCTGACCGTTCAACGTCTGTCCTACCACAGTGTGTACCTAAACGGAGCAGGCCAGTTACCTAAAGTAGTTACAATAGCGAAACGTGGAGCTGATCTTCTTCACAGTTGACCTCGGGATCGCCTGATTGGACCCCAAATGGTCACGCCGTGTGTCGGCTGGTGCCAAACGGGTGTCACGTGCTCGGCCAAGCGGTGCAACCCGGATCCGACTCCTGCCCGGCAGAACCGTTAATTGGCGAACGGTATGACGGTACCCGCGCCCGGGAGTGGCGCGGAATAGGCCACGCCGTTTGTCATCGCGCTCAGTCGCAAACCCTTGGCAGGAGCGGAGACCGCCGTTTCCTGGCCCCGCGGAACTGAACCGGTTTCGCGGGCCAGGAAAACGATCACTAACGTCGGCGAATGGATGCCTTTAGCGTCGCGAAGTAGCCGATAACGTCAGGCGTGGTCAGCCCTTGGCGGCGATCCGGCGGCGGCGCGCGACCTCGGCCAGCACGACACCGGCCGCGACGGACGCGTTGAGCGACTCGACGCCGGTGGCCATCGGGATCGACACGGTCTGGTCGCACGTCTCCTTGACCAGACGCCCGAGGCCACGGCCTTCCGAGCCCACGACGACGACCAGCGGTCCCGTCGCGAGGTCCAGACCGTCGACGTCCACGTCGCCGTCCGCGTCCAGGCCCACGATCATCAGGCCGGCCTCTGCCCAGTCGCGCAACGTGCGGGTGAGGTTCGTGGCCATCGCGATCGGCAGCTTGGCCGCCGTTCCCGCGCTGGTCCGCCACGCCACCGCCGTCATCGACGCGCTGCGCCGCTGCGGCACCACCACGCCGTGGGCGCCGAGACCG
>NZ_VSRL01000123.1 GCF_012184385.1 Lentzea indica
CCGAGTCCGCGCCAGCCCCGAACAGGTCACCCACTACGCCCGCGCCATCCACGTCCTCGAACAACAGACTCGATCATGAGGATGGAAAAGGCTCAGTACAAAGCCAGGGCATCATCGATGCCGGGATCCGCGTCGACGATGATCCGCATGCACCCGATCATGCCATTGGGGGATGACATGGCAATCCGTCTCGCGGTACCCGCCGACGCGCCCGCCGTGGCTTCCGTACATGTGCGCTCCTGGCAGACCGCCTACCGAGGTCAGATGCCGGACGAGATGCTCGACAACCTGTCCGTGGAAGCGCGCACATCGATGTGGGAACGAGAAATCCCGTCCGGCGGCGTGTGGGTGGCGCTGGTCGACGACGTTCGCCTACACCGGCCCGTCCCGCGACGCCGACGCCGGCTTCGAGCTGTACGCGATCTACTTCCTGCCGTCCGCGTGGGGAAGCGGCCTGGCCGAGCCACTGGCACAGGCCGCTCTCGGCGATTCCCGCGACGCGATCGTCTGGGTGCTGGAGGAGAACAAGCGGGCCCGCCGCTTCTACGAGCGCCTCGGCTTCGCCCCGGACGGCACAACGCGCCAGGAAACCATCGGCTCCGCGGTTCTCAACGAGGTCCGCTACCGCCGTTGAGAGAGATTCATTACGGGAGCTTGAAGTCTTAGGGCGTGAAGCCGCCCCACACGGCGTGGTCGTGGCCCGCTGCCGTGGCCATCACTCCGTAGCGGTCGGCCTTGCCGTCGCGAACGCCGCGAGTGTGGTTGTACTGCACGGCGAAGATGTGCTGTGCGGCCGGCACGGTGCGACCGGGCTTGAGGTCCCAGCGGTAGACCACCTCACCGTCGATCTCCTGCACGGTGAGGGTGAAGTCGTCACCGGGTCCGGTCTGCCACTGGCCGGAGCTCTGCACGCCGCCGGTCTGAGTGATGTGCACCTGCACCGTGAGCTTGGTCAGCGGCTGGGTCACGTCGAGGACGAGTTTGTCCTGGGTCCAGAAGGTGTGGCTGTTCGGATCGACGGATCCCTTCGACGACAACGGCCCGTCCGACAGCCGGTTTCCCGTGGTCGAGGGCGGGTTCGCGGTGTGAGGTGTCGATCGATCCTGCCCAGCCACGACCGGAGGAGCCGAGCCACCGGTGGGACTGGGGCGGAGTGGGGCTGGACGTGCTCGCCGAGTTCGGGGCGGCGGGGATGGTCGTCTCCACGGAAGGCACGGTGCGGACGATGCCCGCGAAGGCCATGCCCGCGGTGACCAGGACACGCTGGTCCACGTAGCCGGCGGCGGAACGCTCTTGAGGTCGTGGAGCCGATTGTTCCTCCGCTGCCACTACGCGTCACAGGACCCTCAAGGGGGCCGAGTGACGAGCACGCTCGACAGCGATTGCCTCTAATCCGGTAATCCGGGCCAGCAATCAGGGCTGGAAGGATCACCGCGGGTCAGCGAATCCCGCGGGTGCCGCCGTGCAGAGGTCGCTCTCCAAGGCTGCGTCGCTCGACGCCGCGAGGCCTACGACGCCGCGATCGCCGCGAAGGACGACCCTCGGAGCAGGCTCGCGGACTCGGGCACAGAAATCCCCCACGTTCGCGATGTCATATGATTCCGACGATTTCCCGACCATGCTGGAATTCGGCAATCCCGCGCACAACCGGATTGTCGCCCGGTGTGGCGCCTTCGATGGCGTGGCCTGGCGGAATGCGCATAATGATGCAGGTGAGCGAGCACGCGAAAGTCCTGGTCGTCGAGGACGACCTGGAGATCTGCCACCTGATCGAACTGGTGCTGGCGGCCGCTCACCTGGACGTGCGCGCGGTGGGCGACGGCGAGACCGCGTTGGTCGTGGCGCAAGCCTGGGTGCCCGACGTGATGCTGCTGGACCTGGACATCCCCGCAACGGACGGGTTCGAGGTCTGCAGGCAGCTGCGGACGTTCTCCAATGCCTACGTGGTCATGCTTACCGCACGCACGGAGGATTCGGACAAGGTGATCGGCTTCTCGACTGGAGCGGACGACTATCTGACCAAGCCGTTCTCACCGCCTGAGCTGGTTGCCCGCGTGCACGCCATGCTCCGCAGGCCTCGTGATCTGGTGAAAACGTCACCCGTTCGGGTTGAACAGGCATTGGGCCTGCTGGAGATCGACGTAGACGCGCACGAAGTGCGGGTGGCGGGCGACCGAGTGTTGCTGACGAAGATCGAGTTCGACCTGCTGGCGACGCTGACGGAAAACGTCCGACAGGTGCTCACCAGGGACCAGCTGCGCGAGCGGGTCTGGGGCGGTTCACGCCGGGCCGACGACCACACAGTGGACGTCCACATGTCCAACCTCAGGCGCAAGATCAGCGCGACCGGGCATGGAGGGATGATCACCACGGTGCGCGGGGTGGGTTACCGGTTCATCCCCAAAAGCCAGGTCGTGCACCCGCTCAACGACCAGCAGCGGACGCCTGGGCAACGGACACCTGCATCAAAATCTCGCCCTCGAGTCTGAAGACAAATTCCGCTGATCCTCAGTGGCGTACCCACTCCTATTCTTTGGCTTCAATTCTTGAGGCAAAATTGACAAAGGCGTAAAAAGAAGATATTTGGTGCTAGGGTTGGTTCTGTGGCAAAAACTCCGCGCCGCTTTCTATCGTTTCCTACAGGACGGGAGTCTCATGATGCATAAATTTAGCAGGAAGTTCATTGTGGTAATCGTGGGTGCAACGCTTGTCGCTGCAGGCGGCGGCGCGGCCTTCGCGTACTGGAGTGCGGGTGGTACGGGTACCGGTTCCGGTGCGGCAGGCACGAACGCCGGGATCACGGTCGTGCAGACCAGCACGGTGACGGCGATGGCACCCGGCGTTGCGGCACAGGCACTATCCGGGAACTTCAACAACACCAACTCGGGTGCTGTTTACGTGACCACCGTGACGGCCAGCATCGCATCCGTTACCCGCACAGCAGATGCTATCGCGGCCACGCTTCCCTGCGACGCGACCGACTACACCCTCGCAAACCCGGAGTCGACCGTAGCCGCCCAGGTCGCGGCAGGCTCGGCACAGGGCAGTTGGGGCACGGTCGACATCCCGACGATCGCGTTCAACAACAAGACCGATGCGAACCAGGATGGTTGCAAGAGCGCCGTGGTCAACCTCACCTACACCATCGCGTAATCCCAACCGTCATATCGACTGATGGAGGACGTGGTTGTCGACAACACCGCGGCCCCATCGGTCATCTTGGTTCACAGAGGAGGTCGGATGAACGGCGAATTCCGCGCCGCGCTCAAGCGCAGCGGTCCGGTCCTCCTCATCGCGGTAGCTCTCTTGTTCCTCTTCGTCGGCGAACCGACCAATCAGTGGCCGGCGACCGGGACCGGTGACGTCGAGTTGGACGGGCTGACCGACTCGGTGCGCATCGAAGGCGATGTCGTCGAGCCGGTTTCGCCGGGTGTCATGGTGTCGATCGACCTGAAGTTCACGAACCCCCACGACTTCGCCGTGGCGCTCACCAGTCTCACCGTGGAGCTGCAGAACATCAACGCGCCGAACGCCGACGAGACCCATTCCTGTTCCCTCGACGACTTCGCGGTCAACCAAGCCCCGACCGATCTCCAGATCCCTCTTGCCGCCCACGCGACGAACACGCTCAGCGGACTTGGTCTCCCACCGGAGAACTGGCCGCGCATGGGCATGCACAACCACCCGGCCAACCAGGACGGGTGCAAAGAAGCATCGCTGACGCTCGTCTACACCGCGTCCGCAGAACGGGAGGACTGATGAAGAAGCGACTGCTCGCAGTCTCGTCCATCGTCGTGTTCGCCCTGGCTGTGGACGGGGCGGCTTTCGCCTACTGGACCGCGCCGCCCAGCGGCGGCAGCAGCGGCTCCGCGGAGAGCGGGAACTCCATCGCCCTCGCGTTGAGCTCGGCGACACCCACCGCCGCCCTGTACCCCGGCGGGCAGACGAACGTATCGCTGAACGCGTCAAACTCGAACGCCTTCGCCGTGAGCATCAAGTCCCTCGTGCTGGACATGAGCCAGGGAACCGGCGGATTCGCCGTCGACGCAGGCCACTCCGGCTGCGCCACCTCGGCCCTGAACTTCACCACCCAGACGAACAGCTCGGGCTGGATCGTGCCCGCCAACAGCTTCCTGCTCATCACGCTGTCCAACGCGCTCGAGATGGGGGCCGGCGCCGCGAACGCGTGCCAAGGAGCGAGCATCACCACCTACCTGATGGCCAACAGCGCCACCGCGTACAGCGACACGGTCTCCTCAACGGGCGGGCTGCTCAACCACTACCGCCTGAACGAGGCCGCGTTGTCGTCCGACACGTTCAGCGGAACAGCCGGAACCGCGCTGGAGAGCCATGTCGGTGAGATGGGCGCCACATGGACCACCACCTTGCCGCTGTGGGGCGCGGACACGGGCGCTGTGCTGACGGACGCCGGTCGCCTGCGGAAGGCAGACTCGTCGTACGCCTCCGTGTACTACTCGTCCGCGACACCCGCCAGTGCGGACTACCGGGTGAGCGCCGACATCAGGGTGATGACATCCGTTGCCTACGACCAGGTCGGCGTCATCGGCAGGTTCGACACCGCGAACACCCTCGGGACCTACTACATCGCCCGCTACTCGCAGACAGCCGCCGCCTTCTTCCTCTTCCGGGTCGTCAACGGGGAGTGGGTGTCGCTCGGCCAGTACGGCCAGGCGCTGGTCGACGGCAGCACCTACCGCCTGTCACTGGACCTGAGCGGCACGACCATCCGCCTGCTGGTCGACGGCGTGGAGCGGGTTTCCGCCGTGGACAGCGCCATTTCCGGGACGGGTCGGGTCGGTACCGTGCTCGGGATGGGGTGGAACGGCGCGCCGGTCCACACCGACATCACCAACACGACCGGCATGCACCTCGACAACTTCCAGGCGTCGAACACCCCGGTCGTGGTCGACAGCAAGGGATCCAACACCGGCGAGTACTTCGGCGGCGTGTTGCTGGGCCACAACGGAGCAGTCGCGCAGGCGGGCACCGCTGTCCTGTTCGACGGTGTCGACGACTACGCCAGCATCTCCCGCCAGATCGCCGACGACTTCTCGATCGAGTTCTGGTTCAAGTCGACCCAGGGCAGGAACACGCAGCCCGACTGGTGGAGCGGTGCGGGCATGGTCGACGCCGAAGTCGCGGGCAGTCTCAACGACTTCGGCGTGTCACTGCGTTCCGACGGCAAGGTGGTGGCGGGCACCGGAAACCCCGACGTCTCCGTCGTGTCGACCGGCACCGGGTACAACAACACCGCCTGGCACCACGTCGTCTTCACTCGCACCAAGGCGACGGGCGCGCTCAAGCTGTACGTCGACGGGGTGAGCGCCGGAACGGCGACCGGAAACACGAACTCGCTGACCACCCCCACGAGCATCAACTTCGGCCGGATGGCCAACGGCAGCAACCACTTCGAGGGATCCCTCGACGAGGTCGCGCTGTACAACTCCGTGCTCTCCGCGGCCACGGTGACCGCTCACTTCTCGGCAGGCGGATCATGACCAGGGCGCGCTGGACCAGGCGCAGGATCCTGGTGACGGTCCTGGCCGTCTTCGTGCCCGCGGGTGTCGCCTGGGCGTACTGGACCGCCACCTCCGCTCCGGAAGGTCATGGAGGGGCCGCGGCCACGACGGTCAACCAGGGTGCGACGCCCACCGCGACCGTGGCGGGCAACGCCGTCACGGTCGGCTGGGATGCGCGGACCCTGGCCAGCGGTCAAGCCGTGGACGGCTACGCCATCACCCGCTACGACGTCGCGACCCAGACCCCGCAGACCCTGTTGACGGCCTGTACCGGCACGATCGTGGGGACCACGTGCACGGAGAGCGCCGTCCCGGTCGGGAACTGGGTGTACTCGGTGACAGCGGTGTTCGCCACCAACTGGCGCGGCGCCGTGAGCGCCATGAGCCCCACGGCCACCATCCTGCCGCCGGACTCGACCGCTCCGGTCAACGCCGTCACGATGACTGTCGTCGCGGGGGATGCCTACAAGAGCGGCGACACGATCTACTACCGCGGCGCGGACGCGGGCTCGTTCACCCTGACCAACGCCGTGACCGACGCGGGCTCGGGACCGGCGTCAAGTGCGACCGCCACCACGACCGGGACGTCCACCGGCTGGACCCACAGTCCGTCAACGGTGTCGACGCCCGCGGGTGGCCCGTACGTGTCCACGCCGTTCAGCTGGACCGCCGGGACCACGACCACGCCCGGCGAGGTCGTGACCGGTCGTGATGTGGCGGGCAACACCACGACCACGACGTTGTCGTTCGTCGACGACTCCACCATCCCGAGTGCGGGCACCATCACCTACACCGACGGCTACCAGTCGGGTCGATCCGTGACCGTCACCTTCGCCTCCTCCAGCGACAGCGGCTCCGGGATCGCGACTGGTCAGCTGCAACGCGCCTCCGCGCTGCTGAGCAACGGGGTCTGCGGGACCTACACCAACTTCCTCAGCCTGGGCGCCGCCAACCCCGGCTCCCCCCACGTCGACAGCCTGGTCGCCAACAGCTACTGCTACCAGTACCGGTACTCCGTGACCGACCGACTGGGCAACCAGGCGGTCGCGACCACGACCAGCGTCGCCAAGGTCGACTACGCGGGCGCGGTGAACACCACGACCGGCGCACTCAGCCAGTGGAGGCTCGGCGACCCGAACACCGCGCTGGCGTCCGACTTGTTCACCGGCGCCAACGGATCCGCCCTTCTCGGCCGCACCCCGGATGTAGGCGGTGCGTGGGCGCACCTGGGAGGTACCAGCACTTCCGAGATGATCACCGGGAACCGCGTGCGCCGCAACGGACCGGGCTACTCGTCCGACTACACCACGACCGTCATGTCGAGCGCCAACTACTCCGTCGAAGCCGACTTCTTCCAGAAGGGCACCCTCGCGAGCGACGCGGCGGCCGTCATGGCACGCGCGAACACCACCAACGGCTCGTACTACATGGCGCGTTGGGAGACCGACCACACCTGGAACATCGTGAAGTGGTCGGGCACCAGTGCCGGTTGGTTGGGCACGACCGCCGTCCAGCCCGATCTCACGGTCGGACAGACCTACCGGGTCCGGCTGGAGGTCAGCGGCTCTGCCACCACCACGCTCAAGCTCTACGTCAACGGGGTTCTGCTGTTGACGGGCACGGACAGCAGTTCGCCGTTCATCGCCGCGGGGAAAGCCGGGATCGTGGACGGCAACAACAGCGGTGGCGCCGACAAGACGGATCTGGTGGGTATTCACATCGACAACTTCATGGTCTACACCGCTACCTCGCGTGCGGCGGACAGCAAGGGCAGCAACACCGGCGACTACTTCGGTGGCGTGACGCTGGGGGCCGCCGGAGCCCTGGGCGGCGATCTGAACACCGCGGCCCAGTTCGACGGGGCCAACGACTACGTCCAAGCCGTCGGCACGACGGGTATCCCGGTGGGATCGTCGCTGCGCTCGGTCGAGATGTGGTTCAAGACCACGAGCTCGGCCCAGCAGATGCTGTTCAGCTACGGCTCGTTGGGCAACACCCAGGAGTTCGGGTTGTGGCTCGACACCGGCGGGACCGCGATGACCGCGTGGGGATGGGGAACGGGCAACGACAAGACGTTCACGTTGCCCGCCGCGGTCAACAACGGCGCCTGGCACCAGGTCGTGAAGACCTACAACGGAACCTCCATCACCCTCTACATCGACGGCGTGGCGCTCCCGTCCCAAACCGCGACCCGCTCGACCGTCATGAACGCCTACGGCTTCAACATCGGCGCGATGGTCACCCCCAGCGACAGCAACACCGGCCGTTACTTCACCGGCTCCCTCGACGAGGTCTCGTTGTACACGACGGCGTTGACCCAGGCGACCGTCACCAACCACTTCGCGCTCGGCACGTCGGCCACGGGCGACGTCACCGGCCCGACGGGCGGCTCCGTCGACGCCGGCGGACTCGTCGGCACGGGCGCCCGCTACTCGACCTCGACGCAGCTGAGCCTGACCCTGGCCAAGGGCACCGACCCGAGCGGGGTCGGGGGTGCCCAACTGCTGCGCGCCGCCGCGACCCTGGCGTCGGGGAGCTGCGGCGCGTTCGGCGGCTACGTCCTGGTGAGCGGCGGAACTGATCCCGCTTCGCCCAAGTCGACCACGGTCGCCGACCAGGCCTGCTACAGCTTCCAGTACGTCGTCTACGACACGACGGGCAACGCCACCACCTACACCAGCCCCGACATCAAGGTGGACCTGACCGCGCCCACGACCCCGTCGCTCGCGTTCTCCGCGTTCACCAACACGTACTGGAGCGGCACGGGCTCGGTCTACTACAAGTCCGCGGCGACCTCCGGCTCGTTCACCGCGACCGCCACCGCGATCGACTCCGCGTCGGGCATCGCGAGCTACGCGTTCCCGTCGCTCGGCACGAACTGGACCTCGACCCCAGGAGCCCTCGGGGTGACCGTCTACTCGTGGACCGGCGCTCCGGCAGCACCGGGCACGGTCAACGTCACCGCGACCAACAACGCCGCCGCCACCTCATCCACCTCCCCGTTCACCCTGGTCGACGACAACACCGCGCCCAGCGCCGGCACGGTGACCTACACCGACGGGACGCAGTCCGGCACCACGATCAGCGTGGCTTTCACCACCGGCACCGACGGCGGTTCCGGTCTCGGGACGCGCCTGCTGCAGCGCGCGTCGGCGCCCCTGACCGGAAGCACCTGCGATGTCACCTACAGCGGGTGGACGACCATCACCGGCGGCACCAACCCTGTCAGCTCACCGGTCGTCGACACCGTGACGGCGGGCAACTGCTACAAGTACCAGTACGTCGTTGCCGACGGCGTGGGCAACCAGCACGTCGCCGGCAGTGCGAGCGTCGTGAAGGTCACGCCGCCCGCCACCGCGTACACCGACGCGGTCAACGCGACCAGCGGCCTGCTCAACTACTACCGGCTGGCCGACTCCGCGGGCGGTACGGGCGCGGGCACGGTCGTCGCCTCCGACGTGATGAGCGGCAGCAACGGCACGCTCCTGACCGCCCGTGCCCCGGACGTCGGCGGCGCCTGGGCCTACCTGTCGGGCGGCACCGCCAACACGATCCAGGTCGACACCGGCCGCGCGCACCACACCGGCACCGGCTACGCGATCGACTACGTGACGGCGACCCCACCGAGCCCGAACTACTCCGTCCAGACCGACCTCGTCAACAAGACGGCTACCGAATCCGGCGACCGGGTCGGCGTCATCGGGCGTCTGGACACCGCGGCGAAGTCGTACTACATGGCGCGATGGGAGCAGGAGGACACGAGCTGGAACATCATGAAGGTGACCAACGAGAGCCCGGAGTACCTGAGCTACGTCGCTTCGCAGGGCGCCCTCACCGTCGGCGCGACCTACGTGCTGCGGCTGGAGATCAGCGGCAACACGAGCACCAACCTCAAGCTCTACGTCAACAACGTCCTGAAGGTCGAGCACACGGACACCACCTCGCCGTTCAAGAACGCGGGCAAGGCCGGGATCATGGACGGGGACTACGGTAGCTCGCTCTGGAAAACCACGGTCGGTGCGCAGTTCGACAACTTCCTGGTGACGTCCATGGCCACATCGACGTTCGTCGCCGACAGCAAGGACCTGACCAACACCGGCGACCACCTCAACGGTGTGACGCTGGGCCAAACCGGGGCGCTGACCGAGGTCAACAACGCGGTCCTGTACGACGGCGTGAACGACTACTCGACGGTCAGCCGCACCATCTCCGGCAACATGTCGATCGAGTTCTGGTTCAAGTCCACCCAGGGCCGCGGCACGACGGGTCATTGGCCGCAGTACGCCGGTCTCGTCGACACCACCGTCACCGGCACAGTCCCCGACTTCGGCATCTCCCTGAGCTCGAGCGGCCACATCAAGGCGGGCGTCGGCAACCCTGACACCACGATCACCTCGGTGGTCGGAGGGTACAACGACGGGCTCTGGCACCACGTCGTCTTCACCAGGGCGACCACCGGTGGCGCGTTCAAGCTGTACGTCGACGGGGGCACGGCGGTCTCCGGAGCCGGCAACACCGCCGCCCTCACCGCCAACGCGGTCATCAACTTCGGTCGGATCGCCGCGGGCACGAACTACTACCAAGGGCACCTCGACGAGGTCGCGATCTACAACTCGGTGCTCTCCGCGGCCACCGTGACCGCGCACTACAACGCCCGGTAACCGCAGCGGGTTTGCACCCTTGCTGCACCCGGTCGGATACCGCTCTGCAACGAGACCGTGTCTCACTGATAGCGACGGATCGACCACGGATAGGCATTCCCGGAAGGACGCTCCATGTTCATGTCCCAACTTGCATCTCGACGGATCCTGGCCCTGCCGCTGATCTGCGCGGCGACCCTGCTGATCGGGGTGACTGGGCCGCCGAGCGCCAGCGCCGCGGAAACCCCGGTATCGCTGGGCACTGCCGACAATTTCGCTGTGCTCGCCGCGTCGACGGTCACCAACACCGGAGGGACCACGATCGAAGGCGATCTCGGGTTGAGCCCCGGCACGTCGGTGACCGGCTTCCCGCCAGGACAGGTCGCCGGAGGCGTCTACGTGGCTGACGGTGTGGCGGCGCAGGCCCAAGCCGACCTGGTCACCGCCTACGACGACGCCGCCGCACGCACGACCACGGCCACCATCCCGACAGAGCTCGGTGGGACCACCGTGACGCCTGGTGTGTACGACTCTGCGTCGGGCACGTTCGAGATCACCGGCACGCTGACCCTCGACGCCCAGGGCGACCCGTACGCCGTCTTCATCTTCAAGACCGCGTCAACGTTGGTCACCGCGTCCGCGAGCACCGTGGTCCTGGCCAACGACGCGCGGTCGTCCGGCGTCTTCTGGGGTGTCGGCAGCTCCGCGACCCTCGGCACGAACTCCACATTCCTGGGCAACATCCTTGCCATGGCCTCGATCACCGTCACCACAGGAGTGGTGCTGACCGGTCGAGCACTGGCCCGCACGGCCGCGGTCACGTTGGACAGCAACACGATCACTCGCCCGGCTGACCTACCGCAATCCATCATCAACACCACCACAGCCCTGGAGACGTCGGTCAACCCGGCGCTGGCAGACGAGCCGATCACGTTCACCGCCACGGTGACGCCCGAGAGCGGTGCGACCGCCCCCACTGGCGTCGTGGTGTTCATCGACAAGCGGACGGTCATCGGCACCGGCGTCCTGGACAGCCTCGGGGTGGCGACGTTCACCACCTCGACCTTGTCCGTCAGCCGCCATTCGATCAAGGCCAGTTATCTCGGTGCGGACGGGTTCCTGGAGAGCACGTCGAGCACGCTCTCCCAGGTTGTGACCAGCATCCAGTAGTCGGAGGAAGTCCCCAGCGAGGCCGGGGCAAAGCGGCGCTATGACTTGCGGCATGCCGCCGTCAGTCTCTGGCTCAATGCGGGTGTTCCTGTGACCGAAGTCGCTTCGCGCGCGGGCCACAGCGTGGCTGTTCTGCTCAAGGTCTACGCGAAGTGCCTGGACGGCCAAGGTGACTAAGACTAGGGCCTCTGACCTGCTTTCTCTGGTCAGAGGCCCTAATTCACCCGGCGAAAGGTGGTGCCCCAGGCAGGATTCGAACCTGCGACACACGGTTTAGGAAACCGATGCTCTATCCCCTGAGCTACTAGGGCTGGCGACAGCAGTCTACCGGGGCACCGCCACCGAGTTGACCAGCGCCCCCGCCTAGCGCGAACCAGCCCCCGCCAAACGCGGACCAGGGCGTTCGCTCACGCACGGTGAGGAGCCGGACGAGAAGCCTGCGGCCGTTGGAGGGAAGTGAGGCACGCCACCTTCTGCAGCGGAGAAACGTCAGGTACGCAGAGGGCGTGAGCAGACCCTGGCCCGACTTCCGTCCTGGCCCGCTTGGTGCCGTCAAGGCTTGGTGGCGGCGGCGGGTGCCCAAGAGTGCCGAGGACTTCACCTTCGTGCCGCCGGCCAGCAGTCATCAGCAGGAGTTCGAGACGCCGTTGCCCAGTGCGGTGTACGGGCTCGATTTTCAGCTCAAGTTCACTGTTGTGTGGCGGCTTGATCTGACTACCGGGTTGAGGCACAACTCGCCGCGGAGCGCGGCCATCCATCACGTCTTGCAGCGGGCCAAGGAGATCAGCGGCAAGGCGATGTTGGTGCACCACGCGGCGTTGCAGGTTCAGTTGGGGGACGAGCTCGCCACTGAGCGGCAGGTGCCGGGTACGCACGTGTGGGCGAGGGCGGAGCAAGTCAAGATCACCACCAACGACGACGACCTCGAGATGGCGCGCAAGCACATCGAGTTGCTGCGGAACTCGACGTTCAAGTTGGCTGAGCGGGACATCGAGCGGGCCGAGATCCGGTACCTGCGGGACGAGGTGCTGACGGACGTTGGCACGGCCACGATTTGGTGGTTGCAGCGCAACGGGTATCAGGTCGAGGAGGCCGTCAAGCTGTCTGGCCACCTCGCTGAGCTCGTCAAGATCTCCCAGCTCGAGCCCGCGAAACACTGGGCCGAGTCGCTGGTCAACAGTGTTGAGCGGGCGCTGCCTGAGCTCGAGGACCGGCATCGGAAGGACCTCAGGCAGCATTTGGCCAAGGCGTTGAGTGTTTACGGGGGTTCGCGGGTGGCTGCGGAGTTCGCGGATCAGATCGGATTGCCTGCGGGCGAACAACACACGAACGGGCACGTCTAGGCTGGCGCGGGTGTTGACCGAACTTCGCAGTGCCGCGGTGGTTGCTGGGTTGCGGGCGCTCGCCCGGCTCACGCCCTATGCCGAGGCGGAGCTGATTGGGCTCCGCAAGATCGTCAAGTCTGGGGACGTCTGCGTCGACGTTGGGGCCGCACTGGGGTTGTACACGGTCACCCTGTCGAGACTTGTTGGTCCACAAGGGACTGTGCACAGCGTTGAGCCCTTGGTGTTCGCGCACCCTGCCTTGTCGTACGTCCTCAGGCCTCGTGAGGGGCGCAACATCAAGAGGCACTCGGTTGCTCTTGGCGCCGAGGAGCAGGGGCGCGAGGTCATGAGCGTTCCGGTGCGGCACGGGAGTCCGGTGACCGGGCGGTCGTTCCTGACGGCGGGGGCCGACGGGCTGGGGTCCAACGAGGAGTTCGACGAGCACTTGGACGTGCTGGTCAAGACGGACACGTTGGACCACTTCGTCGAGGAGAACGGGATCACCAGGCTCGACTTCGTGAAGGCCGATGTCGAGGGGGCCGAGCTCCGTGTGCTCGAGGGCGCCAAGGAGACCATCGAGCGCTTCAAGCCGGCGTTTCTGCTGGAGATCGAGGAACGGCACGTCGAGCGGTTCGGGTACCACCCGCAGGACGTCGCGGACTTCCTCACCGAGCGCGGGTATCGGATGAGCACCTGGCACGGGAGTGAGTGGGTGCCGGCGAACGGCATCGGTGGCGAGATGAGGAACTACCTGTTCAGGGCCTGAAAAAGTAGAGGACGCCGACCCCTGGGGGTGGATCGGCGTCCTCATCTCGAAGGTCTACAAGCTGTAGACCTCAAGCTCATACAGGGAGTATCCGTAACGTGTGGCCCGTTGGGTACCCGTCAATCGGAGGTATCTCGCGTCCTGTGGCGTGAACGCTACGACATCATCGCCGCCATCGCCAGCACTTGTGGAGAAAACGTTCCGCCAGTTCGTGCCGTCATTGGAAACCTCGATGCGGTAGCCGTTGCCGAACGCCGATTCCCAGTGCAACACAGCGCGACCGATTCGTTGCACAGAGCCAAGGTCCACCTGGATCCATTGGTTGTCGTTCCAGTCGCTGGCCCAGCGGGACGACGGGTTGCCGTCGAGCACGTTCTGCGGCGGGAGGTTGTTCCAGCCGGTTTCGTGGGACGACGCGGAAGCGGTTCCAGCGGACGCCAGGTTGGTGATGGTCTGGCCTCTGTGGGACGGGAACTGCACAACCTGCTGGTAGGTCGGGCGGTTCTGCCAGTGGATCTTGTCCTGGGTGATGCCGCCCATGGCGCGGTGGATGATCGTGTCCGCGCACCACTGGTCGCCTGCCGCGCAGTCGGCGTCGCCGGGGTAGACCTGGTTGGCCGGCTTGGCCACGGCCTGCGAAAGCGACGTCACCAGCGCGGTGCGGCAGCCGGACAACGTGCCGCCACCGCAGTAGGTCTGCGGGAAGGCGCCCTGGACGGGGTCGCCGAGGACCTTGCGCAGGTCCTTGTCCACATAGCCCCACCAGCCGTACTGGAACGAGGAACCCTTGTGCGGCGCGGCGCCGTGCGCGTCGGACGGGGCCTCGTCCACCTGGAGCGCGCTCACCAGGGCGTTGTACAGCCCATCACCCAATGACGGTTGGAACTGGGCCTGCACCAGCAGAGGCCACCAGGCATCCAGGATTCGAATCGCCTCGGCATGGGCGTAGGTCTTGCTGCCCTTCGAGGTCTCCTTGCGCAACGAGCCGGAAGCCTTCCAGTCCTTGAGCTTCTGGACGACCGGAGCCAGAGCGGGGTCGACGGGAGCGGACTCCACCACCCGCAACAGCTCGGGCAGCACCTGCTCGGCACGCAGGTCCGCGACCGCGGCCTCGGCCATCGCGTGAGTCAAAGAAGCACGCGTGACTTTCTGACCGGATGCGATCAGAGCGCGCACACGATCGTCGAGCAGGTCGCCGCGGTGCACGGCGCTGTGGCCGAAGCCTCCGAAGGTGAAGTCGCGAGCCTGCTTGTTGTTCCAGGAGATGTAGTAGTCCTGGTTGATCGAGTTCGGGTGCCCGGCGAACGGCATGTAGGAGGCGACGTTCTCGTCACCGTTCCAGCCGACCCACTCGTACTCCGCACGGCCCCACGTCGGCAGGTTCGGGTCCACAGTGGACCGGCGCACCGGGTTCAGGCCGGAGTTGAAGTACGCGGTGTCGCGCGAGTCCACGTAGAACCAGTTGAACGCGTATCCGATCTTGTCGGCCGCGCGCTGGAAGTCACCGGCCGATCGAATGGCTGAAGGGTCGTTGAGCTCCTGGAAGCCGATGATCGAGTCGACCTCGTGCATGTAGGTCGAGCGCAACGTCGTGTACGCGACGACCTTGCCGCCGACGGTCGCGCGGCTCGTCACCAGGCCGTACTTGGTCCGCCACATCACCAACGTGTAGGAACCGGCTGGCGTGCCGTCGGCGACCGTTGGCTTCCAGGCGTTCTTGCGCTCCATACGTTCCATCGGCAAGCACTGACCGTGGAACAGGTAGTGCTGCGACGCCTTCGTGGCCGGCGAACCGTCCGGATTGCACAGCTCCACGGCGTACGTGTCGACGATGTCCTGCCCAGAGGAGGTCGCGCTCCACGAGTAGTCGACGCCACGGCCGAGCTGCACGTACATCGAAACGCCCGCGAACGAGACGCCGCGCGAACGGATGCCGGGACCGTTGAGCTCCTGCAGCAGCAACAACTGCGGCGCGAAGTAACCGGTCTGCGGTCCCCACACGGCGATCGGGTTGCCGGTGTCGGTGTGGGCACCGGACACGGCGAGCGCGTTGGACATGCCGTGCTTCTTGTTCAGCAGATCGGCAGGAAGCACGCCGTCCTCGAAGATCCCGCGAGCCTTCGCCACGTCGTCCGATGCCTGCACGGCAACGGAACCGCCAGTGCCGCCCACCTCGTCGTAGATCATCCGCTCCGGAGTGATGCTGCCGGCATCAGGAAGAGCCACGCCCTGAGGTGAAGCGGGAGAGGCCGCGTAGGGGAACGACTGTCCGTTGTGGAGGGTGAGGACGGCCTCCGGGTCGTTCTGCGCCCGGAACGACTTCCACACCTGCTCACCGACGGTGGCGCCGTACTTGTTCTGCGCGGCCAGCTTCACCAGCGCGGACTGGACCTCGCCGCCGCCGCCCGCGCCGAACAGGCCGCCGACGACCGCGGCGATCGCCACCATGTCGGTCGCCTTGAACGGCTGGATGTCGTTCCAGTTCGTGATCGCGTCGGCGTGCCCGGTCAGCACGTACTCACCGGGGAAGTTCCGCGCCGAAACGGACTGCGTCAGATAGGCGTTGATGCCGGAGATGTAGTCGTTGACGTCGGCCATCGCCTGACGCCCGCGCTCGCCGCCCTTCGCCGCGGCGGTCTCGATCTGCTTCTGCAGATCGGCCTCGGTGTAGGGGATCTGGTTGTAGAAGCTCTGCTCCAGCGTGCGGTTGCCCGGCGCGCCGCCGGCGAAGCCGGAGAGCTGGCCGCGGCCGAGGTGGCGGAAGATGTCCATCAGCCACAGGCGGTCCTGCCCGGCCGCGAAGCCGGCGCCGAACATCGTGCCGGAGCGGGTCGTGCCGGTGATGTGCGGCATGCCGATCTTCTTGTCGCGCACGATCGTGACGTCCGCGCGCGGTTTGATGGTGCTTTCGACCTGGTCGGACGGCACGCCGAACGACGCGTCGTTGAAGAAGTCGGTGAGCTGGGCGTTGGTCAGGCTGCTGTAGCCGGAGACCAGGGCGTCGTACTTGCCGAGCTGGTCGGCCGAGTGTGCGGGCCTGGTGCCGAACGCCTTGTGGCCGAGGATCTCGGCCAGCGTCGCGTTGCCGTTGTTGCCGGGCGGGACGATGTCGCCGCACTGCCCAAGGCAGTAGTCGTCGGCAGCGAACGCGGCAGCGCGAGGTTCCTCGGCGTGAGCGGACGGGACGATCATGAGCGAGGCGGTGACGGCGGCGGTCGCCAGCAGGGACGTCACCGGATTGGCTCTCCGCATGGCGCGAAGCTCCTCTCCGTGCAGGGCAGGGGTGTTGTGACGCACGTTACTTTCCAGTAGGGCTATTGCGAAAGACCTTCGCGTTTCCCGATCGCCACCGAAGGATCTGTATCGATCCCGAAAGAAACGAGAAAAACGTACGGTCCAAAACGACAACCGGCCACAAGTCCTGAATCGGATTACCCGGACCGCATCTGTGTTTCTGGTACGACATTCCACTGAGTGGGATTTCCGCGTTTGGTCACTCAGTGTTCCGGCCGCTCCCCTTAAGCCCTGGTGGCATGCCTACGCAGCGAAGTCGGCGCGTAATTCCGGTAACTGTGAACGTCGCCCGCCATCTCGAAAAACCGTTACCACATGATGAGATAACTGAGAATTAACGTGAGCTTCGGCGTGCGTACGCGAAGATCACGAACATGAGGGAGCACGGAACGCCAATGCGGGAGGCGTCGTGATCAAGGTTCTGCTGGCCGACGACGAGGACCTCGTCCGTTCCGGCCTTCGCATGATCCTGAGCAGCGTCGGGGACATCGAAGTCGTTGCCGAATGCGATGACGGGCATCTGGTGGCCGACCTGGCCCGCCAGCACCGTCCGCACGTGGTCCTGCTCGACATCCGGATGCGCACCTCGGACGGGCTCGTGGCACTGCGGAGGCTGCGGACCATGCCCGACCCACCGAGAGTCTGCATCCTGACCACGTTCGACGTCGATGAGTACGTTTCGGAAGCACTGCGGCTGGGTGCGGCGGGCTTCCTTCTCAAGGACACCGAACCGGAACAGCTCGTCAAGGCCGTGCGTGACCTTGCGCGCGGGGGTGCTGTTCTCGACCCCGGTGTCGCGGCACGGGTACTCGCGGCCGTTGCGGACGGCGAGCGGATGGCCGAGCCGGCACGCAGGCTTCTTCAGAGCCTGTCCGAACGCGAGCGCGAGGTGCTCGTGCTGATCGGCCAGGGCATGTCGAACGCGGAGATCGGCGGCACCCTGCACCTGTCGGAGGCGACGGTGAAGGGCTATGTCTCGTCGGTGCTCGGCAAGATCGGCGCGGTCAACCGCGTGCAGGCCGCGCTGGTGGCCTACCGCGGCGGCTTGATCGCCTGAAAAGGCCTGAGAAGCTTGAAAAAGTCCTAAAAGATCAGTTCCCCGAGACGATCTCGGGGACCTCGTCCACAGAAGGCTCGACCTCGACCCTGTTCCGGCCGTGCCGCTTGGCGCGGTACAGCGCCATGTCCGCGGCCGCGAACAGCTGGTCCAGCTTGGCCGGTCCCGCCGCGACACCGATGCTCACCGTCGGGCGGCGGACCGCGCCGAGCACCATCGTCCAGTCGTGGCCGTCGACGGCCGCGCGGATCCGCTCGGCCACGTTCGGGCCGACGTCCATGTTCGGCCCGGTGTCACCGAGTAGAACCACGAACTCGTCGCCTGCCCAGCGCGCCACCAGATCGTCAGACCGGCATTCACGCCGCAGCAGCGCCGCGATCTCTCGTAGCGCCGCGTCGCCCGCCGCGTGCCCGGCGTCGTCGTTCACACCCTTGAACCAGTCCACGTCGACCAGCACCAGCCACGGCACCCTGCCGCGCGCCGCCGTCGACTCCAGCAACGCCTGAGCGGCGCGTTCGAGCCCGAGCCTGTTCGCGAGACCGGTCAACGGATCGCGCGCCGCGGCCTCCTGGGCGGCCACCGCGAGCCGTTGCGCCTGCACGGCCACCCGGCGCTGCTCCAGCGCCTGACCAAGGCCTTCCTGCAACGTCTCCGTTGCCGTGCGCGACGCCGTCATCGACCGGCGCAACGCCTCGGCCTCGCCCACCGAGTCACCCAGCGCGTGGCAGATGTCCGCCAGCTCCGTGGAGAACCGCAGCAGCAATGACGTGTCGTTGATGCGTTCGGCCTTCGCCACCGCACGAGCGGCGAGTGTGCGCGCTTCGTCGAGATCGCCCTGCTCGCGGCGCACCACGGCGAGAACCCAGTTCCCGACCGAAATGCCCCAAAGGTCAGTGGCGTCCAACGCGAGCCGCAGGGTCTCCTTGCCGATCTCCTCGGCCTTGTCCAGCTGCCCGACGCCGGCCAGTGAACGGCCGTAGGCGCCCATCAACGCGCGGCGCATGACTTCGTCCTTGGCCAGCGAGAGACCCTCGTCGAGGTACGCCAGCGCTTCCTCGAAGATCGCCGGCGCGGCCGCGGGAGGTCCTGAACAGGCGCGGAAGTTCAACGAACCGCCCAAGCGCTGCAGGCAGTGGGCCAACGTGTCCGTGTTGCCCGCCCGGCGGGCCACCTGCACCGACAGCCGCAGCATGTCCAGAGCGGCACGACGGTTGCCGATGCCCTCCATCAGATAGCCGAGCGAGCCCATCGTCTGGGCCACGGCAGGGCTGTCCGCGCGTTCGGCGTCGAGATCCGTCCACCCCTCGGCTGCCAGCTCCAGAGCGAGTGGGATTCGACCGAGGCGCCACGCCATCACGGCCCGGTTCACCAGCACCGCCGAACGAACCCAGCGGTCGGCGCCGGGGGACACCTTGGTGACCACCTCGTCGAAAAGGCTGTTCGCTTCCGGCAGGCGGCCAGCGTTGAGCAACGCGCGGACCTCCCGGTCCAGCCGCGGAATCTGGCCCGCTACCAGCGGATCACGCTGCTCCACTCGTTCATCGACTCCGTTCCGACTCGCCGAGCGGCCTGCACAGGCTACCGGGACGGTCGCGCCCCGTACCGATCGTGGTGCAGGACGTCATCGAGGGGTAGTCGGTTGCGTCAACCGTGACCACAGATCGTTCAGCGCCCTGGCTCGATCGATGATCATTCCGTAGCGCAGCTTCTTGTCAACCGGGTCGTTGTGAATGTTTTGGGCCGTGACCTGAGCCGCGTGCTTTCGGTAGAGCAGACTCGGCGTCGCGATGAAGTAGCCGGCCGAGACGGTTTGCAGAGCCATCAAGAGTCCCGTGTCGGCGGAACGGGCCAATCCCATCCATGCACCCATTGCGATGAGTAGATCTCTTCGCACGCACAGGGTGACCGGATGGACCGGCAGCCGCCATTCGTTCTCGATGAAGGTGTCGAGGGTCCACCCTGGTTCGATCAGCCCCTCTGCGGGGTCGTCGAACGCCCAGGAAACGACCTCTCCGTCCGGAAGGAGGTCACGCGCGCCAGAGGTCACCCAGCCGACCTTGTCGTGCGTGAGCAGCACCTCGACGTCTCGCTCCAGGGCGCCGTCCATCAACTGGTCGTCCGCGTCCAGGTTCCGGACGAACTCCCCTGAAGACCGGGCCACGGCCATGTTCCGGGTGCACGCCTCACCCGCGGCCGGAGATGTTGCGAATTTGACCCGTGCGTCAACAAAGGGAAGCGCCGTGTCGCAGTCACCGTCGTGCTGAATCAGCCACTCCCAGTCCCAGCCCGCCGGCAGTGTTTGCGCGCGCAGTGACTCGTACGCCTCTGAAAGGAAGCGCACGTGAGGTGGATGTACGGGTGTTACGACCGAGATGGTTCGCGAACTCATGCATCCCACCGCTTCAATTCCGCCGGCCGAACGAGTCGTAATGCAGCACGTCGTCGAGGGGGAGCCGGTTTCGCCAGCCGTGACGTTCCAGATCAGGCGTGTCGGGCAGTGATCGAACAGGTCCCACGCACAGCCACGCCACCGGACGGACCCTCGTGGGGATGTCCAGCAGACGGCGCAGCACATCTTCCCGGTAGAAGCTCACCCAGCCCACACCGAGGCCCTCCTCCGTCGCCGCCAGCCACAGGTTCTGGATGGCCAGGCACACGGAGTACAGGCCCGCGTCCGCGATCGCGTGCCGCCCCAGCACCGCCGGCGAGCCCCGGTCCGGGTCGTAGGTGACCACGATGCCGAGCGTCGACTCCATGACTCCCTCGACCTTGATCCGGGAGAAGACCTCTGCTCGTTCGTGATCGAGCTGAGCCGAGAAGACACTGCGTTCCGCCTGGACGTGATCGCGGAACGCGCGCCGAATCGATTCATCACGCACCAGCACGAAGTCCCACGGCTGGGAAAGCCCGACACTCGGAGCCGCGTGAGCCGCGGTCAACACCCGTCGCAGCACGTCAGACGGGATTTCCGCACCCGTGAACTCAGCGCGGGTGTCCCTGCGGCGGTGCACTACTTCGTACAGGTTCATTCATGCGATCGTGCCTCACTCGAAAGCACCAACTTCACGCTGGAGAGGTGGCGCTGATCTCACCTGAGGCGATAGACCGATCGGATGCGAAGAATGAAAGGTGGGTACGGCTCCGCGCTCGGGTTCGGCGGCGGAGTCGGCGTCACCACTTTCACCGGTGCCTGGCCGATGCTGGCCCTCATCCTGCTCGCCGCCGTCGTCGTGATCGTCTCGCTGCGCACGACGATCGTCGGAGCCGGACTGGCCGCACTGCAGTGCTGGGGCCTCTACGCGACCTTCTTGGTCGGTGTTCGTGGCGATCTCACGGTCGACGAACACACGACCTGGGCGCTCGCGTTGCTGGTGCAGCTCGCCGTGCTGGCCTTCCTGGCCAGCACGGCGGTCCGCGTCATCGCCCTTGTGACGGGTACGGCAGCAGGGCCATCTCCCGTGCGTTCTTGATGGCCGTGGCGACCTGACGCTGCTGTTGCGGCGTCAGTCCGGTCACCCGGCGGGACCGGATCTTGCCCCGGTCCGAGATGAACTTGCGCAGCAGCGTGACGTCCTTCCAGTCGACGACCGTCACGCCTTCCTTGTTGAGCAGGTTCTGCCTGCGCTTCAACGGCTTCTTGTTGTCGCGCATCACCAGCTCGCCTTCGACACGCCGGGAAGCTCGCCCCGGTGGGCCATTTCCCTGAGCCTGATGCGCGACAGCCCGAACGCCCGGTTGTACGCCCGCGGTCGTCCATCCACGACGTCCCGGTTGCGCAACCGGGTCGGCGACGCGTCACGCGGCAGCTTCTGCAGGCCGCGCAACGCTTCCTCGCGCGTCTCCGGGTGCCGCAGCATCTCCTTGAGCTCCGCGCGCCGTTCCGCGTAGCGCGCCACGACCTCCCTGCGGCGCTTGTCGGCGGCGATCTTCGACTTCTTCGCCACGTCAGCGCTCCTCTTTGAAGTCGACGTGCTTGCGTGCGACCGGGTCGTACTTGCGCAGCACCAGCCGGTCCGGGTCGTTGCGGCGGTTCTTGCGGGTCACGTAGGTGAAGCCGGTGCCGGCGGTCGACCTCATCTTGATGATCGGCCGGATGTCGTTCCCCTTGGCCATCAGACCTTCACTCCCTGCTGCCTGAGCCGGGCCACGACGGCCTCGATGCCCATCTTGTCGACGGTCTTGATGCCCTTCGTGGACAGCGTCAGCGTCACGAACCGGTTCAGCGACGGCACCCAGTACCGCTTGCGCTGGATGTTCGGGTTCCACCGGCGCCGCGTCTTGCGTTGCGAGTGCGAGACGCGGTTGCCGAAGCCCGGCTCACGGCCGGTCAGCTGGCAGCGCATGCACACCTCCTAGAACAGATTGAAACGAAATTCGTTTTCAACTACGGTACCTCACATGGAAACCGTTGTCGTTATGGTGGCGGGGTTGGTCGACCACGACGTCGCCGTGCGGGTGTGGCGGGACCAGCCCGGCTCGGTGCTGGTACGCCATGTAGCTGCGGAAACGTGCGTCCGGCGGTGGGTCGACGGGGTGGCGACCGAGGTCGGGCTGCTGCACGGCTGCGTGTCCTGCACCGTGCGGGAGGACCTGCGAGGACTGCTCGGGGCGTTCGCCGGCCACACGGTCGTGCTGCACCTGGACCCGCTGCTGGAACCGGACGCGGTGCGCCGCAACCTCGGCATCGACGTCGAATGCGTGATCACCGTGCTCGACGCGGCGAGCTGGCTGGACGACGCGCTCGGCGATGCGTCGATGGTCACCGACCAACGCACGGTGGCGCAGGTCGTCGTCGCTCAGGCAGAGGCAGCGGATGTGCTGGTGCTGCAGGGGGATGCGGACGAACGGACGTTGGCCGTGCTCGACCGGCTGGCTCCCGGCGCGCACCGCTGCACGCCGGACACGGTCGTGGTGCGCAAGAGCGCCAGGCCGAGGCTGGTGCCGCTCACGCCCGAATGCGGTGTCTCGACAGCGGTTTTCGCGGCTGACCGGCCGTTCCACCCCGCCAGGCTCAGCCAGGCGCTCGACTCGTTGCTCGACGGCACGGTGGTGCGCTCGCGCGGCCGGCTCTGGGTCGCGGACGAACCGGACGTCGCGCTGCACCTGGAATCCGCGGGCGGCGGGCTGCACGTCGGTGAGGGCGGGCCGCGCGAGGGCAAGACCACCCAGATCGTGGCGATCACGCTGGGGGAGCCGGACCACATCACGGCGGCGTTCGCCGAAGCGCTGCTCACCGACGACGAACTGTCCTTTGTGGACTCGATCCGAAAGCTGGAGATATGAAACCCGGTATCCACCCCGACTACCACCCGGTCGTCTTCCAGGACGCGTCCACCGGCAAGACGTTCCTGACCCGCTCGACCGCGACCTCGTCGCGGACCGTCGAGTGGGAGGACGGCAACACCTACCCGCTGCTGACCGTCGACATCACCGCCGACTCGCACCCGTTCTGGACGGGCACGCAACGGCTCGTCGACACCGCGGGCCGGGTCGAGAAGTTCAACCGCCGCTACGGAAAGCGAGAGCGCTGATGGCAGTCCCCAAGCGCAAGACGTCACGCTCCAACACGCGTCACCGGCGCTCGCAGTGGAAGGCCACCGCGCCGGACCTCGTGCGCGTCAGGACGTTGGACGGCAAGGAACTTCTCGTTCCTCGCCGGCTCGTTGCCGCCTACAAGCGCGGGCTGCTCTGAGTCACGGGAGCTGGACCGCCCCGTCCGGTGAGTCGCGCCACTGGTCGAACGGGCGGTCCAGCTTCCATCCCGTGCCGTCGTGGTCGAGCACGCGGTTCTCGCACGTGTCCACGTTGGACAGCGACTCGAACAGCTCGATGCTCCAGTCGAACAGCCTGCGGCACAACAACCTGATCGTCAGACCGTGCGACACGATCAGCACCGTCTTCGGATGTCCGTCGTCCTTGTGCAACTTGGCTTCCAGCCCGTCCAGGAACGCCGCCACCCGGTCGTCCACGTCCGCGCCGGACTCGCCGTTGGGCAGCCGGAAGAAGAAGTGTCCGAACGCGTGCCGCTGGTGCTTGAGCATCTCCTGCTGCACCGGGTCCTGGAGGTTGCCCCAGTCCTGCTCGCGCACCCGCGGCTCGGTGACGACCCGCTCGGCGTCGACGCCGAGCAGCTCGAACGTCCGGCGCGTCCTCGTGTACGGGGACACGTAGGCCGCGACCGGTCCGTCGCCGATCAGCTCCCTGATTGCGGGACCGGCACCCTGGGCCTGGCGTTCGCCCAGCTCGGTGAGCGGGAGGGCGTGGTCGGGGATGCGGCAGTAGGCGAGCTCGTCGACGTTTCCGAGGCTCTGTCCGTGGCGCAGCAGGATGATCCGCACCTCACCATCGTGCCTCAGCCGGGCGAGTGGCTCGGGCGTTACAGTGCTCGGCGAGTCGAGGAGGATGGCGTCACATGATCAAGTACATCGCGCTCTACAAGAAGCCCGCCGACCCCGAGGGCTTCGACGAGAAGTACTTCGAAACGCACCTGCCGATCGTGAACTCGGTTCCCGGCCTGGTGCGCGCCGAGGTCGCCAAGGTGCAGCGTGTGTTCCTGGCAGGGTTCCTCGGCGACACCGAGCCGTACATGATCGCGGAGATGTACTTCGACTCGGCCGAGTCGATGAAGGCCGCCGTGCAGACGCCGGAGTGGGCCTCGTCGGGTGCCAACCTCGCTGAGATCGGCGGCATGGAGCTGGTCGCGATGTTCAGCGCCGAGGTGGTCGGGCAGTGAAGGCTGTCGTCATCGGTGGCGGCACGATGGGCGCGGGCATCGTGCACGTGCTGCTCGCGCACGGCCACGAGGTCACGTTGTCGGAGGCCGACGCCGAGCGCGTCGAGCAGGGCAGGCTCGCCGTCAAGCGCTCGCTCGACAAGGCGCAGGAGAAGGGCAAGCTGGCCGACGCCGAGGCGGCGTTCGCGAACCTGAGCACCGGTGAGCTGCCGGCTGACGCGGACCTGGTCGTCGAGGCCGTACCGGAGAACGTGCCGCTGAAGCAGAAGGTGCTCGGCAACGCCGCGGAGAAGTGCCCGAACGCGATCCTCGCGTCCAACACGTCCTCGCTCTCCATCTCGGAGATCGCCGCGGGACTGCCGGGGGAACGTGTGCTGGGCATGCACTTCTTCAACCCCGTCCCGGTGCAGCAGCTGGTCGAGCTCGTGCACCACGAGGGCGTCGACCCTGCGAACGTGGCCAAAGCGCGAACCTGGGCCGAGGAGTGGGGGAAGACCGTCATCGAGGTCCGCGACTCTCCTGGCTTCGCGACCTCACGGCTGGGCGTCGCCGTTGGCATGGAAGCGATCCGCATGCTGGAGGAGGGTGTCGCCTCCGCCGCGGACATCGACACGGGCATGAAGCTCGGCTACCGGTGGCCGATGGGCCCGCTGGAGCTCACGGACCTGGTCGGGCTCGACGTCCGGCTGGCGATCGCCGAACACCTCGCCGCCCACCTGGGACCCCGGTTCGAGCCGCCGCAGCTGCTGCGGGACAAGGTCGCCCGTGGCGAGCTGGGAAAGAAGACGGGCCAGGGCTTCTTTTCCTGGTAGATAGTTGTCCGTGCACATCAGGGAGTACACCGAAGACGACCTCGACGCGGTGTTCCGGCTCCGCAAGCTCGCGTTCAACTCGACCGAGCGGCCGGAGCGGCTGGTGAAGCCCGGTACGCACGGACTGGTCGCCGAACTGGACGGCCGGGTCGCCGGTGTGCTCGGCATCGGCGAGTACGCGCAGTTCTACGGCGGCGCCGCGGTCCCGATGGGCGGGATCGGCGGCGTCGCCGTCGACGGGGCCACGCGTGGGCGTGGCGTCGCGGCCGCGTTGCTCGACGCTTCCCTGTCCACCATGCGGGAACACGGTCAGCCGCTGTCCGTGCTCTACGCGACCGTGCCGACGCTGTACCGGGGACGCGGATGGGAACGCGCCGGGCTCTTCGAGTGGGTCGAGCTGCCGATGGACAGGTTGCTTTCAGCTCCACGGCCCACCGAGCTGATACCTTCGCGCCCGGCGGATGAGAGCGATCTCACCGCGCTGCACGACTGCTATCTCGAGGTGGCGCGGACGATCGACGGCATGGCTGACCGCCGTGCGCCGAGGATCGAACTCGAGAAGGTGCTCGAGATGGACCTGGTCAGCGTGCTGCCCGGCCCGAACGGCCTGCGCGGATACCTGACGGCCAAGCGAGAGCCGGGCGGCGACATGGGCAGGCTCAAGGTCTACGACCTCATCGGCGTCGACGTCGAGGCCCAGCTGAACCTCCTCGCCTCGCTCAAGTCGTGGGCAGGCACGCTCGACGCCATCGACCTGCGGATCACCGACCCGGCGACGCTCAACCTGCTCGGCGCGACCCCGATGCGGTACTCGGTGTGGACCTCGACCTGGATGCTGCGCGTCGTCGACCTGCCGGCCGCGGTGGCCGCCAGAGGCTGGCCGCGCCTGGCGAACGCCGCGGTCGACCTCGAGATCATCGACGACCACGCGCCGTGGCACGCGGGTCTTCAGCGCATCGTCGTCGAGGACGGTGTGGTGCGCGTCGAACCCGGCGG
>NZ_VSRL01000124.1 GCF_012184385.1 Lentzea indica
CAGGACGCCGTGGTGCTCGCCGCCGCCGACCCGGCCCAGCCGTACGGCGCCGCCCTCCCGTGGCCGGATCCGCTGGGCGAGGGCAAACACCGTCCTGCCCGCAAGGCCGGTGCGCTGGCGGTGCTGGTCGACGGCACCCCGGCGCTCTACGTCGAGCGGGGCGGCAAGTCCCTGCTCTCGTTCACCGACGACGACCCGACCCTGCGCACCGCCGCGAACGCCCTGAGCCGGGCTGTCCGCGACGGCTGGCTGGGCCAGCTGGCGGTCCAGCGAGCCGACGGCGAGGTCGCCCTGACCTCGCACCTGGCGACGGTCCTGCAGGAAGCGGGTTTCCGCGCCACTCCGAAGGGATTGCGCCTGCGCGCCTGATCCTGCTCTACCTGGGGAAGAGGGAGCTGTAGGCGTTCAGGGCGGGCTGGCCACCGAGGTGGGCGTAGAGGACCGTGGAGTCGCGGTCGATCTCACCCGACGACACCAGGTGGATGAGTCCTGCCAACGACTTTCCCTCGTAGACCGGGTCGGTGATCATGCCTTCGAGGCCGGCGCCCAGGCGCATGGCGTCCACCGTGGACTCGTCGGCGATGCCGTAGGTGCCGGCGTGGAAGCGGTCGTCGAGGAGGATGTCCTCTTCGGACACCGTGACCTCGCGGAGCTTGGCGGTGTTGTGCGCGATGCGGGTGATCTGGTCGAGGGTCTCGACCGGCTTGGCGGAGGCATCGATGCCCAGCACGCGGCGGTTCGAGTCGTTCGCGAAACCGGCGACCATGCCGGCCTGGGTGCTGCCGGTGACCGAGCAGACGATGATGGTGTCGAAGAAGACGCCCAGCTGGGCTTCCTGCTGGCGGACCTCGTCCGCCCACGTCGCGAAGCCCATGCCGCCCAGCGGGTGGTCGGAGGCCCCGGCGGGGATCGGGTAGGGCTTGCCACCGGAGGCGCGAACGTCCTCGATCGCCTGTTCCCAGGCGGGTTTGACGCCGATGCCGAACTCGGCGTTCACCAGGCGGACGTCGGCTCCCATCATGCGGCTGAGCAGGATGTTGCCCACCCGGTCGCTGCCCACGTCGGTCCAGTCGACCCAGCTTTCCTGCACCAGCACGGCTTTCAGGCCCGCTCGCGCCGCCGCGGCGGCCACCTGACGGGTGTGGTTGGACTGGATTCCGCCGATCGACACGAGGGTGTCGCAGCCGGTGGCCAGCGCGTCGGCGACGAGATACTCGAGCTTGCGGGTCTTGTTGCCGCCGTAGGCGAGGCCGGAGTTGCAGTCCTCGCGCTTCGCCCAGACCGCGGCGCCGCCGAGGTGGGTCGTCAGGCGGTCCAGGCGGTGAACCGGGGAGGGACCGAAGAGGAGCGGGAACCTGTTCACAGTTCCTCCCCGAGCGTGCCCCAGTTCTTGTCGACCAGGGTGGCGGCCAGCTGGTCGTCGCCCTGCTCGCAGGCCTCGATGATCTGCTGGTGCTGCGTGACGGAGTGGCGGGCGTTCGGCGAGGAGAAGCGGCTGTGCTCGACCCTCCGGACCAGCGGGGTGAAACGGTCGATGGTCGCGGCGATCGCGAAGTTGTCGCAGCGGTGGACGGCCACCGCGTGGAACTCGTCGTCGGCGGCCAGCGCGGCGACGGCGTCGTTGGCGTCAAGCGCCTTCTTGAAGGCCTTGTTCGCGGCACGCATCGCGGCGATGTCCTCAGCCGTCATCTTCGGCACTGCCAGGCCGATGGCAAGGGCGTGCATCGACTGCACGACAACGAGAGCATCGCGCACCGGCTCCGCTTCCAGCGCGGTGACACGGGTGTACGCGTGCGGCTTCGTCTCGACGAGGCCCTCGTCGGTCAGCGTGGCGAGCGCCTCACGCACCGGGGTGCGGGAGAGACCGAGCTTCTCCGCCAGTTCGACGTCCTTGATGGCGGTGCCCGGTTCCAGGTCGCCGCGCACGATCGCCGACCTGATCTCGGCGGCGGCCCGCTCCTTCAGCGACCCATATCCAATATATTGCATATTGGTGAGCGTAGGTCTGGTACCGGGTGATCGCAACCCCTGCCGTTGAACAGCACGGCCTTTGAGCAGCACGAAAACTCCCGAGCCACGTCGCAGTTCGGGAGCCGGTGTGGTTCTGGGTGAGCTAAACGATGGGCAGCACGCGACCGAGCACCGCGAACGGGCGCGGGTCGCCGGTGAACTGGTAGTGCCGCAACACGTCGACGAAGCCGACGCGCCGGTACAGCCTCCACGCCTTGCTCGGACCTTCAGGCGTGGACAGCAGCACGCGGGACGACGGCACGCCCTCCATCAGCCGGCGCAACAGGTCTTCGCCAAGGCCGCGGCCTTGCGCGCGCGGCAGCACGTGCAGTTCGGTCAGCTCGAAGTAGTCGGTGAGCCAGTCCTCGACGACGGTGGGCGGCGCGACGGCCATCAGCCCGCGCCGCACCTGCTCGTGCCACCACTGACCGGCGGCGCCGCGATAGCCGTAGCCGATGCCGACGAGCTCGTCCTGCTCCCCCAGCGCCACGACGCAGCGCCAGTCTTCGCGCATCATGTGCGCGAGCCACATCGGGGCGCGCTGCTCGACGGTGCCGGGCGGGTAGTTCATCGCGGTCACGTACAGCGCAAGCGCTTCGCCCAGCCGCACGTTCAGCTCCGCGGCGGTCATCTCGACGATGCGCTCCAGGCGAGGCGACGCCGTCATGCCGACACCACCGCCACTCGACCGCCCGTCAGTGCCACCAGGTCCGCGAAGGTCGTGGGGTACACGGCGTGCGGATGTCCCGCGGCCGCCCAGATCTCCTCGTAGCCGGACAGCGCCCTGTCCACCACGGTCTCGATCGGCGCGGGGTGCCCGACCGGCGACACACCACCGATCACCTGACCCGTGTGCTCGCGCACGAACTCCGGGTCGGCGCGCTTCACCGCGTCCGCGCCCACCAGCTCGGCCAGCATCGACGTGTCCGCACGGTGCGCACCCGAGGTCAGCACCAGCAGCGGGGCCGCCACGCCGTCGCGCACCGCCGCGAAGAGCAGGCTGTTCGCGATCGCGCCGACCTGGACGCCCACCGCCTCCGCCGCGGCAGCCGCGGTCCGTACCGCGTCCGGCAGTACGACGATGCGTTCGGAGGTACCGGGTGGCAGGGCTTCCGCGACCTTGCGGATTCCGGGGTGTTCGAGCGCACTCACATCACCATCAGACCACGACTGGCGCCCACGTGGTGGGGCGGGTTGAGGAATCCATCGGCCGGGAGCTACGCTGAGAGGGATTCGAACATGTGTTCGAGTCTCACCATGCCTCGGAGGTGGGGTGGGGGAAGCACCCCACCTCCGAGAGCCGCCGGCTTCCCCTCGGCGGAGACGTCGTTCACCGACGCCACGAGGAGGCCGAGATGACAGCTGAGATTTCGAATCCGGCAGCCTTCCCCGTCCCGTTGCCACCCGCGTCCGCGCTCGCGCTGCTGAGGCAGGCCCGCGACTCGCTCGCCGAGTCCGAACGCACGCCGGAGCCGCCGGAGCGGTTCGCGACCGCCTACCTCGCCGCGTTGCGTGCTGCCGCCGCGGTGCTCGCGTTACGTGGAAGGCCCCATCGCGGACGGTCGAAACCGACCAGCGCGTGGGTGCTGCTCGCCTCGATCGCGCCGGAAATGAGTGAGTGGGCCGCTTTCTTCGCGTCGTGGTCGTCCACGCGAGCCGCGGTGCTCGCGGGCATCACCAGGCACGTCAACGCACGCACGGCAGACGACCTGGTGCGTCAGACCGGTCAGTTCGTGGCGCTCGTCGACCGCGTGATGAATGAGGCGAGGCGGTGAACTCGCTCGACATCTTGCGTCGTGAGGCAGAACTGCTCGCCATGTCCGCGATCGGCCAGCCACCGCACAAGGGCGTGCCCGCCTGCCCGGGGCTCAACCTCGGGGAGACCGTGCGGCACGTCGGCAGCGGCTACCGCAGCGCGCTGGAGTGGATCAGGCTCGGCCGCGAGCCCCAGGCCGGGGAGTGGCAGGACTATCCGGAGGAAGACGAGGACCCGCTGGAATTCATGCGGTCGGGCGCGGAGGCCGTGCTCGCGGAGCTCGGCGCGCACGAGGAGGACGAACCGTGCGCGACGTGGTGGCCTGATCAACAGAACTACGGGTTCTGGCGACGGCGGCTCGCGCACGAGACCACGTTGCACCGCATGGACGTCCAGGGCGCGGCGGGCATGGAGGTCGGCGCGGTCACCGACGAGGTCGCGATCGACGGCGTCGACGAGGTGCTCGCGTTGTGGCTGGGGCACAAGCTGGACGTGCTCGGGGTGCGGGGCTCGCGGGACAGCCTGGTCACCATCAGGTCGAGGACCACCTGTGGCTCACGCGCTGCGGTCCGCGCGGCGCGTCGGCGTGGCGTGTCGTCAACCCGGAGGACGCGCACGTCGCCGACGCGCAGGTGTCGGCGAACCCGATGACGATGTACCGCTGGCTGTGGGGACGGCTGCCCGACCGGATGGTCGAGGTGGTCGGCGACCACGACGCGATCGCGCAGCTGTGGGCGTTACTGCGGCTCGCGACCAAGTAGCACCGAGGCCGTCTCGCCGCCCGTTGCCGACACCAGCCGGTAGCGGGCGCTGCGGCCGTCGAAGTCCAGCAGTGCCACGGAGTTCCCGAAGTGCGGACCGCTGGTCTTGCGCCAGCGCATCAGGTCTTTCGGCACGCCGGCGAGCGTCGCGAGGCCGCGGAACACCCACGCGGCGGCGCGGGACCACGACAGCCGGAAGAGCGGCAGGAACACATTGGGCGGCTCGTTGTGCACCGGCGAGCACACGAGCTGCGCGACCGCGGCGTTCGTCGGCGTGGAGAACTCGGCTTCGGCGACATAGCTGTGGTGGACGTCGCCGGAAAGCACGCAGACCGTCGCGGCACCGTTGTTCGCGGCCTTCTCGATCATGCGGGACAGCCGGTCGAACGACTCGCGGAACGCCGGCCAGTGCTCGAGGTCGGCCGCCTGCCGGATCTTCTCGGCGGCTTTTCCCTGCCAGCCGGGCTTGCGCGCGCCGACTTCGTTGAGGGACTGGAAGTGGCTGAGCGCGTGCGGCATCAGCCAGGGCAGCGACGAGCCGATCAGCAGGTGGTCGTAGTCGTCACCAGCGTTGCCGTGCTCGGTGTTGCGCTCGATCCACTCGAACTCGTCGTCGCTGACCATCTGCCGCTTGCCGTCTTCGAGGATGCGTCCGCAGCGCGTGTCGATCATCAGCAGCCTGGTGCGTCCGAAGTCGCGGCGGAAGCTCCACCACGTGGACTTGCGGCCCGCTGCCTCTTCGTCCGCCTTCTCGGCGAACTCCTCCAGCAACGGCAGTACGTCCGTGCCCTGAGCCTTCACCTTGGCGTACAAGGGATCCCTGGCCAGTTCGTCCGGGCCGAGGTTGCCGAGGTGCTGGTACACCCAGTAGGAGGCGATGGCGCCGCGGATCCTGTCGCGCCACCAGCGTTTGCCCTCCATCTCCTTGCGCCACACCGCGGAGGTGTTCCAGTCGTCACGCACGTCGTGGTCGTCGAAGATCATCGACGTCGGGACGACCGACAGCAGCCAGCGGATCTCCGGATCGCCCCAGGTCTCGTGGTAGAGGCGGGCGTACTCGCCGAAGTGCACGACCTCGCCGTCGGGTTCCTCCGTGCCGTGCCGGTGGTCGCGCAGCCACTGCTTGGTGGCCTCGGTGGGTTCGTCGGCGTAGACCTGGTCTCCCAACAGGATCAGCGCTTGCGGCCAGTCCCGTTCCGGCGTGTTCATGAGCCGTTGCGCGAACGCGTCGAGGGCGTCGGGTCCGACCGGCTGGCTCGGCGCGGCACGGCAGGACCCGAAGGCGATCCTGCGGACCTCGCCGGTGCGGATGACCGGCCTGGGGAACTTGCTGTCAGGCTCCGGCCAGACGGTTTCCTGGTCGAGCTCGACGTCGTACTCGGTGCGCGGGCCGAGGTTCTCGAGTCTGACGAGCGCGAAGTGCTGGTCGCCCACCTGGAACGTTCGCGCGGTGTGCCCGGCGATGGTGACTTCGCACGAGCAGTCCGTCTCGACCCACACGGTCGCGGACGTCTCGTTCACATGCCTGAGGAGCGGTCCGAGCACCAGCTTCGCCACCCGCGAGACAGTACCCTCGCACGCGTGGAAATCACGTTCGACGCAGCCGATCCCCCCGCTCTGGCCGCGTTCTGGTCCGAGTTCGCCGGTGACGAGATCGAGCTGACGGTCGTGTGGAGCGACGCTCCGAAGATCGAGAAGAACCGGGTGCACATCGACCTGGCCTCTTCGTCGCCCGAACACCAGGCGGACATTGTGGCGCGCGCCCTGAAACTGGGCGCCGAGCACGCCGACATCGGGCAGCGCGACGTGCCGTGGGTGGTGCTGCGCGATCCGCAGGGCAACGAGTTCTGCGTCCTGGAACCGCGGCCCGAGTACACCGGGGTGATCGCGGCCGTGGTCGTCGACTCCGCTGATCCGCTGGCTTCGGCTCAGGCGACAGGGCATCCGGTGGTGCGCAGCGGTGACGGGTGGGCTTCGGTGAGGCCGGAGCCGGGACCGTGGCTGGAGTTCGTGCGGACCGACGATCCGGAGCCGATCACGAACCGCGTGCGCGTGCGGTGGGCCGACCCGCGCTGACACAGCGGCACGGACCGTCTCGACGGATCAACGTCCGTGGTTGGGTGTGCGCATGCCGTCGGTCGGCCTCTGGGAGGCATGGCAGCTCTGGAGCACGGGCACGTCGATGCAGCAGGTTGTGCTGTGGGGCCTGCCGCTCGTGTGGTAGGGGCCTGCGGGCAAAGCGGCCCAGTTCGTGGCAGGGCTCGTAGTACTGCTGGACATAGTCGGCCCCGTGCGGCTGCGGGCGTGGGCACGTGGATCGGCCGGTGTGGCGGTCACACGACTGCGGCAGCTACGACTGCTCGCCACGCTCGCCGCCTGGCGGGACTTCCGGCAGCATTGGTTCAGCGGTCTGCCGATGCGCGGTCTGTCGCAGTCGGCACGGGCTCCGCTCGTGCTGGGCAGATCAAGCGGCAGGAGGAGTTCCGCGAGCGGTACCGCGTGAGCGAGAACGTCGAGCTGCTCGTGCTCTTGGCGATCGCCGGCTTCGTCGTCGCCGGGGTGGTCAGTGACACCCTGATGGATCGGGTGCTGACGGCGGTCCTGGATCACCCGTGGTTGCTCGTGTTCTTGCCCCTCATCTACGTCCCCGGCTTCGCGTTCTACGTCGTTTCGCTGATCGGGTCACTGCTGGGGGCGACGTTCGGGTTCGTGGTGCTGCGGCCGTTGGCGTGGTTGCTCGACCGTGAGCAGCCCGGCTACCACGTGAGGTGGTTCGGCTTCGGCCTGTTCGTGGCGGGCTTCCACTTCGACCTGCTCGCGAGTTGATGAAGCGCCTCGGCCGGGCCGAGGTGCAGTGCCCCTACGGGCACCGATATATCAGTTATGCAAAAGACGTTTGCGGACGTCCGCAAACGTCTTTTGATCCGGCGAGTTAGCGCAGGTCAGAGGGTTGCCCGGAGAGGCGACTCAGAGCGCGGCTAGCCGTTCACGCAGGGTGTCGAGGCCCATCGAGCCCATCTCCAGGGCGTCCTTGTGGAACTGCTTGAGGTCGAAGTCGGCGCCCTTGCGGGCCCGCGCGTCCTCACGGGCGGCCAGCCACAGGCGCTCACCGATCTTGTACGCCGGCGCCTGGCCGGGCCAGCCGAGGTAGCGGTCGATCTCGTCGCGGACGTGCGCGGGCTCCGACAGCGTCCTGGTCAGCATGAACTCCAGGCCCAGCTCGGGGGTCCAGCGCTCGCCGGGGTGGAAGCCCGTGCCGGTGGGAATCTCGAGCTCCAGGTGCATGCCGATGTCGATGATCACGCGGGCCGCGCGGAACAGGTGCGCGTCCAGCATGCCGAGCAGGTCGCCGTCGTCGTCCAGGTAGCCGAGCTCGCGCATGAGGCGTTCCGAGTACAGCGCCCAGCCCTCGCCGTGACCCGACACCCAGCACATCAGGCGCTGGAAGTCGTTCAGCGTCTCCGACTGGTACACCGCCGTCGCGCACTGGAGGTGATGACCCGGCACACCCTCGTGGTAAACGGTCGAGGTCTCGCGCCACGTCGGGAACACCGTCTTGCCCTCGGCGATCGACCACCACATGCGTCCGGGGCGTGAGAAGTCAGCCGTCGGCGGCGTGTAGTAGGCGCCGACGCCGCCACCGGGCGGCGCGATCTTGCATTCGAGGTTCATCAGCGCGTCCGGCAGGTCGAAGTGCACGTCGCGCAGGTCGAGCAGAGCCTTGTCGGACAGTTCCTGCATCCACGCCTGCAAGCCGTCCTGGCCGTGGACCTGGTAGCGCGGGTGCTCGTCGAGGTACGCCGCGGTCTCCGCCAGCGACGCGCCGGGCTTCAGCCGGGCCGCGACCTTCTTCATCTCGGCCTCGATGCCGAGGAACTCCTCCCAGCCCCACGCGTAGGCCTCGGCCAGGTCGAGCCGCGATCCGGTGAAGTAGCGCGAACCGAGGCGGTACCGCTCCTCACCGACGGCGTCCTTCGCGGGCGCCTGGGGAGCCAGGGACGTGCGCAAGAAAGAAGCGAACTCGGCGTACGCGGAAGAAGCAACGGCAGCACCGGTGTCCAACGACGATCGCACCGAGCCGTCAACGTCAGCCTTGGCGACAAAAGAGGCGAAGAACGTGGACGCCCAGACATCGCACTGATCGGCGACCTTGGTCACCTGGCGAAGCGCGGAAACGTGACCACGGGAAGCAGCGTGCGAGAGAGAAGCACGGAGACCGTCCAGAGCAGCGGGCACGGCGGAAAGGCGACGCCCGATCGTGACCCAGTCCTCCGGCGTGTCGGTCGGCATCTGGTCGAAGACGTCGCGCACCGACTGGATCGGGCTCGCGATCACGTTCAACGACGACTCGGTCTGGCCGGCCTCGTAGAGCTCGTGCTCAAGACCCGTTCGTTCCAGGAAAACGGCGCGTGCCGCGTCTTCCGAGGCATCCGCGGGTTCCGCGGCGGTGATGCCGGCGAGAGCGCGGGTCGCGAGTTCGTCGCGTGCCGCGTGCCCCTCCGGCGAGAAGTCCGTCAGCTGGTCATCGGATCCCGCGAAGCCCAGGTAGGTGGCGGTGATGGGGTCCAGCGCCACGTAGTCGCTGACGTACTTGTTGCTGATGTCGTGCACGGAAGCCATGGCGCGAAACGCTACCTCGCGACCCTCGACACCAAAAGGTAGTTAGTCAAGCTCACGACCAACGGGGGGCCTGCGTCGTTTGGACCGTGCTGGCAGGATGTCCGCCGTGCGTCGATCCCGGGCACTGCTTGTGCCGGTCTTCCTGCTGCTCACCCTGTTTTCACTGAGCGGCTGCGTTCGCGTGTACGCGGCCATGGCCGTGTCGGACGACGACCGCATCTCGGGTGAGATCGTCGCGGCCACGCCGCCAACGCAGGACAACGACCCCGGCCCCCAGCTCAAGGTGCCGCCGGAGCTCACGAGCCGCGTGACCACCAAGCCGTACCGGGTGGAGTCGTACGCGGGCACGCAGCTGTTCTTCAACGGGCTGTCGTTCGACGAGATGCGCACGCTCGCCATGTCCACCAGCTCGTCGAACAGCCGGTACAGCCTCAACTTCCGCCGCTCGGGTGATCTTGTCACGCTCTCGGGGTCGGTCGACCTCACCCAGGTGCCCGTGGAACGCGCGGACATCCAGGTGAAGGTCAGCTTCCCCGGCAAGATCGTGAACACCAACGGCCGTGAGGAGGAGAACAACACGATCGCGTGGTCTCCGAAACCCGGTCAGGCGTCGATGCTCCAGGCCACCGTGCAATACGCGGGCAAGGAGTCCAGCTCGTTCCTCGGCTGGGCGCTGCTCGTCGCCGGGCTCACCGGCGGTGCGGCGCTGATCGTGGTCGTACTCGCTCTCATCGCGCACAAGCGGAACGTGACGGTTTAGGCGCGAGTCACCAAACCCAAGCGCCCCAGCACTTCCCGCGTCGCCTTCGCCCGGTTCATCGTGTAGAAGTGCAGCGCCGGCACGCCCTCGTCGAGCAGCCGCTGGCACATCTCGGTCGCGATGTCGATGCCGGTGGCGCGGAAACCCGCGGCGTCGTCGGCGTACGGCTCCAGCCTGCGCGAGACCTCCAGCGGCAGGTCGGCACCGGACAGCTCCACGATCTTGGACAGGCCGCGCGGCGACAGCATCGGCATGATTCCGGGCAGGATCGCCGCCGAGCAGCCCGCGGCCGCCACCCTGTCGCGCATCCGCAGGAACGGCTCCGGCGAGTGGAACAGCTGCGCCACCGCGTAGTCCGCGCCCGCGTTGAGCTTGCGCAGCAAGAACTTCAGGTCGGTGTCGAGGTCGGACGAGCGCGGGTGCCCGTACGGGAACGCCGCCACACCCACGCAGAAGTCGCCGAGCTCGCGGACCAGCCGCACCAGCTCGTCGGCGTAGTTGAGGCCGTCCGGGTGCGCGACCCACTCGCCCATCGGGTCACCGGGAGGGTCGCCGCGCAGCGCGAGGACGTTGCGGACGCCGATCGCGGCGTACCAGCCGATCACGTTGCGCAGCTCGGCCACCGAGTGGTCGACAGCGGTCAGGTGAGCGACCGGCAGCAGTGTCGTCTCCTGCGCGATACGGCCGGTGGCGCGGATCGTGCGGTCCCGCCGCGACCCGCCGGCGCCGTAGGTGATCGACACGAACGCGGGGTCGAGGCCTTCCAGTTCGCGGACGGCCTTCCAGAGGATCTTCTCGTCCTCGGCGTCCCGCGGTGGAAGGAACTCCACCGAGAACTTGGGGGACTGCCCCTGCAGCCGTTCCACCACCGACGTCATGGGAACAACAGTAGTGGTACTTCCGCTAGGTGAGACATCAGCTCAGCATGTGGTACGCGGGCCCCGCCATGCGGGTGGCCCCGGACACAGCGGACCATGGGGGGTGTGTCCCACCACCCCATCGACGTCGCGTTGCCCCAGCACGTCGAAGAAGCGTTGACCACGTACCTGGCCTCCCGGCGCGCGTCCGGCGAGTCGATGGACCCGAGCTTCGCGAGCGCGGTGGACGCGCTCTCCGACTTCGTGCTGGGCGGCGGCAAGCGCATCCGCCCGACCTACGCGTGGTGGGGCTGGCGCGCGGCGGGCGGCGATCCGGACGGCGAGCTCGCGGACGAGGTGCTCACGGCGGTCAGCTCGCTGGAGCTGATCCAGGCGTGTGCGCTGATCCACGACGATCTGATGGACGCCTCGTCGGTGCGCAGGGGCAAGCCGACCGTGCACATCGCGTTCGGTTCGCGGCACCGCGAGCAGAGCTGGCTCGGCTCGTCGGAGCGGTTCGGCATGTCGGCGGCCGTCCTGATCGGCGACATCGCGCTCGCGTGGGCGGACGACATGCTCTTCGCCGCCGGGCTGCCGTCCGAGGTGCTGCGCCGGATGAGCGAGCCGTGGCGGGACATGCGCACCGAGATGCTCGCGGGCCAGTACCTGGACGTGCTGACGCAGGCGCGGGGCGACTCGTCCCCGGACGCCGCGCTGCGCATCGACAGGCTCAAGACCGCCGCGTACACCGTCGAACGGCCGTTGCACATGGGTGCGGCGATGGCGGGCGGCTCCCCCGAGCTGATCGACGGGCTGCGGGCGTTCGGTGCCGACATCGGCGTCGCGTTCCAGCTGCGCGACGACCTGCTCGGCGTGTTCGGCGATCCGGAGGTCACCGGCAAGCCCGCGGGCGACGACCTCGCCGAGGGCAAGCGCACGCTGCTCGTGGCTCTGGGCATGCAGTTCGGCGCCGATATATTGGATATCGCGTTGGGCAAGCCCGACCTCGACCTCGACACCGTCGAGGAGGTCCGGCGCGCGCTCGTGAAGGTCGGCGCCGTCGACGCCGTCGAGGAGCGCATCGAGGAGCTGACGAAGCGCGCGCTGGCCGCACTCGACGCGGCTCCCGTGGCCGAGCCCGCCGCCACCAAGCTCGCCGGACTTCGCGATCAGCTCCACCAAGCGGGCCTTCTGAAGTTGATCATCGTTCGCGTCCGCGCTGGCTTGATTAACTCCTCGTGACCAGTGTGGGCCGTTGCTTGCTGACGCTTCCGCGCGTTGTGCAACGATGTTCGGGCGATGGCAGCAACTCCGTCCCTCCCCCGCACGAGCTCCGAGGTGTCTCCACAGGAGCTTCAACCAGTCGTGCGCACGAACACCTACGCCATCCCCATCCGCACGACCATGCTCGGCCTGCTGGGCGTGGCGCTGGTGGCGCTCGGCGGCATGGGTGCGGGCGCGATTCTCGAGCGCGATCCGTTGCTCACCCAGGTCGGGCTGAGCTGGCTGCGCTACGGCCACGGCCGCGATCTCGCGAGCATGGTGCTGTACCTGGGCCTGGGCCTCGTCATCTGGGCGTGGATCCGGCTCGGCCGGCTCGTGCGGTGGGGTGAGATCGGCGACTTCGCGGTGCTGGTCGCGGTGACGGTGTGGACGTTGCCGTTGCTCTTCGCGCCGCCGCTGTTCAGCAAGGACATCTACAGCTACCTGGCGCAGGGCCAGCTCGCGCTGAGCGGCTACGACCCGTACACGGTCGGGCCCGCCGTGCTGCAGAGCACGCTCAGCGAGAACGTCAGCTGGGTCTGGCAGCACACGCCCGCGCCGTACGGGCCGCTGTTCATCCTCATCGCCAAGGCGATCGTGTGGGCGACGGACGCGAGCGTCATCCTCGGCGTCGTCGCCATGCGCTTCTCGCTCGCGGGCGGGCTCGTGCTGCTGTGCTGGGCGCTGCCGGGCCTGAGCCGGCACCTGGGCGGCAAGTCGTCGATCGCGCTGTGGCTGGTGGCGGCGAACCCGTTGCTGTTGATCCATCTGGTCGGCGGCGCGCACAACGACCTGTTGATGATCGGGCTGATGGCGGCCGGCGTGCTGCTGGTGCTCGACCGCAGGCACGTGCTCGGCTTCGTGCTGCTCGCCTTCGCGTTCTCGGTGAAGGCGACGGCGGTCGTGATCGTGCCGTTCCTCGTCTGGATCTGGGCCGCGCGGCTCGACGGCGACAAGCGCACCCAGTTCCGCAAGGCGCTGCTGCCCGGCCTGGCGGCGTTCCTCGGGGCGTTCCTCGCGTGCACGTTGGTCGCCGGGGTGAGTCTCGGCTGGATCCCCGCGCTGCGCAGCTCGTCGATGATCATCAACTGGCTGTCGATCCCGAGCGCGGTCGGCGACTTCGTGCGCATGATCGTGAACTGGTTCGTCTACGTCGACGGCGGCATCTTCATCGCCGTCGCGCGGGCGCTCGGCTCGGCGGTGCTGATCTGGATCGCATACACGCAGTGGTGGGCGTCCCGCGACGGTGAGGTGCGCGACGCCATCCGGCGCGGCGCGCTGACGATGCTGGCCGTGGCGCTGCTCTCCCCCGCGACGCTGCCGTGGTACTTCAGCTGGCCGCTGGCGCTCGCCGCGGGCTTCGCGTGGAGCACGGGCGCGCTCGTCACGATGTCGGTCGCGTCGGTGTTCCTGTTGCTGGTGACGTTCCCGAACGGCGACACGGCGCTGTACTCGTGGGGCTATCTGTTCTTCGCCCTGGTCGTGTCGGCACTCGCGGCGCGGTCGCTGGTGAAGCCGGACCCGTTCGGCCTGTCCACCCGCTACGAATGAGCCCCGGCACAGTGGATCTGGGCTCCGCTTACGCCGCCTGCCGCCGTGTGAACGCGCGGTACGGCAAAACGTTCTTCCTGGCGACCACGCTGCTACGGCCCGATCAACGGCCCGCGGTGCACGCGTTGTACGCGTTCGCGCGGTGGGCCGACGAGATCGTCGACGCGGCCGGAGTCGAGGACCGGGCAGGCGAGCTCGACAAGCTGGAGCGTCTCCTCGACAGCTGCATCAAGAACAGGGAACCGTCGAACCCGGTCCTGCACGCGCTGGCGGACACGATGCGCCGCTACGACATCGACCGGTCGCTGTTCACCGACTTCCTCGCGTCGATGCGGATGGACCTTGACGTCACCGAGTACGCCGACCTCGACGCGCTCGGCGTCTACATGCACGGCTCGGCGGAGGTCATCGGGCTGCAGATGCTGCCGGTGCTCGGCACCGTCGTGCCCCGCGCGGACGCCGAACCGTATGCGGCACGGCTCGGGGTGGCGTTCCAGCTGACGAACTTCCTGCGCGACGTCGGCGAGGACCTCGACCGCGGCCGGGTGTACCTGCCACAGGACGTCCTCTGCGCGCACGGCGTCGACCGCGACCTCTTGCAATGGTGTCGGCGAAGCCGTCGCGGTGACGACCGCGTGCAAAAGGCGCTCGACGACCTCGTCGCCCACTCATATGCGATATATCACTCGGCCGAGCCGGGGATTGCGATGCTGTCGCCGTCGGCGCGGCCGTGCATGCGGACTGCGTTCACGCTGTATCGCGACATCCTAGGGCTGGTCGGCTGCGAGGTCCTGTGGCGACGCGTGGCGGTGCCGGGCTCCCGACGTCTCGCGGTGGCAGTGCCCGGCGCCGGCCGGGCACTGCTCGCGCGTGCGATGACGAGATGAGTCCCGCTTTAGATCACGACCACGCCGACGATGTTGGACGTCGCGGAGGCGTAGACGCTCGTGCCGGGGAAGTAGAGACGCAGGTCAGCGGACGCGTCGATGCTGAGCTTCGCGGTGAACGTCGAGTTCGGCGTGCAGGAGCTGGTGTAGATGTTGGTCCACGTCGACGCACCGACCCTGACCTGGGCGAACACGTCGAGCCCCAGCGTGAGCTGACGCTCGCCGCCCTGGGCACCGAGCTTGCCCTTGATCTGGAGCTTGTTGCCCTTCTTCAGCTTGACCTTGGCACCGCCGGCATCAAGCTCCAGCGTGGTCGGCTTGGCGTGCACGGCCGGGGCGGCACCAGCCGCGACCGGCGAAAGAAGCAGCCCGACAGCGGTGACGCCGGCGAGCACAATCTTGGTGATCATGTGCACCAGTTCAGCGGTTCCAGACGTCTCTCGCCTGCGGAGACGCCTGGAACCGCTGCATCGGGTGAATCAGAAGCCCATGGCTTGCGCGCGTCGCTTTACCTCGCGCCCACGGTCCCCGCGCAATGCTTCGATCGGAGTGCCAGGGAGGCTGTTGTCCTCCGTGAAGAGCCAGCGCAGGATCTCGTCCGTGGAGAAGCCCTGGTCGCGCAGCACCGTGATGGTGCCGGGCAGACCCTTTACGACGCCTCCAGCGGCGAGGAACGCTTCGGGAACGACGAGGACGCCGTCCCGCCGCTCGGCGAGCAGTTGCCCGTCGCGCAGCAGTTGGTGGACCCGGGTGACCGGAAGTCCCATTCGGTCGGCCACCTCGGGGAGAGGAAGAACCTCCAGGTCGGCAGCCAGTACATCCGCAGCGGCAGGAATCGCACTCACGGGGGTCACGATGCCATAACCGAACTGTGAACGCCCTTCCGCCAACCGGGTCATCCTGAGCTTTACCATCTCGCACTGTGGAGAGGTCGGTTTCGAACGTGATGGGTGGACTGCTCGAGCAGCGCTACCGGGTGGACTCCGTGCTCGCGCGCGGCGGCATGTCCACCGTCTATCGAGGTCGCGACACCCGCCTCGACCGTGATGTCGCGGTCAAGGTGATGGATCCGCACCTCACGGCGGACCCCGCGTTCGTCGCGCGCTTCGAGCGCGAAGCGCGTGCCGCGGCGCAGTTGCATCACCCGGCCGTGGTGTCCGTGCACGACCAGGGCGTCGACGGTGACCAGGTGTACCTGGTGATGGAGCTGATCGACGGCGGCAACCTCCGTGACCTGCTGAACCAGCGCGGCAAGCTTCCTCCCGCCGTCGCCTTGAGCGTCCTCGGTCCGGTGCTGTCGGCGTTGGGCGCCGCACACCGCGCGGGGCTGGTGCACCGCGACGTGAAGCCCGAGAACGTGCTGATCGGGCCCGGTGGCCAGGTGAAGGTGGCGGACTTCGGGCTGGCCCGTGCGATCGCCGAGAACGGCGTCACGAGCGACAGCGAGATCCTCGGCACCGTCGCCTACCTGTCACCCGAACAGGTGGAGTCGGGCGCAGCGGACGCGCGCAGTGACGTCTATTCGGCCGGGATCGTGCTCTACGAGATGCTGGCGGGTCAGGCGCCCTATCGCGGTGAGACGCCCATCTCAGTGGCCTACCAGCACGTGAACTCGGACGTCCCGTCGGTCCCGGAGATCCCGCTGGCCCTCGACACGCTGGTGCGCAAGGCGACGCGGCGGGACCCGTCGCTGCGGCCGGTGAACGCCGACGCGTTCCTCAGCGAGCTGGAGCGGGTGGGTGCGGAGCTGGGGCTGACGCCTCAGCCGGTGCCCGTTCCCGGCACGGCGCCCGAGAACGACAGGACCGTCGTCATGAGACCGGTTCCTGTCGCGGTCGGAGCCACTCCCCCTTCCGCCGCCGAGGCGACCAGGCCCGTGGTGCAGAAGCCGGCCACGCCCCTGGGAATGACGACCGTCAGCACCGGTCCGCCGACGCCGCCGCCGGGCATTTCCGGTACGCGCACGATGCAGCGACCGGACCAGCCACGGCGGCGTCCCCCGCAGAAGAAGAAGCCGAAGGTCGACCCGGTCGAGGAAGAGCGCAAGCGCAGGAAGAAGCTCTTCATCATCTGGGGATCCGTGGTCGCCGTTCTGGCGCTGATCGTCGGCCTGTTCTCCTGGTATCTCGGCGCGGGCCGCTGGACGGCGGTGCCCGCGGTGGTCGGGCAGTCCGAGCAGAACGCGGTGCAGTTGGTGCGGACCGCGGGCCTCACGACGCTGATCGAGAAGGTGCCGTCGGACGACGTGCCGAACGGCCAGGTCATCCGTTCCGAGCCTGGGCAGGACACGGAGCTGCGCAAGAACGAGCCCGTGAAGCTCGTTGTGTCACGCGGCAAGCCCTTGGTGCCGTTCATCACCGTCGGCGCCGAGGTGGAGGCCGCGACCAAGGACATCGAGGCCGCGGGCCTGAAGGCGGTCAAGGACCCCACGAAGGACGCGTTCCACGACACCGTGCCGATCGGCAAGGTCGTGGGGGTCGACCCGCGTCCCGGCACCGCGCTCAAGATCGACAGCCCGGTGACCCTCGTGCTGAGCAAGGGACCGGCTCCGCGCAGGCCGGTGCCGAACGTCACGGGCAAGTCGAAGGACGAGGCGTTCGCGGAGCTGCAGCGCGCCGGGCTGGAACCGGTCGAGGCGAGCGGTGAGGACGCCTCCGACGGCGACGAGTCGCGCGTGGTGCGGACGGATCCGCCCGCGGGCACCGTGCTGGAAGGGACGGCGAACAAGCGTGTCACCGTGTTCTTCCAGAGCAACCGCGAGGTCGAGGTTCCCGACGTGACCAGGCAGAAGGTGCGCGAGGCCAAGGAGGAGCTCGAACGGCTCGGCCTGAAGGTGAAGGTCGAGTTCAACAAGAGCAACAACGCGACCGTCGTGAACCAGTCGATCCCGCCGCGCACGCGGGTGAAGCGCGGTACCGAGATCACGATCATCGGCCTCTGATCAGGGCAAAGCGAAGGGCCCCGCGTTCTCGACGCGGGGCCCTTCGTTCTTCAGCTCGTCTTCAGGAAAGCTACGAGCGGAGCATCTCCGCGACGAGGAACGCGAGCTCGAGCGACTGCTGCGTGTTCAGGCGCGGGTCGCACGCCGTCTCGTAGCGGCCGGCGAGGTCGTCGTCGGAGATCTCCTGGGCGCCGCCGAGGCACTCGGTGACGTCCTCACCCGTGAGCTCGATGTGGATGCCGCCGGGGTGCGTGCCCAGGCGCCGGTGCACCTCGAAGAAGCCCTGGACCTCGTCGACGATCCGGTCGAAGTGGCGCGTCTTGTAGCCGGTGCTCGACTCGTGCGTGTTGCCGTGCATCGGGTCGCACTGCCAGATGACCTTGTGGCCGGAGGCTTCGACCTTCTCGACGATCGCCGGGAGAACGTCGCGCACCTTCTGGTTGCCCATGCGCGAGATGAGCGTCAGGCGGCCCGGCTCGTTGCGCGGGTCGAGGCGCTCGACGTACTCGACGGCCATCTCCGGCGACGTCGTCGGGCCGATCTTCAGGCCGATCGGGTTCGCCAGCATCTCCGCGAACGCGATGTGCGCGCCGTCGAGCTGACGGGTGCGCTCACCGATCCACACGAAGTGCGACGACAGGTCGTACAGCTTCGGCTGGTCGCCCGTCGTGTCGAGGCGGAGCAGCGCGCGCTCGTAGTCGAGGAGCAGCGCCTCGTGCGAGGCGAAGATCTCCGTGCCGTGCAGCGACTGGTCGTTGACGCCGCACGCCGACATGAACTTCAGTCCGCGGTCGATCTCGCCGGCCAGTGCCTCGTAGCGCTCGCCCGCGGGCGAGGTCCGCACGAAGTCACGATTCCAGTCGTGCACGCGGTGCAGGTCCGCGAGACCGGCGCCGGTGAGCGCACGCAGCAGGTTCATGGCCGCGCCGGCGTTCGCGTAGGCGCGGATCATGCGACCGGGGTCGGGGATCCTGGCCTCGGGCGTCGCGACCAGGGAGTTGATGATGTCGCCGCGGTAGGACGGCAGGCCGAGGGCGTCGATGTTCGACGAACGCGGCTTGGCGTACTGGCCGGCGATGCGGCCGACCTTCACCACCGGCAGGCTCGCGCCGTAGGTCAGCACCACGGCCATTTGCAGCAGGGTCCGGATGTTCGCGCGGATGTGCGGCTCGGTGTTGTCCGCGAACGTCTCCGCGCAGTCACCGCCCTGCAGAAGAAACGCCTCACCGTTCGCGACCTGCGCCAGTTGCGTGTGCAGCCGGTCGATCTCGGCGGGCACGGTGATCGGCGGCACGCTCTCGAGCACGGTCCGCACGCGACGCACCTGTTCGGCGTCGGGCCATTCGGGCTGCTGGGCGGCCGGGCGCGACAGGGCGTCGTCCAGGCGCTTGCGCATCTCGGGAGGCAGCGGCGGAAGCTCGGGAAGCGTGTCGATGGGCACGTCCACGGTCCAGTTCACGCTGCTCATCGTAGTTGTCCCACACTGAGAGACCCTGCCGGGCCTGTCAGCTCTTCAGCGCGCGTTCCCGGGTGAGTCGCTCGCAGGTCATCTCGGATGTCCGCACGAGTGAAGTCTGTTACTTGTCAACTATCGGGCTCTGCCCTATTGAGACGCCGCATTGCATGATGTGGGCCATGGACGCCACCCGATTGGATGACAGCACCGCGACCCGGCTGCTGGGCATCGCGATCGACAACATCCAGCGTGACCACCCGGTGCATTGGACCCACGTGATCGACGGTGATCACCGGCTCGTGCCGCAGCGGGTGTTGCACCCCGTGTTCGCCGGGTCGTTCGACTGGCACTCGTGCGTGCATCAGACGTGGCTCGCCGTGCGAATACTGCGCCTGCGCCCGTCGCTGACGGGCGCGGACCTGGCCGGCGACACCCTCGACAAGCTGATCACGCACGACAACTGCGCCGTCGAGGCCGCCTTCTTCGCCTCGCCGGCGGGACGGTACTGGGAGCGGCCGTACGGGTGGGCGTGGCTGCTGCTGCTCGACGCGGAACTGCGGACGAGCGGCCTGCCCTGGTCGGTGGCCCCGATCGCGGACGTACTGCGCGACCGGTGGCTGGAGTGGATCTCGGCGGCGCGGCTGCCGGTCAGGACCGGCACGCACAGCAACACCGCGTTCGCGACCGGGCTGGTGTTCGACGCCGCACAGGCGACCGGGGACTCCGAGCTGGCTTCGGCGTGCGTCGACGCGGCCCTGCGGTGGCACCGGGACGAGACCGCGTACGGCGGGTTCGAGCCGGACGCCGCCGACTTCCTGTCCCCCGCGCTGACGACGGCCGACCTGATGCGGCGCGCACTGAACACCGCGGAGTTCGGAGACTGGCTCGACGCGTACCTGCCCGAGCTCGAATCCGAACGGTGGCGCGTCCTGCGCGAGCCCTATCCGGTCGACGACCCAGGCGATCCGTACGGCTCGCACCTGGCCGGGCTCGCGTTGTCGCGCGCCTGGAACTGGGAGGCGATCGCGGAGTCGCTACCGGCCGGGCACCGGTATACCGAGCTGGCGCGGACGGCTTCGTCGGTGCACCGCGAGGCCGGGTGGACGTACGTGTTCGGCGGGCACGGGTACATGGCTGATCACTGGCTGGGCACGTTCGGCGCCTACCTCGACGTGAAGGCCTTCTGACCTGCACTTATCCATCCTTATGCAAAAGACGTTTGCGGACGTCCGCAAACGTCTTTTGCATAACTGATATATCGGCGTGCTGCGCGGCGCCGGTCTGCGGTCACGTCCAGGCGCTGATATATCGGATATCAGAGGTGTCAGGTGCCGGTCGTCAGGTTGGCTCGGCGCACCAGGGTGAGCGCGATGCCCGTCGCCGCCGCGTGCACCGAAGCCGCGTGCGAACGGGGATCGAAGCGGGTGGTCGGCCCGGCGACGCTGACCGCGGCCACGACGGCGCCGTCGTGGCCCAGCACCGGCGACGCCACGCACGCCAGGCCCACCCTGGACTCCTCGAACTCGTAGGCCACGCCCGTCTGACGGACCGCGGCGAGCTGGCGGCGGAGTGAGCCAGGCGTGATGACGGTGCGCGGCGTCCGGCGGTCCAGCGGGGCGGAGAGCACCTCGGCGCGCACCTGCGGGGGTGCGTGGGCGAGCAGTGCCTTGCCGATCGCGGTGGCGTGCAGGGGCATCCGGCCGCCGAGGCGGGACGGTGACGTCGCCTGCCGGTGGCCGCCGATCTTGGCGGCGTAGACGACCTCGTGGCCCTCGCGGAGTCCGAGGTGGACGGTCTCGTGGGTGCGCTCGTAGAGGTCTTCCAGGTAGGGGATGGCCACCTCGACCAGGCGGCGTTCGACGGACGCCCGTATGCCCAGCTGGAACAGGTGGCCGCCGAGGCGGTACCCGCGTGGGCCTCGGTCGAGCAGCCGGGCGTCGACAAGGTCGCCCATCAGGCGGTGCAGTGTCGACTTGGACAACCCGGTGCGCCTGCCCAGCTCCGCGAAACCGAGCTCGTCGTCGTCGGCGCCGAAGGCGTTCAGCACCGACATCACCTTGCCCAGCAGGGTGTTCGGCACGTCGGTCATCATCAGATCGTGCCATCGAGTTCCGGTGAGCGGAACTCAGAAGTCCCCACAAGACGGTCCGCGACGCCACCATGGCTGGCATGAACGAGAACTCCGTCCGCACGGCGGCAGTGCGGCTGGCCACCGCGGCCAACACGCGGGTGCCCTGTGCGCCTGTGCGTGACCTCATCGGTGACGACGAGGCCTACGCGGTGCAGCAGCGCAACGTCGCCGCCCGGATCGCCGACGGCGCCACGGTCGTCGGGCGCAAGATCGGCCTCACCTCTACCGCGGTGCGCCGTCAGCTGGGCGTGGACCAGTCAGACTTCGGCGTGCTGCTGGACGACATGGCGTTCAAGGACGGCGACGTGCTGCCGATGTCGCGCCTGCTGCAGCCGAGGGTGGAGGCGGAGGTGGCGTTCGTGCTGAACGCGGACCTCACCACCGGGCCGTTCGACGAAGCCACCGTCGCCAAAGCGGTGGGGTACGTCCGAGCCTCGCTGGAGATCGTGGACAGCCGGATCAGCGGCTGGGACATCACCTTCGCCGACACGGTCGCGGACAACGCGTCGGCGGGGCTGTTCGTGCTCGGTGCAGAGCACGAACCAGGTGCCGTGGTGACGCGGGACGTGTCGATGGTGCTCAGCGTCAACGGCGAGCCGCGCTCAAACGGAACCGGCGCCGACTGCATGGGCGATCCGCTGGCCGCACTCGCGTGGCTCGCCACGACCGCGGCCCACCTCGGCGATCCGCTGAAGGCCGGCGACGTCGTGCTCAGCGGCGCGCTCGGACCGGTCGTCCCCGTCCAGGCAGGCGACCACGTCGAAGCGACGATCACCGGGCTCGGCACGGTGCGGGCGTCGTTCGGGAAGGAGGCGTGATGCGCACGAAGGTCGCGGTGATCGGGTCGGGCAACATCGGCACCGACCTCGTCATCAAAGTGCTCAAGCGGTCCACCGCACTGGAAATGGCGGCCTTGGCTGGCATCGACCCCACGTCGGACGGTCTGGCCAAAGCCGAGAAGCTCGGCGTTCCCGTTACCGCGGAAGGCATCGACGGGCTCACCAGGATGCCCTGCTTCGCGGACGTCGAGATCGTCTTCGACGCCACGTCCGCTCATGCCCACCAAGCCAACGCCGAAGTCCTTGCGACGCACGGCAAACGGGTCATCGACCTCACGCCGGCCGCAATCGGGCCGATGGTGGTGCCGACGGTGAACCTGCACGAACACCTCAACGCGCCGAACGTCAACATGGTCACCTGCGGCGGCCAGGCCACGATTCCGATCGTCGCCGCGATCCTGAAGATCACGCCCGTGCCGTACGCGGAGATCGTCGCCTCGATCGCGTCACGGTCGGCAGGACCAGGCACCCGCGCGAACATCGACGAGTTCACCGAGACGACCGCGCACGCCATCGCCGAGGTAGGTGGCGCGAAAAGGGGCAAGGCCGTCATCGTGCTCAACCCCGCCGACCCGCCGATCACCATGCGGGACACCGTGCTCGCCCTCGTCGACGCGGCGGACACCAAGACCCACCAACAGATCCGCGACTCGATCGAGGACATGATCGCCGAGGTCGCCACGTACATCCCCGGCTACCGGCTCAAACAACGCGTGCAGATCGACCCCGTGCAACAGCCGCACACCCTCACTGAAGAACCGGTGACGCACCAGGTCACCGTGCTGCTCGAAGTGAAGGGCGCGGCCGACCACCTCCCTGCGTACGCGGGCAACCTGGACATCATGACCAGCGCGGCGCTCCGCGTCGCGGAAACGATGGCGGCGGTGGTGCGGGCATGAAGATCTACCTTCAGGACGTGACGCTCAGGGACGGCATGCATGCCTTGCGCCACAACATCACTCCAGCAAAAGTCACCGAGATCGCCAAGGCCCTGGACGCCGCCGGTGTCGACGCCGTCGAGGTGGCGCACGGCGACGGGCTCAGCGGCGGATCACTCGTCTACGGTCCTGGCAGCCACACCGACTGGGACTGGATCGCCGCGGCCGCGGAAGCGTTGACCCACGCCAAACTCACCACGCTGCTGCTGCCGGGCATCGGCACCCTCAGCGACCTCAAGCGCGCACACGGGCTCGGTGTCACCTCGGTACGCGTCGCCACGCACTGCACCGAGGCCGACATCGCCGCCCAGCACATCGCCGGAGCGCGCGACCTGGGCATGGACGTGTCCGGGTTCCTGATGATGAGCCATATGGCACAGCCACAAGAACTCGCACGCCAGGCGAAACTGATGGAGTCCTACGGCGCGAACTGCGTGTACGTCACGGACTCCGGCGGCCGCCTGCTCACGAACGACGTGCGCGACCGAGTGCGCGCCTACCGCGACGTCCTCGACGAGCAAACCGAAATCGGCATTCACGCCCACGAGAACCTCTCGCTCGCGGTGGCGAACTCGGTTGCAGCGGTGGAAGAAGGCGCGACCAGGGTCGACGCCTCCCTCGCCGGACTCGGTGCCGGCGCGGGCAACTGCCCGATCGAACCGTTCGTCGCCGTCGCGAACCTCCAAGGCTGGCAGCACAACGCCGACCTGTTCGCGCTCCAGGACGCCGCCGACGATCTCGTCCGCCCGCTCCCGGACCGGCCGGTCCGCGTCGATCGCGAGAGCCTGACGCTCGGCTACGCGGGTGTGTACGGCTCGTTCCTGCGCCACGCCGCCGTCGCCGCCCAACGCACCGGCGCCGACGTCCGGGATCTCCTGCTCGAAGCCGGACGCCGGCGCCTGGTGGGTGGTCAGGAGGACATGCTCACCGACATCGCCCTCGATCTCACCCGGTAACCACGGGGAAAGTGGTCCCGATGCCCATGCCGGTGATCCACTCAGGCACCGGCTCGTAGCTCGTCCACACCAGCGGCAGCCCGACGGCGACCTGTCCGATGAGCCAGCAGCGGATCTCGTGCCCGCCACTGCCCGCGTGCGCCTCCAGCGCCTCGTGCCCGATGGAAGCGATCTCACCGGCCGCCCCCGCGGACAGCCGGTCGAGGAACCACCCGTCCCACACCGCGTTCACGCGCGCCTCGGGGTTGCCTCCCATGGCCCGCACGCGTGGCTCGCGAGCCGCGGCGAACTCCTTCGCGTACGCCCGCCCTCTGATCAACGACTCACGCCGCTCCCCCACCACCGACGGGTCGCGCGGATCGTTGGACGGCAGCCAATGCGACAAGCCGCCGCTCGCGACCACCAGCACCCGGCCGGGGAACACCGACGACCGCAACGCGGCCCCGAGCGCCCTGCCGAGCTCGACGCAGCGATCCAGCGACGGCAACGGAGGCGCGGCCGTGTTCACCACGAGCGGCACCAGCGGCAGCGTCGTGCCACCTGTGATCATCTCGTAGCTCTGCACGATGCCGTGGTCGACGGTCAGCGAGTACGACAGGGACACGTCGAACCCCGCGTCGGCCAGGCCGCTGTGGGCCGACCAGGCAAGCGTTTGTGCGACCGGTAACGGGCCGGAGCTGCTGCCGAAGTCGCCGAACCCCACCGCTTCCTCGACCCCGAGCACGAACGGCGGCATCACGTCGTAGAAGTTGGCGTGGAAGTGGTCCGGTCCGATGACCACGATCGCGTCCGGTGCCAGCGCCTCCACCGCACGCCGCACGCGGTCCGCGTCGCGCAGGAACGCCCCGCCGGGACCGCCGAACTCCTCGGGCGGCAGCAGTGTCGCGAACGGGCTGTGCGACATCCCGGCGAAACCGATGATCTCCGCCATCAGGAGGGATCCTTTCCGTGCAACAACCAGGTGCGGTGCGTGTCGAGGAACTCGGAGACCTTTTCCCACTGCGGCCAATGGCCTGCGTCGTCGATGACGTGCAGGCGGGCGTCCGGCAACCACTCCAGCAACATCTCGGCCTCGCCCAGCCCGCCGGTCGGGTCGTGGCTGGTCCACAGCAGCAAAGTCGGCGCCGCGACCTTCCCCACCCACACCGGATCCCACGCGAAGTCCTTGCGCACCACCGGGTCCTGCAGCACCAGCGTGTTGGTGATCGCCTGCACGAAACCCGGCCGCGAGTAGACCTGACGGCGCAGGTTCACCAGCTCGTCGGTGACCATTTCCTTGTGGTGGAACAGGAACTCCACCCGTCGCCGCACGGTCTCCTCGCTCGGGTCGAGCACGGCGGCCATCGTGCTGTCCCGCATGCGTTGCATGACTTCCGGTTTGTTCGCGATGTTGCCAGGAGTGTTCAGCACCAGCCGATCGACACGGGACGGGTGGTGCGCGGCCACCCAGGCGACCACCCAGCCGCCGAGCGACTCACCGGACAGGTGCGCCTTCTGCACGTCCAGCGCGTCCAGCAGCCCCACGAGGTGCTCGGACAGCACGTCGATCGTGTACGGGAGATCCGGCAGGTCGGACCAGCCGTGGCCCACCATGTCGTAGGCGGTGACGCGGAAGTCCTCCGCCAGTCCCGCGATGTCGCGCGAGTAGGCCTCCAGGTGGCCGCCGGTGCCGTGCAGCAGCACGAGTTCCGGCCCGGCGCCGGCCTGCAGGATCCTGGTCCGCACGGTGTGGCCGCGCACCGGGACGTCCACGTGCCGCACGACGTGGTCCACATGCGACAGTTCGCCCCAGATGCTGACGTGGTCGGGAATCACTGGTCCTCCCCTGGTGTGTCGAATCGGGCGCGGGCCTCGCCGAAGGTCGCGAGCCCCGCGCTCTGCCTGCGGGCGAGCCCGAACAGCGCGAGCAGCCGGGAATTCTCGATCGTGAGGAACTCGACCGGGTGCTCGGCGGAGTCGTTGTAGTGGCGGTGCCACGTCCACGGTGGCGTGTAGACGAACGAGCCTGCCGTCCACGTCACCGTCTCAAACGCGTCCGGATCGGCGCACTGGATCTCGCTGTGCCCGTCGCCGGAGATCACGAAGTGCACCGTCTCGTGGTAATGCCGTTGCATGTCAGAGCTTTCGCCCGGCGGGATCACCTGGCGGAACAGCTCGAACGTCGACGTCGGCAGCTTGCCCGCGATCCGCAGCGTCGTCGGGTTCGGCACCGCGCCCGGCGGGATCGTCTCGAGCTCGTCGTCGTGCACGACCAACGGACGCCCGCCATCCGGCCGCACCACGTGCGTGAGCGCCCCGAGAAAGTCGGTCATGGTGAAGTCGGGTCCCGAAGTGGCCAACGCGACGTCCCTTTCAGATTGCGAATTCCGTGCGGCCGCCGTCGACGGTGAGCACGGTGCCGTTGACGTACGAGGCTTGAGGCGATGCCAGGAACGCCACCGCCGCGGCGATCTCGGAGGGATCCGCGGCGCGCAGGGCCGGGATGTCCGCGAGGTCGGCGGCG
>NZ_VSRL01000125.1 GCF_012184385.1 Lentzea indica
CTGCCCGGCCGTGGCCGCGAGCCCGCGATCTCCACCGTGCCGGCCGTCGTCGCCCGCAGACCCGCGACCGTCTCCGCGATCTCGATGCGGCCGCTGCTCGCTGCGCCCGCGAGGCCGACGATCTCGCCGGCGCGGACCCGCAACGAGACGTCCTCGTACGCGCCGGCGAGTGACGCGCCTGTCATCTCCAGCACGGGGAGCGGCGTCCGCGTCCGGAGCGCGGTGCGTGCCATCGGTTTCCGCCGCCGCCTCACCGGTCATGGCCGCCACCAGCTCCGCCCGCGGCAGCTCGCCGACCGCGGTGGTCAGGACGTGCCGGGCGTCGCGGAACACCGTGACCACGTCGCAGATCTCGTAGATCTCCTCCAGGTGGTGGCTGATGAACAGGAACGTGACGCCCTGCTGCTGGAGCTCGCGGATCCTGGTGAAAAGCCGCGTGATGGCGGCGGCGTCGAGCTGGGCGGTCGGCTCGTCCAGGATGATGAACCGCGCCCCGAACGAAAGCGCCCTGGCGATCTCCACGAACTGACGCTGCTCGACGTCCAGGTCACCGGCGGGCAGACGCACGTCCACGTCGACCGACCAGGTGTCCAGCAGCTCCCTCGCCTTGCGGCGCACGGTCTTCCAGCTGATCAGCCCGCTGCGGCCGTGGTCGTGCCGGTTGAGGAACAGGTTCTCGGCGACCGTGAGCTCGGGGATGATCGTGGACTTCTGGTAGACGCACGCGACCCGCTGCCGCCACGCGTCGCGGTCGGTGAGCCGGGGAGCAGGCTCACCGGCGAACGTGATGGTGCCCTCGTCCGGTGCCTGCAGTCCGGTGAGGACGTTCACCAGGGTCGACTTGCCCGCCCCGTTGCGCCCGACCAGCGCGTGGGTCTGCCCCTGGTCGATTCTGATGGCGGCCTCGTGCAGGGCCACGGTGGACCCGTACCGCTTCGTCACTCCCGTCGCCTCGACGACGGGCGGAGTTGCGACCATGCCGGCCCCCGCTCAGCTGAGTTTGTTGCCCCACAAGGACTTGTCGTCGTGCTTCAGGCTGGGCACGCCGTCGAACGTGCCGCCGTCCGCGGTCACCAGGGGAGCGGAGAGCTGGTCTTCCAGCAGACCGTCGCGGACCTGGACGATCGTGCTGTCGTGGTCGGTCTTGCCGGGGTTGAACGCCTTGCCGTCGATCGCGGCCTTCAGGTACTGCAGGGCGTACTTGGCGTAGAGGTCGGCAGGCTGCGAGACGGTGGCGTCGATGTGGCCCTCGGCGATGTTCTTGAGCTCCTCGGGGATCCCGTCGTTGGACACGATGAACACGTGCTTGGGATCGGCCGGAGGAACCAGCAGGTCCTTCTGCTTGAGCACCTGGAGCGTTCCTGAGAGCGCGAAGCTGGACTGCATGTAGACGCCCTTGATGTCCGGGTTGGCGGTGAGGTCGGTCTGCAGCTTCTGCGCCGCGACCGCGCCGTCCCAGTTCGTGGCCTCGCCCAGCACGGTGATGCCGGGGTAGTTGCTCTTCATGCAGTCGTTGAACGCCTCGGTGCGGTCGCGGCCGTTGATCGACGCCAGATCCCCTTGCAGCATCACGACCTTGCCCTTGCCGCCGAGCTTGGCGCCGAGGAAACGGCAGGCCTTCTCGCCGTACGCCCGGTTGTCGGCCCGGACCACCATGAAGACGTTGCCGCTGTCGGGCCGGGTGTCGACCGTGACCACCGGGATCTTCTTCGCCGCCAGCTGTTCCAGGGTGGGCGCGATGGCCGCGGTGTCCTGCGGTGCCATCGCGACGCCCTTGACGCCCTGGCTGATGAACGTCTGGGCGTTGGCGGTGAGCTTGGCGACGTCGTTCTGCGAGTTCGTGGTCTTGAGCTCCAGGCCCAGTTCCTTCGCGAACTCGGGGGTGTACTTGATGTACGAGTTCCAGAAGTCGGTGTCGGACCGCGGGTAGTCGACGCCGACCACCGTCCCGCCGCCCGCCCCGGAGCCCGCGGACCCGCAGGCGCTGAGGACGGCGGTGAGGAGCGCGACGAGACCGAGACAGGTGCGAGATCTGGTGTTCACGGCGGATCTCCTTACGGGTGGCGGGATCAGGTGCAAGGCTCAGGCGGTGACCTGCGTGTTCCAGACCGGTCCGTCCGGGAAGCGGTGTGCGGCGACGGACGCGGGACGCAGCTCGGCGCTGATGCCGGGTGCCGTCGGGGTGAGGTAGTGGCCGTCGTGGACGTGCACCGGGTCGGTGAAGTGCTCGTGGAGGTGGTCGACGTACTCGATGACGCGGTTCTCGGTGGTACCGCTGACGGCCACGTAGTCGAACATCGCCAGGTGCTGGACCATCTCGCACAGCCCGACTCCGCCGGCGTGCGGGCAGACCGGGACGCCGAACTTCGCGGCCAGCAACAGGATCGCGACGTTCTCGGTGACACCCGCGGTGCGGCTGGCGTCGAGCTGCAGGACGTCGATCGCGTCCAGTTGCAGCAGCTGCTTGAACATCACCTGGTTGTGGGTGTGCTCGCCGGTGGCGACCTTCACCGGCGCGACGGCCCGGCGGATGGTGGCGTGGCCGAGGATGTCGTCGGGTGAGGTCGGTTCCTCGATCCAGTACGGGTCGTACGGCGCGAGCGCGGCCATCCAGTCGATCGCCTGCCTCACGCCCCACGCCTGGTTGGCGTCGACAGCGATCTTGATGCCGGGGCCGACGGCCTCGCGCGCCAGTCGCAGGCGGCGCACGTCGTCGGCGGCATCGGCGCCGACCTTCAGCTTGATCAGGGTGAACCCGTCGGCGACGGCCTGCCTGGACAGCCGCACGAGCTTCTCGTCGTCGTAGCCGAGCCAGCCGGGCGTGGTCGTGTACGCGGGATATCCCTGGCGCAACAGGTGAGCGGTGCGTGCGGCGCGACCCGGTTCTGCACGCCGGAGGATGTCGAGCGCCTCGTCGCGGGTGAGCGCGTCCTCGAGGTAGCGGAAGTCGACGAGATCGACCAGCTGCTCTGGCGTCAGCTCGGAAAGCAGCTGCCACACGGGCTTTTGCTCCCGGCGCCCGTAGAGGTCCCAGATCGCGTTGACGATCGCGGCGGCGGCCATGTGGATGGCGCCCTTCTCCGGGCCGAGCCAGCGCAGCTGGCTGTCGCCGGTCAGCCGCCGGGAGAACGCGCCGAGATCGCCGAGGACGTCGTCCACGGACAGGCCGGTGACCAGGGGAGCCAGCGCGCGCACGGCGGCGACCTGGACGTCGTTGCCGCGTCCCACGGTGAACGCGAGCCCGTAGCCCTCCGCGCCCTCGCTCGTGCGGATGGTCACGTAGGAGGCCGAGTAGTCGGGCTCGGGGTTCATCGCGTCGGAACCGTCGAGCTCGCGAGAGGTGGGGAACCGGATGTCGGCCGCCTCGACCGCGGTGATCAGCTCGGTCATCGCCCGGTGCTCCCTCGCAGGCGTGTACCTGGCATCGCAACCACCCCTCGTCGTGTGTCAACGGCGTGTCCGCGGCGCAACGACGAAGCCTCGGACATGGGATGGATTTATAGGGTGACGCGGTGTCTGCTGTCTACGGCCGATGGGCTGTTCGACGCTGAAATCGACGATATTGCCAGCTAGCGGTCACTTCCTCCGCCCGTGGTGCCCTGAAGGTGACATCCCATCTCTTCGGCAGAGATGGGATGTGTTGCTACTCTGCGCGGATGTCACTGACCGACAAGGCCATCGGCCGCATCAGGGACCTGATCGGGTCGGGTGAGCTCCCGCCGGGGTCCAAGCTCCCGCCCGAGCAGCAGCTGGCGGCCGAGCTGGGCCTGTCCCGCAACCTCATGCGGGAGGCGGTCAAGGCGCTGGTGGTCGCGCGGGTGCTGGAGATCCGGCGCGGTGACGGCACCTACGTGACGAGCCTGGAACCGGAGGTGCTGCTCGGCGGCATCTCGTCGGCGGTGGAGCTGTTGCGCGGCGACACCCTGCTGGAGCTCACCGAGGTGCGCAGATTGTTCGAACCGGTCGCGACGGGGCTCGCCGCGGCCCGCATCTCCGACCGCGAGCTCTTCGAGGTCGAACAACACCTCCACGCGATGCGCGCGGCGCGGGACGACGTGGAGCTGCTCAACTCCCACGACGCCGCGTTCCACCGCGCGGTCGTCGCCGCCACCGGCAACGCCACGCTGACGACCCTGCTGGAGGGCATCTCCAGTCGCACGGTCCGTGGCAGGGTCTGGCGCGGGCTGGTCGACGACAACGCGGCGAGCCGGACCCTCGCCGAGCACGAGGCGATCTTCCAAGCGCTGGTGGACCGGGACGCCGCGCTGGCGCAGGCCGCAGCCCTGATGCACATCAACACCACCGAGCGGTGGCTGCGCGAGCACGTGGGCCGCGACGGCTGAGCCGGGGCTGCTCAGCGGCCCGTGCCGGGTGTCCACGCCCCAATTGAGTCGAATTCGACGGCAGCCGCCCGAATCGGCGCTCGTACCATTTCGACTCGAATTTCGTCGAAACGTGTCGAACAGTCTCGCGCGAATGGCTTTTGTGACGCAGATGTTGACTCCGAGAGTCGCGCCTGTCACTTTGGATTAACGTCCCGCAGCCGCCGATGCGGCAAGAGAGATTTGGCGTGCTCAAAATCGGAGGAGAACTCTGTGGGTGCAAAAGGGAGAAAGTTCAGGACCGGTTTCCTTGCTGCCGTGCTGACTGCTGCGATGTCCGCTTCTGGCCTGGTCGGCCAGTCCTCTGCCGATACCGTGCAACAGCTGAACGCCGCACAGATCGTCGCGTCCATGGGCGCCGGCTGGAACCTCGGCAACCAGATGGAAGCCATGGTGAACGGCGTCCCCGGTGAAACAGCATGGGGCAATCCGGTCATCACCCAAGCCCTGATCGACAGGGTGAGGGATTCCGGCTTCAAAACGATCCGGATTCCGGTCTCCTACCTGAACCACATCGGTCCCGCACCGAACTACACGGTCAACGCGTCCTGGTTGAACAGGATCCAGGAGGTCGTCAACTACGCCTACAACCGCGGCCTGCACGTGGTGATCAACATGCACGGTGACGGCTACAAGACCATCGGCGGCGCATGGCTGATCTGCGACGTGTCCGACCAGGCCACGATCAGGGCCAAGTACCAGAAGGTCTGGCAGCAGATCGCGCAACGGTTCCAGAACTACGACCAGCGCCTGATCCTGGAGTCGATGAACGAGAACTTCGACGGCACGTGGGGCCAGCCGACCCAGCCGTGCTACTCCAACATCAACGCCTGGAACCAGATCTTCGTGGACACCGTGCGCAGGGCCGGCGGCAACAACTCCTCGAGGTGGCTGCTGGTCCCCGGCTGGAACACGAACATCGACTACACGGCCGGCAACTACGGCTTCGTGATACCGAGCGACCGGTACCGGTCCCCGTCGATCCCGAGCGGCGAGAAGCGCATCATGATCTCCGTCCACTACTACAGCCCGTGGGACTTCGCCGGCGAGGAGAACGACCGGATCACGCAGTGGGGGCGGGGAGCGACGGACTCGTCGAGGAAGTCCACCTGGGGACAGGAGGACTACCTGGACTCCCAGTTGAAGAAGATGTACGACACCTTCGTGACGAAGGGATACCCGGTGGTCGTCGGTGAGTTCGGCTCGATCGACAAGACGTCGGCCGACTCGTCGAACAACCGGTACCGCGCGGACTTCGCCCGCGCCATCGTCGCCACCTCGAAGAAGTACGGCGCGGCAACCGTTTACTGGGACAACGGTGTGAACGGCCGCTACGGCTTCGGCCTGTTCAACCGGAACACTCGCGCAGTGACCCAGCAGGGCGTCATCAACGCCATCATGGCCGGCCTCAGCTGATCAGCTGAGGAGCGTGACCACCGACGGCAGGCTCGGGGCCAGGCACACGGCCTGGCCCCGATCTATCGCAAGGGGGCGATGTGGGCAGGTTCAGGTCGGGTACTCGGCTGTTGGCCGTGGTCACCGGGTTGGTGATGATCGCGTCGACGGGCGTCGGGCTCCGGTCCTCCGGCGTCCCTGTCGCTTCGGCGCAGGCCGCTCCGGACGGCAACACCCTCTGGTACGACGAGCCCGCCACCGACTGGGAGAGCCGCGCGCTGCCCATCGGCAACGGCGCGCTGGGCGCGATGGTGTTCGGCGGTGCGTCCTCGGAACGGTTGCAGTTCAACGAGAAGTCGTTGTGGACAGGTGGCCCGGGCTCGCCGGGGTACAACTTCGGCAACTGGACCTCGGCGCGTCCAGGAGCGTTGCAGGAGGTCGTCGACGTCATCAACCGGGACGGCAAGGCCGCTCCGGACTGGGTGGCCGGCAAGCTCGGCCAGGCCAAGGCCGGGTTCGGCGCCTATCAGACGTTCGGTGACCTGCACCTGGACCTGGCCGGTCAGTCCGGCACGTCCACCGGCTACCGCCGCGAGCTGAACATCGGGGACGCCACCGCCAAGGTGAGGTACACCGACGGCGGTGTGGTCCACGACAGGGAGTACTTCGCCAGTCATCCCGGCAAGGTGATGGTGGGACGGCTGGGCGCGAACCAGCAGGGAAAGGTGTCGTTCAGCCTGCGCTACACCTCACCGCGCAACGACTTCACCGCGTCCGCCGCGAACGGCCGGCTGACCATTCGCGGCACCCTGGCCGACAACGGGATGATCTTCGAATCGCAGATCCGCGTCCTCGCCGACGGCGGAACCGTCACCAGCAGCGGCAGCACCGTGACGGTGTCGGGCGCGAACAGCGCGACCTTCATCGTCGGCGCCGGAACGAACTACGCCGACACCTATCCGAACTATCGCGGCGCCGATCCCAGGAACGCGGTCACGGCCGCGGTGGACGGCGCGGCGGCGAAGTCGTACACGACGCTGCGGGCGGAGCACGTCGCGGACCACAAGGCGTTGTTCGACCGGGTGAAGCTGAACATCGGCCAGGTGATGCCGAACAAGCCCACCGACGACCTGCGTGCCGCCTACACCGGTGGCGCCTCCGCGGACGATCGCGCGCTGGAGGCGCTGTACTACCAGTACGGCCGGTACCTGCTCATCGCGTCCTCTCGTCCCGGGTCGCTGCCTGCCAACCTCCAAGGGGTGTGGAACCAGTCGACCTCGCCACCGTGGGCGTCGGACTACCACACGAACATCAACGTCCAGATGAACTACTGGCACGCCGCACAGGCCAACCTGGCGGAAACGGCCGAGCCGTACGTCCGGTTCGTCGAGCAGCTCAAACCTCCGGGTGAGGTGAGTGCGGCCACCATGTTCGGCACCGGAGGGTGGCTGGTGCAGAACGAGACCAACCCGTTCGGCTACACCGGCGTGCACGACTGGGCGACCGCGTTCTGGTTCCCCGAGGCCAACGGCTGGCTGGCCTCCCAGCTTTACGACCTCTACCGGTTCGGCCAGGACCCGGCGCTGTTGAACAGGGTGTACCCGCTGCTCAAGGGCGCGAGCGAGTTCTGGCTGGCGAACCTGCGCACCGACCCTCGTGACGGCAGGCTCGTCGCCACGCCGTCGTACTCGCCGGAGCACGGCGATTTCACGGCGGGCGACTCGATGGCGCAGCAGATCGTGTGGGGTCTGTTCAGCGACACCATCGCCGCCTCGGCCAAGCTCGGTGTGGACGCCGCGTTCCGCGCACAGGTGCAGGGCGCGCGGGACAAGCTCGACCCCGGTCTGCGCGTCGGTTCGTGGGGGCAGCTGCAGGAGTGGAAGGCCGACCTGGACAGCCGGACCGACGACCACCGGCACGTCTCGCACCTGTACGCGCTGCATCCCGGCCGGCAGATCGCGGCGGGCTCGGCTTTCGGTGAGGCCGCGAAGGTGTCGCTGAACGCGCGCGGTGACGGCGGAACCGGGTGGAGCAAGGCGTGGAAGATCAACTTCTGGGCACGGCTGCTCGACGGCGACCACTCCCACCGGATGCTCTCCGAGCTGCTCAAGAACTCCACGCTGGCCAACCTGTTCGACACCCACCCGCCGTTCCAGATCGACGGCAACTTCGGTGCGACCGCCGGCATGACCGAGATGCTGCTGCAGAGCCAGAACGGCGACGTCCACGTCCTGCCCGCGAAGCCCGGCGGGTGGACCTCGGGCTCGGTTACCGGGCTGAAGGCTCGTGGCAACGTCACCGTGGACGCGTCCTGGACGACAGCGGGCGGCGTGGACTTCACCGCGACGCCTGCTGTCTCGGGTGGCCTGACACTGCGCAGCGGGATCTTCACCGGCGCGTACACGCTCACCGACACCTCGACGGGGCAGGCCGTCAGCGGCACCCGCGACGGTGACCGGATCACCTTCACCGCCGTCGCCGGCCGCACCTACCGGGCAACCAACGCGGTGACATCGCCGCCGGCCAACCCGATCCGCAACCCGAACGCCGGTCGCTGCCTCGACCCGGTCGGCGGCAGCGGCACTGACGGCACCCGCGTGGTGCTGTTCGACTGCAACAACGCCGTGTCGCAGGACTGGCGGTACGTCGCGGCAACGAATGCGTTGGCCGGCAAGGACGGCAAGTGCCTGGACGCCTCGGGTGGCTCGTCGGCCGACGGGACCGGTGTGATCATGTGGGCCTGTTCGGGCAGTGCGAACCAGAGGTGGTCGTTGCAGCCCAATGGTTCGATCACCGGGATCGGTGGCAAGTGCTTGGACGTCAAGGACTCCGGCACCACCAACGGGACCGTGATCCAGCTGTGGACCTGCAACGCCTCGGTCGCCCAGAAGTGGTCGACGGCCCTGGTGAACCCTTCGGCACGCCGTTGCCTCGACGCGGCGGCCACGTCCGGTTCGCAGGTGAAGATCGCCGACTGCGACCGCGGTGCCGCGCAACGGTGGGCGCTCACCGCCTCCGGCGGCGCGATCACCGGCAACGGAGGAATGTGCCTGGACGCCTCTGGCGGCTCGTCGGCCGACGGGACCGGTGTGATCATGTGGGCCTGTTCGGGCAGTGCGAACCAGAAGTGGTCGTTGCAGCCCAACGGTTCGATCACTGGGATCGGCGGCAAGTGCCTCGACGTCGCCGGCGGCTCCACGGCGACCGGAGCCCGGCTGCAGTTGTGGAGCTGCAACGACTCCGGAGCCCAGAGGTGGACCATGTGACGCCGCGCGGGGGCACGTCCGGTCTCCGGCACGTGCTCCCGCGAAGGAAGGTCACGACCGGCGCCCGGGATGGCGGTGGACGTGTCCGCCGGGTCCACATCGGACGGTGCGAACATCATCCAGTGGGGCTACGGCAACGCCGACAACCAGAAGTGGAAGTTCGAGTCCGTGGGCGGAGGCGCGTTCGAGATCTCCAGCCAGAAGAGCGGCAGCTGATCGACGCCTTCGGTGCCTCCACCGCTGACAACGCGAGCGTTGTGCAGTGGGCCGACAACAACGGTGCCAACCAGCGCTGGCAGTTGGTGGACGCCGGCAACGGGTACGTCAAGCTCCGCAACGTCAACAGCGGCAAGGGTGCTCGGTGTGTCCGGGTCGTCCACCACGGCGGGTGACCAGATCCTCCAGGTCCCGGCCACGGGCGCGAACAGCCAGCAGTGGCAGGTGACCCTGGCCGGCTGATCTGCCCCGCCCAGCTGAACTGCCATGAGGGTCATCCTCATGGCAGTTCACGGGGTTCCGCACTTGGTGCGGATCAGCCCTGCCGCCAGTGCATTCCGCAGGCTAACGTACGGGATGTGGGGGGACCACGTGGTGAGGTCCGGATCCTCGGGCCGGTCGAGGTGTGCGGTCCGCACGGTCGGGCCGCGCTGAGCGGCGCCCGGCAACGCAGCGTCGTGGCGGCGCTCGCACTGCGCGCGGGCACGCCGGTCCCGGTCGACCGTCTCGTGGACGTGCTTTGGGGCGACGATCCGCCGCGCACGGCCGTGCGGTCGTTGCACAGTTATGTCGCGCGCGTGCGGCAGGCACTTGCCGACTGCGGTATGCCCGGCGCACTCATGACCAAGCCCGGCGGCTATCAGCTGGACGCGTCCGTCGACGCGGAGCGGTTCGAACGGACCAAGGACCTCAGCCTGTGGCGTGGTGAGCCGCTGGCGGGCACGGAGCTGTTCGGGTGGGGGCGTGCGGAGATCGATCGGTTGCGGGAGCAGCGGATCGCCGCGCTGGAGGTGCACTGGGCCGACCGGCTCAACCGCCAGAACGCGGCAGAGGAGCTGGAACGGCTGGTGGTGAGCCACCCGACCAGGGAACGGCTCGTCGGCCTGCTGATGCGGGCGTTGCACCTCGGCGGAAGGCACGCCGACGCGCTCGAGGAGTTCCACAAGCTCAGATCCCGGCTCGCCGAGGAGTTCGGCGCCGACCCCGGCCCGGAGCTCATCGCACTGCACACCGCCATCCTCCGCCGCGATCCCGCACTGCACGGCACCAGACCCGCCCAACTGCCCGCCCGCGCTGGTCATTTCACCGGTCGCGCCGCCGAGTTCGCGGCGCTCGCCGAGCTGCCACCGATCGTCGTGGTGTCCGGTGTCGCAGGGGTCGGCAAGACCACGTTCGCGGTCGAGTGGGCACATCGCGTGGCCGATCGTTTCCCCGACGGGCAGGTGTTCCTGGACCTGCAACGGCTCACTCCGGCCCAGGCGCTGACCGAGATGCTGCACAGCCTCGGCGTCCCCGCGGACCGGATCCCCGTCGATCCGGCCACGCTGTACCGGACCTTGTTGCACGGCAAGCGTGTTCTCATCCTGCTGGACGACGTGCGCCGCGCGCAGGACGTGCTGCCCCTGGTACCCGGCGACCAGGGGAACCTGCTGCTGATCACGAGTCGCGACACGCTCTCGGCTCTCGGCACGCGTCATGCCGTGCACACCGTGCGCCTCGGCCTGCTGAGCGAGCAGGAGGCACACGCCTTGCTGGCCGGCATTCTCGGCGCACCAAGGGTGTGCGCGGAGTCCGGCGCGACCTCGAACCTGGTCGTCCATTGTGGACGATTACCGCTCGCGCTGCGCATCGCGGCCGCGCGTCTGGCGGTGCGGCCGGGCAGGCGGATCGCCGACCTCGTGCGTGAACTGACCCGCAACGACCCGCTGGACGTGCTGGCCGTCGACGGGGACGACCGCACGGTCCGCACCGTGTTCGCCAGTGCGCACCGCACGCTGAGTCCGCAGGCGGCGCGCCTTTTCCGGGTGCTCGGCGAGCATCCCGGTGCGAGCTTTTCCGCCGACCTCGCCGACGCACTGGGACCGGGTCTCGACGAGCTCGTCGCGTCGCACCTCATCAGCGAGGCAGGGAACGGCCGGTACGCGTTGCATGATCTGATCCGGCTGTTCGCCAGGCAGAGCGGCGACCTCAGCGACGGGGTGGAACGCCTGCTCGACCGGTACCTCACGATCGCCCACGCGGCCAACAACGTGCTCAATCCGCGCCACGACCTCGTCACGCGGCCGCACTGCGACGACCTTCCGTTCGCGGCGAACCGCGTCGAGGTGCTCGCCCACCTCGACGCCGAACGCGACAACGTGCTGCACGTGATCCGGCTGGCGGCACGCTCCGGCCTGCAGCGCGAGACCTGGCAGCTGGCGTACCTGCTGACGAGCTACTTCGAGGCACGCGGCAACTGGGCGGCACGCGTCGAGCAGTGCGAACACGCCGTCAGGGCCGCCCGCGCGCTCGGCGACCAGCGTGCCGAGGCGGAAATGCTGCGCGGACTCGGCATCGCCTTGCAGATGACCTCACGCATCGCCGAAGCCATGGTGGTGCAACGACAAGCGCTCGTCCTGGTACGAGAGGCAGGTGACCTGCGCGGGGAAGCGAGGCTGTACAACAACATCGGCAACGCGCACTCGGAGCTGCGCGAGTTCGACCTGGCGCTGGAGTCGTACCGTGCGGCGACACGCGTGCACCGGGCCGCGGGCGACGAGGTGGGCGTGGCGCTGGCCCGGCGCAACCTCGGTTACACGTACGTCCGGATGGGCCGGCCGGACCTGGCCGTGGAGCCGTTGTTCGCGGCGCTGGAGACGTTCCGCGCCGAGGCGAACCCGCGGCTGGAGGCGGCGACGCTGATGTCACTGGGCAACGCCTTCCACCAGCTCGCCGATCTCGCACCGGCGCTGCGCTACTTCGGCGACGCCCTGCGGATCAGCCGCGAGGTCACCGACCACCGCTTCGAGGCGGACGCGCTCATCGGTCTCGGCGTCACTCAGCTCGCGCTCGGAGATCCAGCCGTGGCACGGGAATGCCTGGCCGGCGCACTCGCGGTGTGCCGCGCGCTCGGCGACCGGCACCGCGAGGCGTCGACGTTGCACCACCTCGGCGAGGCCGAGCGCGCACTCGGTGACCTCGGCGCTGCCCGTGATCACCTCGCGGCCGCACTGGCGGCCCGCGCCCAGGCGCCGGACCTGTTCGCCCAGGCCCAGGTCCACCGCACGTTCGCCGACCTGGAGGGCCGGTACGGGCGGTGGACCGAGGCCGCTCGGCACTGGGCTCAGGCCGTGGCGCTGTTCACCTCTTGCCGGCGATCGTGAACACGGCGACGCTCTTGCCGATCTGGCCGGGTTTCACCGCGGTGATCTGCAGGGTGAACTGCTTCTGCCGGTCGTCCAGGCGCAGCACGGTGTAGGGCACCTCGGCGTGGTCTGCACCCGCTTTGATCGTGACCGTTCCGCTCGGCTCGGCTCGGTAGTCCTCACCCTGCTTCGCGGTGCCGTCGACGAACTTGTACGACACCTCGACGTTCTGCTTCGCCGCGCCGTTGCGCGACTTCAGCACCGCGGCGTAGGTGCCTGCCCTCTCGTGCACCGGCCCGTCGTACGCGTCCACGACGATGGGACAGTCCGGAGGCTTGCACTCCGCTGCTCCTTGTGCGGGCACGATTCCGAGCAGAAGCAGTAACAACACCATGATCGTCTTCATTGACAACCCCCTCGGTGGGTCCGTCTTCGTTCAACGGAGACGGACCCGCCGAGGCTGATACTCATTCCTTCTCGTTGATCCGGTATTCCGCGCCGCCGAGGTCCACGCCCTGGGCGTCGACCTGGTGCACCTGCAGGACGGCGGGATCCGCGTCCACCTCGGTCGCGAACGTCAGCCCGGTCTCGACGCGTTCACCGGCCTTGAGCGCCAGCCCGTCGATGCGGGCGAACTTGGGCTCGACGATCTGGACCTCTGTCTCACCCACGGGTTTCACCCCGGTGCCCTTCTGCCCGGCAGCCCGCCACCGTGCCGCGAGCTCCCGTCCGAGGTCGATCGTCACCGTGCCCGCGAACGGCCGCTCGGACTGCTCGAAGATCAGGCTCTGCCTGGTGTCGAACGGCTCCGGGTTGCCGATCGTGTACGGCACCCGGATCGGTCTGAACGGGTACACCCGCACGGAGTCGACGTTGCGCCACGCGATGTTGTTGTTCCGCTGTGCGTTGAGCTGCGTGTTGGCGCCCTCGGCCACCGTCATCGGATCAGCGGCCGACACCCATCTGGCGAGCAGGCAGAAGTGCGCAGGACCTGGCACGTTCCAGCCGGGCCACGTGATCATGACCGTGGTGCCGCCCGCCGGCACACTCGTACCCGCGCCGCCGATGTAGGTCCAGCCGCCGGGCCACGCCGTCCCGCCGCCGAGGTTGCTGCGGTACAGGTGGAGGCCGCCGTCCACGGTGCCGAAGGCGCCGGGCTTGCGCCGCAACGTGATGAAGACGTAGTTGTCCGCTCCCACGATCGGCTTCTTCGACACCGCGCAGGGCACCGGTGTCCAGCACACCTTGATGTCCGGGCTGAAGTAGATGCTGCCGACGCTGGGCTCGTTGCCCACGTCGCTGACGTTGTCGCGCACGTAGACGTCGCGGTAGTACGGCGTGGCACTCGCCGCCGGCACGCCGAGCGTCACGACCACCAGCAACCCGGCCAGTATCGCCGCCAACTTGGTTTTCACCGTGTCCTCCCTCGGTTGTGGTCTGGGACCGAAGAAGTACAGGCGTGCTGTTGTAGCGCGGTTGTCGTGCTGTTGTCAGCAGACGAACGGGTCTGGCAGACACCGGGAAATGTTCGGCAGCATCGGCACGAGACAAGCCTCCCCTGCGAACTCATCGAGGTCTGCATGACGGTTCGGATGAAGGCGCCCCAGGCGCTCGTGTCGTTGAGCGTGCTCACCTTGTCCCTGATCGCCAGTTCGCCGGTCGCGACTGCGGCCGCCACCAACCTGGCGCTGAACAGACCGGCCACGGGTTCCGCCGCGTGTGCGAGCGCCGAAGGGCCGGAGAAGGCCGTCAACGGCAGCGTCACCGGTGGCAACAGCGACAAGTGGTGCTCGACGGCAGGCAGCAAGTTTCTTCAGGTCGACCTCGGCGTGCCCGCGTCGATCACCGGTTTCACCGTCAAGCACGCGGGCGCCGGCGGCGAGCCGGCGATGTACAACACCAAGGCGTTCGGCATTCAGCTGTCCGCCGACGGCAGCACGTGGACCACTCCGGTGACTGTCACGGACAACACCGCGAACACGACGACGCACTCGATCGCCGCGACCAACGCCCGCTACGCGAAACTCGTTGTCACCACACCGACTCAGAGCACCGACCAGGCCGCGCGGATCTACGAGTTCGAGGTCTACGGCACCAGCAGCGGCACCCCTGGCGGCGGCACCATCACGGTGTTCGACCACATCCCGCAGTTCGGCATCTACACCAGCGGCGACCCGGTCGGCTACACCCCACCCGCCGGCGTGCTGATGTGGAACCGGGGCACCGAGTTCGCCAGAAAGCTGACCGACACGGAGAAAACGCTGATCGGTGACGACCTGCGGGTGCGAGTGAGCTATCACGCGCAGTGCGACAACTACGACCGGATCGGCACGGTGTTCTACGTTGCCGTGCCGAAGGGCACCACACCGACCGCGACCACGCCGAGGGTGACCCTGCAGGACTTCATCACCCCGTTCAGCAACTACTGGCGGGGTGCCAAGGCGAACTACACCTTCCCGGACGCCGACCTCGGACCGTACGCGGGTGCGCTGGCAGACCCGGACAAGGACGTCTACCTCGGCATCGGCGGCGGCTCGAACCCGTACCGCGGTGATCCGTGCGACTCGCATCCCGAGGTCACCCCGGAGTTCAGGGCGATCGGCTTCAAGTACTCGATGTCGCTGATCTCCACCGTGACGCTGACCGCGCGGGATCACGACGTCGCGGGGATGATCTCCGGCGTCCGTGAGACCACCAACTCGATCACCGCGGGCCCGGTCGCGCACACCGCGGCCGGCAACCGCGGCGACATCGCGCTGGTGATCGCCGGCTACGGCTCGGTGGCGGGCGGTGAGGAGTACTCCAACACCACGGTCACCGTGTCGGTGAACGGCACCAGGGTCGGTTCGTTCTCCACCGCGGTGGACTGCGCGAGCCTGGAGCAGTACAGCCCGGACGGGAACCCGGGGATCTTCCGCAACAACACCACCAGCAACCCCCGCAGCTGGTGCCCCGGTGGATTGATCCCGAGCCGGTACTTCCCGACCGGTGACATCGCAGGAAAGGACGTCTCCGTCACCATCGGCATCGACCGCCGGGTGCCGTACGCCGGCGACTCCGGCTATCGCACCAGCGTTTCCCTGCTGGAGCACTGATCCCCGGCACCGGCCGGTCAGGACGCCCTGGGGTCGTGCAGGTGCCAGACCTCCTGCATCGGCGCCCACCGGTGTCCGGACCCGGCCGGTGCCAGGGACTCCTGGCACGGGTCGGTGAAAGTCCACCAGCGCTGGGTTTCAGGGTCGGCGGCGATGCGGGCCTGGTCGGCGTCGTGGTCGTCCCCGAGGTACTCGTAGTAGCCGAAGAGCAGGTCGCCGTGCAGGAAGATGGTGAAGTTGCGCATGTTCGCGTCGAGCATGGTCTGTTCGACGGCGGGCCAGACCGCGGAGTGCAGCCGCAGGTACTCCTCGCGTCGCTCCGGGCGCAGCCGGATCACCATGCCGTAGCGCTGTGGACCGTCCATTGTGGTCTCCTGTGAAAGCCGGTTCTGCCTATGCGTTGACTGTGGCGCTGTCGGCGTCCGGCTCGACGGCGTGCAGGCGGTGCCCCGCGCGTTCGGGCCGGATGTGCGAACCTCCGGACGCCGGGTGGGGGAGGAGATGGCTCGACGCGGCGATCTTCTCCTCGTCGATGCGCACGCCCAGGCCGGGACTGTCGCCGAGCACGTAGGCCCCGTCCTCGACGTGCAGGTCGAGGGAGACGCCCAGTGGTGGCCGCAAGTCCTGCAGTTCGCTGACCAGGTGGTTGGGCACCGACGTGGCCGCGTGCAGCAGACCGACCGGCGTGGTGCCGATCGGGCTGACCGGCAGGTCGTGGGCGTGGGCGAGAACGGCGACCCGCAGGAAGTGTGTGATGCCCCAGACCGCTGCGGTCTGGACGATGTCGACGGCTCCTGCCGTGATGAGCGGGCGGTGCTGTTCGAGCCCGGTGAGGTTCTCCCCGGTGGCGACCGAGGCGCGGACGCCGCGGCCGACCGCTGCGTGCCCTTCCACGTCCCAGCGCCGGACCGGCTCCTCGATCCAGGTCAGGTCGAGAGTGTCCTCGAGCTCGCCGACGTGGCGGACCGCCTGCTTGCGCGTCCAGGTCTCGTTCACGTCCAGCATCAGGCTTGGCCGCGCACCGTGGCCCGCGTCGGTGAGGACGTCGCGGACCAGGCCCAGGCGCTGCCGGTCCCGCTCGACGTCGAGACCTCCCTTGATCTTCGCCGCGCGCAGCCCGTGGTCGGCGTAGTTCTGGTACACCGCAACGAACTCGTCGTCGTCCAGCGCGATGTCCAGACCCGAGGCGTAGGCGGGCACGCGGCGGTCGCGTCCGCCGAGCAGCCGCCACAGCGGTTCTCCCGCCGCCTGCGCCTTGATGTCCCACAGCGCGGTGTCGAGGGCGCCGATGGTGCCGAACACCGCGCCGGCGTGGCCCGCCTTGAACATCCGGCGCAGCATCCGGTCGTAGAGGGCGGTGACGCACCTCGGGTCCTCGCCCTCGATGGCGGCGAAGACGGTCTCGATCTCCACGTGCGGTCCGAGACCGACACCGGTGATGCCGGCGTCGGTCTCCACGACGACTATCGGAACCCGGACGAGGCCGTCGGTGTAGACGCCGTTGGCGTCGCCGACCACACGGCCCCAGTCCTGGACGGTGGTGAGGGTCCGCAGACCAGTGATGCGCATGTCAGCCCTTCGTGGACCCGGCGGTGACCCCGTCGGCGATCTGTCGTTGCAGGAACAGGTAGACGACGAGGACGGGGATCGCGGCGATCAGCACGCCGGACGCGAACGTGGGGATGTCGTCGGAGTACTGGCCGCGCAACGACGTGACCCCGACCATGAGCGTGCGGTTCTCAGCCGACGGCATCATCAGCAGGGAGATGAGCACGTCGTTCCAGCAGAACAGGGCGTTGAGCACGCCGACCGACAGCAGCGCAGGAGCGCCGATCGGGAGCATGATCCGCCAGTAGACCCCGTACACCGTGTTGCCGTCGATGCGCGCGGCATCGACGATCTCCGGCGGCACGGTCGAGTAGTAACTGGTCAGCAAGAAGATCGTGAACGGCAGGAACTGCGCCACGTACGCGAGGATCAGTCCCGGATAGGTGTCGATGAGGCCGGTGTCCGCCATGATCCGCGCGAGCGGAACCATGATCACCTGGAACGGGATGAACAGCGCGGCGAGCATGGCGAGGAAGAGGGTCGACGAGCCGCGGAAGCGCAGCCGTCCGAGCGCGAAGCCCGCCATCGACCCCAGCAACAGCAGCAGCGCCACCGAGCACGTCACGACGATCACCGAGTTCAAGAAGTACTTCGACATCCCGACGCTCGTCCACGCCTTGACGATGTTGGCCCAGCTGGGCGAGTCGGCGGGGGAGAACCGGTCGAGGACGTACTCGCGGCGGGTCTTCATGGCGACGTTGGTGGTGAAGACCAAGGGGTAGATCGTGGCCAGCGCGAGCGCGGCCATCGGTATCGCGACGACCCATCTGGTCAGCCGGGTGCCGGACATCAGTCCTCCTTGCCCGCGCGTCGAAGGATGCCGATCTGGGCGAGTCCCACCACGAGCATGATCAGGAACAGGGCGGTGGACGCCGCGGAGGCGAGCGCGGGCTGGTTCATCCGCCCCTGCTGGATCCAGACGTAGAACTCGGGCAGGTAGGTCGACCCCTCCGGCCCGCCGCCGGTCATCACGTAGATCAGGCCGAACATCGACGTCAGCATGCCGATCATCGTGGTGACGAAGACGAACTGGATCGTGCGGGACAGGCTGGGAACGATGACGTGCCAGATCGTCTGCGGCAGTGACGCGCCGTCCACCTTCGCCGCGTCCAGCAGTGAGGAGTCGAGGGTGGCGAAGCCGGCGAGGAAGACGACCAGCGCCATGCCGAACGTCCCCCAGACGTGCACGCCGACGACCGCGAAGATCGCCACATCGGGATCGCCGAGCCAGTCGACCGGCCCGATGCCCATACCGCCGAGCAGCGCGTTCAACGGACCGTCGAAGGCCAGCAGCAGGTTGAAGATCGCGCCGACGATCACCGGCGAGAGCACGGCGGGGAAGAAGTAGACGCCGCGGTAGAGCCGATGTCCCGGCACCCGCAGGTAGATGAACGTGGCGAGCAGTCCGGGGATCGCCACCGCCACCGGCAGCAGCAGGACGAGCAGGCCGACGTTGCGCAACGCGGTGAGGAACAGCGGATCACTGAAGAGGGTCAGGTAGTTGTCGAGGCCGACCAGCACGCCGTTGCGGTCGCCGTCACCGGTGAAGGAGAAGTTGACCCCGAGCACCAGCGGCCACAGCCGCAGCCCGACGATGATCAGCACGGCCGGTGCCACGAGGACCAGGGGAGCCCAGCGCTCGGCACGTCCCCCTGCGCGGTTGCGCCGGGGGATGCGCGCGGTCCCCCCTGCGGGCCCGGCCGCAGCCTGGCCCGCGGGAGAAAGGGAAGGTGCCGCCACGTCGTCAGCCCGTCTTGTCGGAGGCAGCCAGCTGCTGCACCACGTCGTCCACTGTGGCCGATCCGCTGAGCAGCTGCTGGGAGAGACGGCCCATGAGGTCGAGCGTCTTGGACGACAGGGCGACGTGCAGGGCGGGCTTTCCGGACTTCACCTGCGAGACGATCGTCTTGACGGCCGGGCCGCTCGCGGAGGTGTCGATCGTCGTGTCGGACGCGATGGCGCCGCCGTCGAGGTAGAACGCCTTCAGGGCGTCGGTCGAGGTCAGCGAGCGCACCAGGTCCGCGGCGACCTTCGGGTCCTTGGTCCACTTCGCGACCGCGTAGCCGATGCCGCCGTCGTAGGCCAGGCTCGGCTTCGCCGCAGGGTTGACCACCGGCGCCTGCATGACGCCGACCTTCTCCGGGGTGAGGAACTCGGCGAAGTCCTTCCAGTGCCCGACGTCGGACATCAGGCCGATGACGTTCGCGGCCTTGCCGGAGTTGAAGAGCCCGAACGCGTCGTTGAACATCGCGGTGGAGTTGGCGCCGTCGCTGTTGAGCCCGGCGTCGCCCGTCTGCTTCCAGAGCTCGAAGATCCGCTTGACGTCCGGCGAGAACCAGTTGCGCTTACCGGCGATCCAGTCGTCGTACTCTTGCGGGGTCAGAACCGCCGATCCCATGGCCGACAGGAAGAACTGGATGCCGTAGCCCTCCTTGTTCCCCTGCGCGAAGCACTTCGCACCGGTCTTCTGTGAGACGACGCCGCAGTTCTTGACGAAGTCGTCCCACGTCTTGGCTGGAACATCGGGGCTGAGGCCGGCCTTCTGGTAGAGGTCCTTGTTGTAGTAGATGGGGTGCCCCTGCAGGGTCACCGGCTCGGCGAAAACCTTGCCGTCCTTGGTGAACGCGTCCCAGCCGGCCAGCCGCTGCTTGTCGTCGGCGACGTAGGAGTCCAGCGGGGCGAGCGCGTCGGCCCTGTCGCGGATCTGCCCGCCGCCGTTGAAGAGAACGACGTCGGGCCCCTTGCCTGCCTGGATCGCCGCGCCGAGCAGGGTGTAGTACTGGTCGAACGGCTGGGCCACGAACTCGACCTTCACGCCGGGGTGCTTCTTGGCGAAGTCGGCCTTGGCCTTCTCCACGTAGCCTGCCGCCTTCGGGTCACCGGACTTCCAGTCCCAGACCACGAGCTTGTCGGCCGAACCGCCGGACGAGGAGCCCGGCCCGGCCGCGCTCCCGCAACCCGCTGTCAGCGTCAGTCCCACCACCAGGGCGACAGACCACAGTGTGCGCTGCTTCATTGCTGGCTCACTTCCCGAGACGGTGGCCGGGCGGCGAACGGCCCGACGAAGTGGTGCTGAACGTAATTCGTATGACGTATTACGTCAACGCCCGATTGTCGGTACACTCGGCCGCACGCTCCGCCGCATCAGCGAGTGGGGCGCAACCGGAGGAAGAATGACGGCATCAGGCCAGCAACCGAGCGCGGCCGTGAGCGCGCTCGCCGCCCCGAACTGGGCGCGCCGGCCGGCGAACCTGGCCAGGGCGATCACCACCGAGCTCGTGGAACGGATCGTGCGCGGCGATCACCCCTCCGGCACCTCGCTACCGCCGGAACCGGTGCTGTGCGAGACCTTCTCGGTGAGCAGGACCGTCATCCGCGAAGCGATGAAAGTCCTGCAGGAGAAGGGTTTGGTGCAGGTGCGTCAGGGTGCGGGCACCCTGGTGACCCCGCCGTCGATGTGGAACGTGCTCGACGAGCTCGTCCTCGGGGCCGTCGTCGCCGAGGACGAGACGCTGGGTGTCCTCGACGACCTGGTGGTCACCCGCCGGTTGCTCGAGTCCGACATGGCTCTGGTCGCCGCTCGTACCGCCGGCCAGGACACCGTCGACGAGCTGCGCGCTCTCGTGGATCTCATGGACCAGCTGGTGGACGACCCCATCGCCTATCGTGAACAGGACAGGGTCTTCCACGACACGATCATGCGGACTTCCGGCAACCGGATCGCCAGGGGTGTTGTGCGAGCACTGGAGAGTCAGGTCGTGAACACCGCCAGCTACATGGGCAGAACCGATCGCGACCTGTGCGTGGCCTCGAACCGGGGACACCGCCGCATCTGCGAGCGGATCGCGGCACACGACCCGGACGGCGCCGCCGCGGCCATGTTCGCCCACATCACCGAAGCCTGGCTCGTGCGTCGCAGTGACGCGGGAGACCCCGAGCGCCTGGAACGTTAGTTCGCTGACGTCGCGCATCGGTTGGCGGACAAGGGTTCCGTCCACGCGGTGCGGTTGCGACGCGCGTCAGATCCCTGCAAGCAGTCGACGAACGGAGCGAATGGGTCATGGGTGACTTCGACGGGCTGGTGGCTCTGGTCACCGGTGGTGGCTCGGGCATCGGCCGGAGCACGGCCGAGCTGTTGTCCGGCCGCGGTGCGCGGGTCGCTGTGCTCGACCTGGCGGCGAACGGCCTGCCGGAGGAGATGTTGTTCGTGCGCGCGGACGTCACGGACGACCAGAGCGTCCGCGACGCCGTGGCGGCGGTGGTCGAGCACTTCGGTGGCATCGACGTCGTGGTGAACAACGCGGGGATCGGCGCACAGGGTGACGTGGCCGCCGCGACCGACGACGAGTGGCTCAAGGTGTTGGACGTCAACGTGGTGGGGATGGCCAGGGTGGCCCGCGCCTGCCTGCCGCACCTGCGGAACTCCCGTGCCGCCGCCATCGTGAACACCGGTTCGATCGCGGGAACCGCCGGCCTGCCGCAGCGGGCGGTCTACTCGGCGAGCAAGGGCGCGGTGCACGCGTTCACGCGGGCGCTCGCCGCCGACCACATCCGTGAGGGCATCAGGGTGAACGCGGTCGCGCCCGGCACCGCCGACACCCCGTGGGTGCGCAGGCTTCTCGACTCGGCTCCCGATCCGGCGGCCGAGCTCGCGGCGCTGGAGGCCAGGCAGCCGCACGGCCGGCTGGTGAGCGCCGACGAGATCGCCGGGGCGATCGCTTACCTCGCCAGCCCGTTGTCGGGTTCGACCACCGGGACCGTGCTCGCCGTCGACGGCGGCATGGACGCGTTGCGGTTGCGTCCCCGTGGCTGACGCCGTCAGCCGGTTGGGGCTCGGCACCTCGCCGCTGGGCAACCTGTACACCGAGGTGACCGAGCACGAGGCCCGCGCCGTGGTCGACGCGGCGTGGGAAGCCGGCGTCCGGATCTTCGACACCGCTCCGCACTACGGGCTGGGACTGGCGGAACGACGCCTCGGTGCCGCGTTGAAGGACCGTCCGCGCGACGAGTTCGTGTTGTCCACCAAGGTCGGGCGGCTGCTGGTGCCTGATCCCGATGGAGCGGGGCCGGACCCCGAGGGCTTCGCGGTTCCGGCAACGCTGCGCCGCGAGTGGGACTTCAGCGCGGACGGCGTGCGGCGCAGCCTGGAGTCCTCGCTCGACCGTCTCGGGCTCGACCGGGTGGACGTGGTCTACCTCCACGACCCGGACGACCACTGGGACCAGGCGGTGGGCGAGGCGATGCCCGCGCTGGCAGAGCTGCGCGAGCAGGGCGTGATCGGCGCGATCGGGGCCGGCATGAACCAGTGGCAGATGCTCGCGCGGTTCGTGCGTGAGTCCGATGTGGACTTTGTTCTGCTCGCCGGTCGTTACACCTTGCTGGAGCAGCCCGCGCTGGCCGAGTTCCTGCCGCTGTGCGCCGAGCGTGGAGTGGACGTGCTCGCCGCTGGACTCTTCAACTCGGGTCTGCTGGCCCGGCAGGACGTGCCGGACGACGCCACCTACGACTACCGGACCGCGCCCGCGGACGTTGTGGGCCGCGCCCGGCGGATCGCCGCGGTCTGCGCGAGGCACGGCACGACGCTGCCTGCCGCCGCGTTGTGGTTCCCCTTCGGGCACCCGGCGGTGACCGGCGTCGTCATCGGCGCCCGCACCCAGGCCGAGGTTCGCGCGAACGTCGAGGCGCTCTCGGTACCGCTTCCTCCGAAGCTGTGGGCAGAACTGCGCGACGAAGGACTGCTCGACGCCGGCGTACCGGTCCCGTGACCCAGAACGGCCCAGAAACGGCTTCGACTCGAACGGAGTGAGGAACGGCAATGCGACTGCTGCGAGTGGGCGATCCCGGCACCGAGGTTCCCGTGGTGCTGGACGAGGCCGGCCATGCACGCGACCTGCGTCCCTTGACGAGTCAGATCAACGGTGACTTCCTGGCCGGCGGTGGCGTGGCGCGGGTGCGCGACGCCCTGACAGGTCTTCCGGAGCTGGACATCACCGGGCTGCGGATCGGTGCGCCGGTCGCCCGCCCCGGTGCCCTGGTGTGCATCGGGCTCAACTACTCCGACCACGCGGCCGAGACGGCGGCGGAACCGCCCAGCGAGCCAGTGGTGTTCATGAAGAACACCAACACGGTCATCGGGCCGAACGACACCGTGCTGGTGCCCAGGGCGAGCGTGAAGACCGACTACGAGGTGGAGCTGGCCGTCGTGCTGGGTGCCACCGCGCGCTACCTGGAGAGCCCGGACGACGCCGCGGCGGTGATCGCCGGTTACGCGATCTCCAACGACGTCAGCGAGCGCGAGTTCCAGATCGAGCGTGGCGGACAGTGGACCAAGGGCAAGTCGTGCGAGACGTTCAACCCGTTGGGGCCGTGGCTGGTCACCGCCGACGAGATGGGCGATCCGCAGGCACTCGGCCTGAGGCTGAGCGTCAACGGCGAGCTCCGGCAGGACGGCAACACCAAGAACATGCTGTTCGGAGTGCACCACATCATCTGGTACCTCAGCCAGTTCATGGTTCTGGAACCCGGTGACGTGGTGAACACGGGCACGCCGGCGGGTGTGGCGCTCGGGGTCAACGACTTCGAGTACCTGCGCGCGGGCGACACCATCGAGGTCGGCATCGACCGTTTGGGCGTGCAGCGGCAGTGGGTCGGTCAGGCATGACCGCGATGCGCCGGATCGACGCCCACCACCACCTGTGGGACCTCCCGGCCCGGCCGCAGGACTGGCTCGACGGGCCGGACCTGAAGGTGATCCGGCGCGACTTCGGGCCCGCGGACCTGCGTGCGGTGACCGGACCGGCCGGGGTGGACGCCACGGTGCTGGTCCAGGTGCTGAACGACATCGACGAGACGGCGGAGTTCCTTGCTGTGGCGGGGAAGTCCGACCTGATCGCCGGGGTCGTCGGATGGGTCGACCTCACCGCGCCGGACGTGGCGGAGCAGCTGGACCGGCTGCGCACCGGGCCGGGAGGCGACCGGCTGGTCGGCATCCGGCACCTGGTGCACGTCCGAGCCCGACCCGGACTGGCTGATGCGTCCCGGTGTGATCGCGGGACTGCGCGCGGTGCGCGACGCCGGGCTGGCCTACGACGTGCTGACCCGTCCGCACCAGCTGCCCGCGGCGGTCGTGGCGGCGCGAATGGTGCCGGACCTGGTGTTCGTGCTGGATCATCTGTCCAAACCGCACATCGCCGGCCGGTCGCTGGAGCCGTGGGCGACGCATCTGGCGGCGCTGGCCGCCGAACCGAACGTGTCCGCCAAGCTGTCCGGTCTCGTGACCGAGGCCGGTCCACAGTGGACTGTCAACGAGCTGCGGCCCTACGCCGAGGTCGCGCTGGAGGCGTTCGGGCCGGACCGGCTGATGGTGGGCACCGACTGGCCGGTCTGCCTGCTCGCGGCCTCCTACGGCGAGGTGCTTGCCGCCGCGGACGAGTTGGTCGCCGGTCTCTCCGCCGCCGAGCGCGGCCAGGTTCTCGGTGGCACGGCCGAGCGCGTCTACCGGTTGGGGAAGAGCTGATGCGCACCGTCCGGCTCGCCTACGGCGAAACGGGACTGGACCTGCACGTCGACCCGGCGGTGACCACGGTCGTGGCGCCGAAGCACCACCGGGTCACCGAACCGCCGCGGGAGGTCCTCCGCCGGGCACTGCGGTCCCCGGTCGCGGGCCAGCCGTTGCGGGACCGCGTGCGCCGTGGTCAGACCGTCGCCATCTCCGCCTGCGACGGGACGCGGCCACAACCCAGGCACCTGATGATCCCGGCGATCCTGGAGGAGCTCGACGGACTGGTCGACCTCGCCGACGTCGTGGTGCTGGTCGCGACCGGCACGCACCGCGGCAACTCCGAGGCCGAGCTGCGCGAGATGTTCGGCGACGAGGTGGTCGACACGGTGCGGATCGTCAACCACGACGCTCGCGACCGCGGCAGCCTGACGTGGATGGGCGAGCTCGGCGCGGGTGTTCCGGTGTGGCTCAACAGCGAATGGGTCGCCGCGGACGTGCGCATCACCACCGGTTTCGTCGAACCGCACTTCTTCGCCGGGTTCTCCGGCGGGCCGAAGCTGGTCGCGCCCGGCCTCGCCGCACTGGAAACGGTGCTGGTGCTGCACGACGCGTACCGGATCGGGCACCCGCGGGCGACGTGGGGCGTCATCGAGGGCAACCCGGTGCACGACGACGTGCGCGCCATCGCGGCCGCCACCGGCGTGACGTTCGGCTTCGACGTGGTCCTCAACCAGAACAAGGAGGTCGTCGCCGCGTTCGGCGGCGACCTGCGGGCGATGCACGCCGCGGCCGTGCGCACCGCTCGTGAGGTCGCCATGCAGCCTGTGCCCCAGCACTTCGACGTGGTGGTGACGACCAACTCCGGCTTTCCGCTCGACCAGAACCTGTACCAGTCGGTGAAGGGCATGTCGGCCGCCTACCAGGTGGTCAAGCCGGGCGGCACGATCGTGTGCGCGGCCGAGTGCCGCGACGGTTTTCCCGACCACGGTTCGTACCGCGAGGTGCTCGCTTCCGCCGACTCGCCGGCGGCGTTGTTCGCGGAGATCTCCGCGCGGGAGGTCACCGTGCCGGACCAGTGGCAGGTGCAGATCCAGGCCCGCATCCAGTCCGACTGCCGGGTGGTCATGCACACGTCGCACCTCAGCGACGCCGACCTGGCCACGGCGCATCTGGAGCAGACCTCGGACATCTCTCTTGCGGTGGCCGAGGCCCTCGCGGCGGCAGGGCCTGGTGCCCGCCTGTGCGTGCTTCCCGAAGGCCCGCAGACGATCCCGTACATCGACGGAGCACGTCGATGAACGGCGCGGTGCTGGTCTGCCTGGACAAGTTCCGCGGCTGTCTCACCGCCGCGGAGGCCTGTGTCGCGGTCGCGTCCGGAGTGTCCGGTGCGGGCGGCCGCGCGGTGGCGATGCCGGTGGCCGACGGCGGTGAAGGCACGGTGGCCGCCCTGGTGCGCGCCGGGTACCGCGAGG
>NZ_VSRL01000126.1 GCF_012184385.1 Lentzea indica
GGCTCCGCCCGCGGCGAACGTCCCGCAGGGCAGCGCAGGCCCCGTCCGCCGCGCGAAGACCGCTAGCCGGCGGCCACTGAGCTGAAAGTGATGAGGGGAGCTTTCATCAACCCGATGTTGATGAAAGCTCCCCTCATCGCAAGATCGAACTAGCGGACCAGGTCCTTGCGGAGCTCACGCGGCAACGAGAAGGCGATCTTCTCGTTCGCCGTGGTGATCTCCTCGACGTCGCCGTAGCCGTGCGACTCGAGGAACTTCAGCAGCTCCATCACCAGGATGTCCGGCACGGACGCGCCCGACGTGACGCCGACGGTCTCGACGCCCTCGAGCCACGCCAGGTCGACCTCCTTGGCGTAGTCGATCAGGTACGAGGCCTTGGCGCCGTGCTGCAGCGCGACCTCGACCAGCCGGATCGAGTTGGAGGAGTTCTTCGAGCCCACGACGAGCACCAGGTCGCACGAGGGCGCCATCGTCTTCACCGCGGTCTGGCGGTTCGAGGTGGCGTAGCAGATGTCGTCCGACGGCGGGTCCTGCAGCTCGGGGAACCGGTCCTTGAGCTGCCGGACGCGCACCATGGTCTCGTCGACCGAGAGCGTCGTCTGCGACAGCCAGATGACCTTGTTCGGGTCACGCACCTCGACCTTGGCCGCGTCCTCCGCGGTGTCGACGAGCTGCACGTGGTCCGGCGCCTCACCGGCGGTGCCCTCGACCTCCTCGTGGCCCTCGTGGCCGATCAGGAGGATGTCGTAGTCCTCCTTGGCGAAGCGGACGGCTTCTTTGTGGACCTTCGTCACCAGCGGGCAGGTGGCGTCGATCGTCCGCAACGAGCGCTGCGCCGCCTCCTCGTGGACGGCGGGCGACACGCCGTGAGCTGAGAACACCACCAGTGCGCCCTCAGGAACCTCGTCCGTCTCGTTGACGAAGATGGCACCGCGGTCGGACAGCGTTTCCACGACGTACTTGTTGTGGACGATCTCCTTGCGCACGTAGACAGGTGCGCCGTACTTCTCGAGGGCGAGCTCGACCGTCTCGACGGCACGATCAACGCCCGCGCAGTAACCACGCGGCTTCGCCAACAGGACTCGCTTGGGCATGGCTCCAGGGTACCCAGCCCCGTTCCTAGGCATTCGACGCGCAGTTGCGGCAGGCTAGACGCATGAAGCCACTGCCGTTGCCGGTCCGACTCGCAGCCGGGCTCGCGGTGACCGCCCTCGAACAGGCGCGCAAGCTGCCGCAGCAGCTCGCCGGACTCCCCCTCACGGTGGTCAGCGAGGCAATGCAGTTGTCCATGCGCGTGCAGCAGCATGTGACCGAACTCGCCATCAAAGGTGACGACGTCCTCTCCGGACTGAGGCCTGCCGAGGAAGAACCGGAGTGGGCGACGTTCGACGAGGACGAGACGCCGGTCACCACGACCTCCGAGGCGGACGCTGACGATCCGTGGGAAGAGGAAGAGCGCGCGATCGCCGAGGTTCCCGAGTTCCTGCCGATGTACGACGAGCTGTCGATCGCCCAGCTGCGGGCCCGTCTGCGCAATCTGAGCGCCGAGCAGCTCGAGGACCTGCTGCGGTACGAGAAGGCGCACGAAGGGCGGCCTGAGTTCGTCGGCATGCTCAACCGCCGGATCCGAACGGTCAGTAGCCCGAATAAACCCGCACAGTCGTGACAGAAGCAAAATCCACGCCGGAGAACCCGTGGCCGGTGCGGACGGTCGCCCGCAAGCTGCTCGACTGGATCAACCGGCTCGGCGACGTCTGGGTCGAGGGCCAGGTCACGCAGCTCAACGCGCGCAGCTCAACGGCGTTCCTGACGCTGCGCGACCCGAGCGTCGACATGTCGATGTCGATCACCTGCAACGCCGGGATGATCCGCGAGCTCCAGCTCACCGAGGGCAGCCGTGTGATCGTGCACGGGAAGATCAGCTTCTACCCGAACCGGGGCACGCTGTCGTTGCGGGCGGACGACATCCGTGCGGTCGGCATCGGCGAGTTGCTGGCGCGCATCGAGCGGTTGCGCAAGCTGCTGCACGCCGAGGGCCTCTTCGACCCGCGCCGCAAGCGACGGCCGCCGTTCCTGCCGAACAAGATCGGTCTCATCACCGGCCGCGCGTCCGCGGCGGAACGGGACGTGCTCACCAACGCGCGCAACCGTTGGCCCGCAGCGCATTTCCGCGTCATCAACGTCGCGGTGCAGGGCCCGATGGCGGTCACGCAGGTGATGACCGCGCTGTCCACTCTGGACAGGGACCCGGAGTGCGACGTGATCATCGTCGCGCGCGGCGGCGGCAGCGTGGAGGACCTGCTGCCGTTCTCCGACGAAGCGCTGTGCCGGGCGGTGTCCTCGTGCCGCACGCCGGTGCTGTCGGCGATCGGGCACGAGCCGGACACCCCGCTGGTCGACCACGTCGCGGACGTCCGCTGTTCGACCCCCACCGACGCGGCAAACGGGTGGTTCCCGATGTCGCCGAGGAGAGTGAACGCGTCCGCCAGATGCGCGATCGCGGACGGCGCGCGCTGCACGGCTGGGTCGATCGGGAACGAAAACTGCTCGACGCCCTGCGCTCCCGACCAGTACTTTCGGACCCGTACGGTCCGCTGGACCGCAGGGCAGAAGAGGTGAATCGGCTTCGCGACCAGGGTCGTAGGGCCGTGACGCAACGTCTCGACCGGGAAGACGTCCACCTGTCAGGGACGAAAGCCCGCTTGACGACCCTCGGACCAGCCGCCACGCTGGCCCGCGGATACGCCGTTGTGCAACTCGTCACACCCGACGGGCCCGACGGCGTGTTGCGTTCTGTGACGGACGCCCCGAGCGGAACACAGCTGCGGGTACGCGTCGTTGACGGAGCAGTGCGAGCGGTTGTCACCAGCCCGGAGGTCGACTCGGAAGGGGGAGGTACCGATGATGCGTGATGCCGTGTTCCTGCCCCTGACCATGGAGGCGGCCGGCAAGTGCACCACGGGACTGCGACACAAGGCGGAGGCGGCGAACAGGGCCGCCGCGGAGTGCTGGACGGCGATGGTGGGCGACTGCGACACCAAGAGCCGCCGCACGCTGATCCTCACGTTGCACGATCTGAGCGAGGCCACCGCCGGGACGGTGCAGTACCGGCGCGTCGCGGAGGCCGAGGCGCTCATCGACGAGGCGGTGCGAGAGGGTGACGGCGAGGAGTTCGCGGAGGCGCTCGTCGGGTACGACCTGGCCGTCGCGACCGTGCTGAGCCGTCTGAGGAGTCAGTCCGCGTGAGTTCGGAAACACTGGGTTACGAAGCCGCCCGTGACGAGCTGGTCGAGGTGGTCCGCAAGCTGGAGGCCGGTGGCCTGTCGCTGGAGGACTCACTTGCGCTGTGGGAACGCGGTGAGGCGCTCGCCAAGACGTGTGAGCAGCATCTCGCCGGTGCGCGTGAGCGAATCGATGCAGCTCTCGCTGTGGTCGAGGAGGACGTTTCCCAGGCGTGATCCCGTGCAAGGATTCAGTTGCCGATCACAAAATCCGGCACGCTGAGTAGTCGCATGGAGGCGCGCAATGGTGAACACCCCCGCGGAACGACGTCGCGAAGCCCCCGACCGAAACCTGGCATTGGAGCTCGTGCGCGTCACCGAGGCAGCGGCGATGGCCGCGGGCCGGTGGGTGGGCCGCGGCGACAAGAACGGTGGTGACGGCGCCGCGGTCGACGCGATGCGCAAGCTGATCCACACCGTGTCGATGCGCGGTGTCGTGGTGATCGGCGAGGGCGAGAAGGACGAGGCGCCCATGCTGTTCAACGGCGAAGAGGTCGGCAACGGCGAAGGCCCCGAGTGCGACGTCGCGGTCGACCCGATCGACGGCACGACGCTGATGTCCAAGGGCATGCCGAACGCGCTGGCCGTGCTGGCCGTGGCCGAGCGCGGAGCGATGTTCGACCCGTCCGCCGTGTTCTACATGGAGAAGCTCGCGGTGGGCCCGGAGGCGGCCGACGTCATCGACATCACCGCGCCGATCGCGGAGAACATCCGCCGCGTCGCGAAGGCCAAGCACAGCGACGTGTCCGACGTGAACGTGTGCATCCTCGACCGGCCGCGGCACGAGTCGCTCGTGCAGGAGGTGCGCAAGGCCGGTGCCCGCATCCACTTCATCTCCGACGGTGACGCGGCCGGCGCGATCGCGGCGGCCGCCCGACCAGCGGCGTGGACATGCTCGTGGGCATCGGCGGTACGCCGGAGGGCATCATCGCGGCGGCGGCGCTGAAGTGCGTCGGTGGTGCCATTCAGGGCCGGCTGTGGCCCAAGGACGACGAGGAGCGCGAGAAGGCGATCGGCGCGGGCCACGACCTGTCCCGCGTGCTCACCACGAACGATCTTGTTTCGGGTGACAACGTCTTCTTCTGCGCCACGGGCGTGACCGATGGTGACCTTCTGCGCGGCGTGCACTATCGGGCAGGTGGCTGCACCACGCAGTCGATCGTCATGCGATCCAAGTCCGGCACCGTGCGCATGATCGACGGCTTCCACAGCCTGCACAAGCTGCGCGAATACGCCTCGGTGGACTTCGACCTGCCGGAGGACGTGCAGCAGCCGCTGCCGTGAATGTCCTAATTGCTGTGAACTGTGAACGCTCAGTGACCAGACGAGTGACCCTAGTCACCAGGTGACCTTGGTCCATAGTTTCCGACCTGACCCCGGCAACCCTGCGCCGGGTTCAGGAAAGGAAACTCAACGATGAGGGCACGTTCGTTGTTCTCCGCATTCGTCGTGGCCGCGGGAGCCATGCTCGCCTCGGCCGCCGCGGCCACTGCGGCTCCGACCCCCACCACTGACGGCGATGTCTCGCCGATGATCGTCGGTGGACGCAACGCGACCCAGGTCTACTCGTGGATGGTCTCGCTGCAGAGCACCTCTGGCAGCCACTTCTGCGGTGGCACGCTGATCAAGGCCAACTGGGTCGTGACGGCGAAGCACTGCGTCCAGGGCCGCACTCCGGCGTCGACCCAGGCACGGATCGGCACCACCAACCGCACCAGCGGCGGCACGGTGGCCCGCGCGTCGCGGATCATCAACCACCCGTCCGCCGACCTGGCGCTCGTCCAGCTGTCCACCTCGGTCAGCCAGGCACCCGCTGCCGTGTCGGCCGCGTCCGGCCCGGTCGGCACCGCGACCCGGATCATCGGCTGGGGCCAGACCTGCCCGGTCCGCGGCGGTTGCGGCGCTCCGATCACCCTGCAGGAGCTCGACACGTCCATCGTGACGGACAGCCGTTGCTCCGGCATCAACGCGGCCTCGGAGATCTGCACCAACAACACCGGTGGCAACAAGGGCGCCTGCTACGGCGACTCGGGTGGCCCGCAGGTGAAGTCGGTGAGCGGCCGCTGGGAGCTGATCGGCGCGACGAGCCGTTCCGGTGGTGGCGCGACCTGCGCGACCGCTCCGTCGATCTACGTGGACGTCCCGTACTTCCGCTCGTGGATCAGCCAGTACGCGGGCTCGGTGTAAGCCTCCCCGTGTAAACGCGTTCCGAGGGCCCGTCTCCCAACTGTTACCGGAGGCGGGCCCTCTGCGCTGCAACCTGAGTGATCGTCCCGTCGTCTACTTCGGCAAGGGATGAATCACCAAGGGGGGTGCGCGATGCGGATGCTGCTCGCGGCGGTCGCGTTGATGTCGGTGGCGGGGTGCGCGCAGGGGGCCGTGCACGCTGAGACTCCTACTGCGCCACCACCTTCTTCCTCATCGTCGGCTTCTCCAGCACCTTCGTCCTCCTCCGAGACGCCTCCCCCTCCGCCGCCACCACCTCCCGCGCCGGTCGTGAAACCGACGCCGTGCAGCATCAGCGACGGCGCGTGCATCCAGCTCTCCACGAACCAGTCGTGGGTCGTGCGCGGTGACAAGATCGTCTACGGCCCGGCGGCGATCACGCACGGACGCAAGGGCTTCGAGACGCCGCTCGGCAACTTCCCCGTGCTGCGCAAGGTGAAGAACGAGTGGAGCCGGCCGTACAACGCGCCCATGCCGTGGTCGACGTACTTCACCGAGAGCGGTATCGCGTTCCACGAGGGCTCGCTGACCGTGCCGTCGCACGGCTGCATCCACCTGGACCCCGCAGCAGCGCAGTACTACTTCCAGAACCTCGCGATCGGCGACACCGTTCAGGTGGTCTCATGATTCAGATCACTCAGTAGTGGTTACTCCACTACCGAGAGGTGATGAGAGATGCGAGTTCTGATCGCGACGGTGCTCTTGATCCTCGGTTTCGCGGTACCCGCGCAAGCGCAGGCGGGGTGCACCGTCTACAACGGAGCGTGCCTGGAGAAGCACACGAACAAGGCGTGGCTGGTCTTCAACGGCAAGACGAGCTACGGCCCGGTGCCGATCAGCCACGGCAAGCCGGGGTACGAGACCCCGGTCGGCACGTTCTCCGTGCTGCGCAAGGTGAAGAACGACTGGAGCGTCCCCTACAACGGCCCGATGCCGAACGCGGTGTACTTCACCACGACCGGTATCGCGTTCCACCAGGGTGACATCACGGTTCAGTCCCACGGCTGCATCAGGCTGCCCGCCGATGCGTCGCTGGTGTTCTACGACAACCTGATGATCGGTGAGAAGGTCCAGGTTCTGCCTTAGTCGATCGCTGCCCACCTGCACCCGTCGTCGCGTCTCCGCAACGGACACGCGCCCGGCGAGGCTGGTGGGCAGCCTTCAGGTTCCTTGGCCTGTAGTCAGAAGACGTCGTACCGTTGCCTCGATGCCGTCCACCCTCGTGAGCGCCGCCTCGTGGCCGGCCCCGTCGTCCTCCCTGGCGAGCGTGTAGATCACTCCGCCCGCGCTGGCGACGTGGTCGGGCACCCACACGATGCCGCGTTCTTCCAGCAGACCGGCAACGCTGTCGTCGGTGAGCTGGTTGTTGGCGGGCCCCACGATCAGCCTGACGTCGAGCTCCTTCACGGTCTCAGGACTCAGCACCCCGCCGACCGCCGCCGGTACGAGCACATCGGCCTTGACCTTGTACGCCTGATCCGGAGGCACCCAGCCGAACTCGTCCGTTCGCCTGCTTTCGTCCACATCGGACACGATGACCTCCGCGCCTTCCAGACCCCTCGCGATCAGCTCTCCCACCGAGCCGAAGCCGCTGATCACCACCTTCTTGCCGGCCAGGCCGTTCGTTCCGAAGACGTGTTGTGAGGCCGCTTTCAACGCTGCCAGCACACCCCGCGCCGTGGGTCCGCTCGACGATCCTGTGCCGCCGTGCTCCTCCGGCAGGCAGTAGGCGTACGGCGTGAGTTCCTTGAGCACCAGCATGTCGTCGGGCCCGGTGCCGACGTCCGGCCCAGCGCGGTAGGCGCCGCCGAACTCGTTGATCAGGTCGGCGTGGTCGAGCAGCACGTCCCGGCGGCGTTGCGGGGTGACTGGCCGGTCGACGACGATCACGCTCTTGGCGCCGCCATGCGGAATGCCCGCCGCCGAGCACTTGAGCGTCATCGCCTTCGACAGCCGCAGCACGTCCGCGATGGCGTCAGTGATCTGCGGATACGTCTTCATCCGGCACCCGCCGACCGCCGGCCCCGCGTCGGTGGAGTGCAGGGCGACCATCGTGGTCATCCCCGACCGCTTCCCGGTGCGGACGACGAGCCGTTCGTGTTCCCACATCTGCGTTCCCTCCCGAACTTCCGCCATGCTCTTGCCTCGAAGCTAGGGTGATCACCAGTGCTCGGGGTGCTCAGCCGAACGTTGTTCGGCAGAGGGGTTCGGAGAGTGAGATGGACGAACTTGATTCGGCGATCGTGCGGGAACTGCAGCGCGATGCCCGGCAGTCGAACCGCGACATCGCTCGCAAGGTGGGCGTGGCACCGTCGACGTGCCTGGAACGCACCCGTCTGCTGCGCGAACGCGGCGTGATCCGCGGCTACCACGCCGACATCGCACCGGCCGCGCTGAACCGGGGTGTGCAGGCACTGGTGTCGGTGCAGGTCCGCCCGTTGAGCCGGGTCGTGATCGACAACTTCAAGAACTTCGCCGGCGCGCTGCCCGAGGTGCTGTCGGTGTTCGTGATGGCAGGCAGCGACGACTTCGTCATCCACGTGAGTGCTCAGGACAACGAGCACCTGCACGCGTTCCTCGTGGACAGGTTGAGCCAGCGCAAGGAGATCGTCGGCTTCCGCACGTCGATCATCTTCCAGCACCTGGCGAAGCACGACCCGGCACCACTGCCGAAGGCCTGACAGACCGAGGTCTGCCAGGCCCTCACGAGTCAGGTGCCGTCGCTGGAATGTCCTGGGAACAGGTGCGCCGACGGGTTGAGCGCCACCGCGATGTTGTTGACCGCCGTGGCCGCCTCCCCGAACCCGGTGGCGATGAGCTTGACCTTGCCGGGGTAATGCGCGACGTCGCCCGCCGCGTAAACCCGATCCAGCTTCGTCTTCATCGTGGTGTCGACGAGAACCGCGCGGTGGTCGAGCTCCAGCCCCCACGACTCGATCGGCCCGAGGTCGGCCGTGAACCCGAGCGCCGCGACAACCGTCTGCGCGGGCAACGTCTTCACGTCCTCGCCCTTGACCTTGATGTCCACTTCGGACAGTGGCTCGCCGCGGAGCTCCAGCACCTCGGCGTCGGTGATGATCTCGACGCCGAGCTCCCTCACCTGCCGCACGGTGGCGGCGTGCGCACGGAAGTTCGCCCTGCGGTGCACGATCGTGACGCTGGCGGCGATCGGGTGCAGCGCGAGCGCCCAGTCGAACGCCGAGTCGCCACCGCCCACGATCACGACGTGCTGCCCGGTGTGCTCGGCGAGCACCGGCACGAAGTGCACCATGCCGCGCCCCAGCCAGCCGTCACCGGCGGGCAGCGGACGCGGGTTGAACTCGCCCATGCCCGCCGTGATCAGCACCGCGCCGGTGGAGATCGTGCTGCCGTCCGCGAGGCCGACGACAAGTCCGTCCTCTGTGGACTCCAGCGTGCGAGCCTGCCTGCCGAGCAGGTAGGTCGGCTTGAACTGCCCGGCCTGCTCCACCAGCCCGTTGACGAGGTCGCGTCCCCGGATGGCAGGGAACCCCGCCACGTCGAAAATCATCTTCTCCGGATACATCGCGGTCACCTGGCCGCCCGGTTCGGGCAGAGCGTCCACCAGTGCGACTTTCAGTTCCCGGAAGCCCGCGTAGTAGGCGGCGAACAACCCGGTGGGACCCGCGCCCACGACGAGGAGGTCGACGTCACGCTCCATGAGTGGTGCCCTTCTGCCAGTGGTGGGTGGCAGTGCTGTGATCGACGATAGAGACTCGGAGGTATGTCTGAACAGGAGTACCGCGTCGAGCACGACACGATGGGTGAGGTCCGGGTGCCGATCGACGCATTGTGGCGTGCCCAAACCCAACGCGCGGTCGAGAACTTCCCGATTTCCGGTCGAGGCCTGGAACGCGCCCAGATCCGAGCCCTGGGCCTGCTCAAGGCCGCGGCGGCCCGCGTGAACGCCCAGCTGGGCGTTCTCCCCGACGACGTGGCTTCCGCCATCGCCAACGCTGCCGACGAGGTGGCCTCCGGCCAGTGGGACGCCCACTTCCCGGTCGACGTCTTCCAGACAGGTTCCGGCACGTCCTCGAACATGAACGCCAACGAGGTCATCGCCACCCTGGCCACCCGCTCGCTGGGCCGCGACGTCCACCCGAACGACCACGTCAACGCCTCGCAGTCGTCCAACGACACCTTCCCCACGACCCTGCGCGTGGCCGCCACCGAGGCCGTCGTCCAGGACGTCATCCCGGCTTTCGAGCACCTTCTGGGCGTCCTGGAGTCACGTGCTGCCGAGTGGTCCGACCTGGTCAAATCCGGCCGCACCCACCTGATGGACGCCGTGCCGATCACCCTGGGCCAAGAGGCCGGCGCCTGGGCCGCCCAGGTCCGCTATTCGGTGGAACGGCTTCAGTCGTCCGTCCCACGCCTCGCCGAACTGCCGATCGGCGGCACCGCGGTCGGCTCCGGCCTGAACGCTCCCGCCGAGTTCGGGTCCCGCGTGGCCTCGGAACTCGCAGCCGCGACAGGCCTTCCCCTGGTCGAGGCCCGCGACCACTTCGAGGCCCAGGCCACCCAGGACGGCGTGGTCGAGATCTCGGGGCAGCTCCGCGCGTGCGCCGTGGCGTTGTTCAAGATCGCCAACGACCTCCGCTGGCTCGGCTCCGGCCCCCGCACGGGCCTGGGCGAACTGGCGCTGCCCGACCTCCAGCCCGGCAGCTCGATCATGCCGGGCAAGGTCAACCCGGTGATCTCGGAAGCCACGATGATGGTCGTGGCCCAGGTCATCGGCAACGACGCCACAGTCGCCTTCGCCGGCTCCCAGGGCAACTTCCAGCTCAACGTCATGCTGCCGGTCATCGCCCGCAACGTCCTGGAGTCTTCGCGACTCCTGGCCGCCGTGGCCCGCCTGCTGGCGGACAAGGCCCTGGCCGGGGCTGTACCCGCGGTGGACCAGATGCGCGAGTACGCCGAGTCGTCGCCGTCGATCGTCACGCCCCTGAACCGCTACATCGGCTACGAGGAGGCGGCGTCGATCGCCAAGCAGTCGCTGAAGGAGCGCAAGACCATCCGCGAGGTGGTGCTGGAACGCGGCCACGTGCCGTCGAAGCTCACCGAGGAGCAGCTGGACGCCGCTCTCGACGTCCTGCACATGGCGCGCGGCGGACGTTGAACGTCTGAATCCGGTGCCGGTGGTCCCGGCACCGGATCAGGAGTACATCGCGAGCCAGATGGCGATGTAGTGGCAGATCGCCGCCACCACGGTCGCAGCGTGGAAGAACTCGTGATACCCGAACACCTGCGGCCACGGATTGGGCCACCGAGTCGCGTAGAACACGGCACCAATCGTGTAGAGCGCCCCACCGACCAACAACAACACCAGCGCGGCAACGCCGGCATGGTGCAGCAGCTCGGGCAGCACGAAGACGGCGACCCATCCGAGTGCGATGTAGATCGGCACTCCGAGCCATCGGGGTGCGTGCGGCCAGGCCAGCTTCAGGGTCACGCCCAGCACGGCCCCGATCCACACGACGGCCAGCACGACACGCCCGGTGCCGGGATTCATCGCAAGCAGTGCGAACGGTGTGTAGGTGCCGGCGATGAACACGAAGATCATCGAGTGGTCGAGGCGCTTCATCCACGTGCGCACGCGGTCGGACTTCCACGTCACGCGGTGGTAGAGCGCCGAGACTCCGAAGAGGCCCAGAACGGTGAGGCCGTAGACCGAAGTGGCCAGAGCCGCCTTGGCGGACACTGTGGACGCCGCGAGCGCGATCAGTGTCGCGCCGGTCGCCACCGAGGTGATGAAGGACCAGAAGTGCAGCCACCCACGAAGACGCGGCCGCAGTCCGGGCTGTGGAGGAATGGTCGCAGTGGTCACAGGAACCTAGGTTACGCGACCGTAGGTTGCCGACCATGGCTCAGTGATGAACCTTGCACGGCGTACGCTGTTCGGACGTGGCACTCCGCACCCGTGTGAAAGACGTCGCTATCCACTTCTACGAGTGGATTCTCCGGCGAGAGTTGAGCGGGACACAGGTGCCCAAGCACGTGGGCGTGGTCCTCGACGGCAACCGCAGGTGGGCCAGGGAAGCCGGGTTCACCGATGTCGCGCACGGGCATCGCGCCGGCGCGCGGAAGATCCTCGAGCTGCTCGACTGGTGCAGTGACGCCAAAGTGGAGGTCGTCACGCTCTGGATGCTGAGCACCGACAACCTCAACCGGCCCACCGAAGAGCTGGCGCCGTTGCTGGACATCATCGCGGACATCACCGACGAGCTCGCCGAGGATGGCAAGCCGTGGCGCGTCAGGCACGTCGGCGCCATCGACATGCTGCCCGTCGAGCACGCCGAGCGTCTCACCAACGCCGCGAACAAGACCAAGGATCGCACCGGCATCCAGGTCAACGTCGCCGTCGCGTACGGCGGCAGGCAGGAGATCGCTGACGCCGTCAGGAAGCTCCTGCAGGCGCACGCCGAGCGCGGCGGCACCATCGAGGAGCTGGCCGAGGTGCTCGACGTCGACCACATCGCGGAGCACCTCTACACGTCCGGGCAGCCAGACCCCGACCTGATCATCCGCACGTCCGGTGAGCAGCGGCTCTCCGGGTTCATGCTCTGGCAGTCGGCGCACTCGGAGTTCTGGTTCTGCGAGGCCTACTGGCCCGGCTTCCGGCGCACGGACTTCCTGCGGGCCATGCGCGAGTACGCCAAACGGCACCGCAGGTACGGGAACTGAAACAGAAGAGGCGCCCACCGCGACGGTGAGCGCCTCTTTCAACGAGACGAGATCACTCGCCGTCGTGGCCCCACTCCGCGCCGTCCTCGATGCCGCCGGCCGCGCAGGTCTCGGTGATCGACGGCGAGTTGATCGGCACGGCACCGCCGAAGACGCCGACGTTGTTGCCGCACGCGCCCAGAACACCGTTCAGGTTGTTGGCGTTGCCGACGATCAGCAGCGGCGCGTTCTCCCACTCGTGGCCCTGAACGGCCATCGCGGGGCTGCCAACGGCCAGGAATGCGGCGGCCACACCGAGAGCGGCGCCTGCCTTCTTCAGCACGATTTTACTCCTCATGAAAGTTAAACGGGGTGAAAAGAAATCTGGGGGCGCCATGAATGACGCCCCCAGAGGCAGAACTAAAGGGAGATCAGCCCTCGTCGACGATGCCGCCGGCCGCGCAGGTCTCGGTGATCGACGGCGAGTTGATCGGCACGGCACCGCCGAAGACGCCGACGTTGTTGCCGCAGGCACCGATCGTGCCGTTGAGGTTGTTGCCGTTCAGGGCAACCAGCAGCGGGCCGTTCTTCCAGTGGTGTCCACCGTGGCCGTGGCCCTCGCCGGCCATGGCGGCCGGTGCGAACGCGAGCGACAGCGCAGCTGCGGCAGCAACCGCGGCACAAGCCTTCTTCACGTCAATCTCCTTCATGTCGGGTTATCCCCGTCATTTCCGGAGTCTTCGGGGATCTCCGGAGGGTGGGGTCTCCGGGCGGAGACGCTATCGGTATTGATCTCGATTGGCGTCCCCCATGACCCCATTGTGTGACGCCAAGATCAACAACATTCCCCCATCAGGTGGTCTTAGATTCACGATTCGGTCGCAAGTAAGGCGCTGTGGTAGACGCTCTACGCTCTCCGACTTATGGACGCCAACGAGCTGGTGCGCGGATATCTGGTGCTGGGGCTGCGGCTCGGGCGCCTGGTGTCCGGGTTCGTCGACTCGTTCACCGGCGACCCCGCGCTGAGCCGCGGCGTCGACAACGAGCCGCGCCTGCATCCCAGGGCGCTCGCGGGCCACGCGCGGCTGCTCCGCGGGGAGGTCCCCGGCAGCGACCTGGCCGACCAGCGCAAACAGTTCCTCCAAGCACACCTCACGGCGTTGGAGTGCACCGCGCGCAAGCTCGCCGGCGAGCGCATCACGTTCGTCGACGAGTCGAGCAGTACTTCCAGGTCCGCATCCGGCCCGGCGACGAGGACGCGTACGCGCAGGCCCACCGCAACCTCGACGCGGTGCTCGAAGGACCGGGCTCGCTCACCGACCGCCTCACCGCCTTCCGCACGGCCGACGAGGTGCCCGCACGCAGGCTCCAGGGAGTCGTACAGGCGCTGTCCAGCGCGCTGAGGGATCGGGTGCGGCAGAAGTACGCGCTGCCGGAGCAGGAGATCGTCGAGTACCAGGTCGTCACGAACAAGCCGTGGAGCGGCTTCAACTACTACCTCGGCGGCTACCGGTCGCGCGTCGCGATCAACGCCGACCTCGGCCACCGCATGTCGAACCTGCCGCACCTGGTCGCGCACGAGTCCTATCCGGGCCACCACACCGAGCACTGCCGCAAGGAGGCGGGCCTGGTCGCCAAGCGCGGCCACGCCGAGCAGTCGATCTTCCTGATCAACACGCCGCAGTGCCTGATGGCCGAGGGCATGGCGGACCTCGGCCTGCACGCCGCGGTCGGGCCGGGCTGGGGAGTCTGGACGGAGCAGATCTTCCGCGACCTCGGGTTGCGAATGGACGGCGAACTGTCCGAAAAGGTCGAATCGGCGACGTCCGGACTGCTCACCGTGCGGCAGGACGCGGCTCTGCTGCTACACGATCGGGGTGCGGATCAGGATGACGTGGTTGCGCATCTGTGCAGGTGGCTGCTAGTCCCCGAGCGTCGAGCACGGCAGATGGTTCGTTTTCTGGCGGACCCGTTGTGGCGCGCGTACACCACCACGTACGTCGAAGGAGTGCGCCTCGTGAGGGCGTGGCTCGACGTCCGCGCGCCTGGAGAGTCGCTCGACTCCCGCTATCTGAGACTTCTGGACGAGCCTCTCGTGCCGAAATCACTCGAATCCCAGGTCAGGGACGGGGTGTCGTGGCTGGCGCGCAACGCCCACGAAAACAGCATCTGACCAGCTAAAACACGTCAGCGGTCACGTTTCGGGTTGTTTTCCGGCAGATGACAAGTCGGGAATCACCTGTGTGGCTTCATGCATACGGGGTACTTCCGCAGGTAACTTCGAAAGCGGCGGGACGCGACCACTGCGGACCGCGCAGGGAGGCTCTGATCGTGGCAGACAACGTCGCGAGGGGGCCGGCACCCGGCCCTCGTGGTCGACCTGCCTGACGCCATCACGGCGGACGGCAAGACGATCAATCAGGGTGGTGCCTGGCCCAGCGAGGAGCGGACGCGGGTGCCGCGTTCGTGAGGGAGTTGCCGTGAACGCACGACGTCCCGCGAGCCGTACCTCAGGCTCATCGCGCAGTTCCTCCCCCCGGCGCAAGTCCGCCGCCCCAGCCATCACCACATATGTGCTGGACACGTCGGTACTGCTGTCCGATCCTCTCGCCGCCACCCGGTTCGCGGAGCACGAGGTCGTGCTGCCGCTCGTGGTGATCAGCGAGCTGGAGGGCAAGCGCCACCACCCCGAACTGGGCTGGTTCGCGAGGGAAGCACTGCGTCTGCTCGACGACCTGCGCTTGCGGCATGGTCGCCTCGATTCGCCGATCCCCATCGGGGATCTGGGAGGCACCTTGCACGTCGAGCTCAACCACTCCGACCCGGAGGTGTTGCCATCAGGTTTCCGAACGGACTCCAACGACGCCCGGATCCTCGCTTGCTCTCTCAATCTCGCTGCTGAGGGGCGAAACGTCACTCTGGTGACCAAGGACATGCCGCTGCGAGTGAAGGCCGGATCGGTCGGCCTCGCCGCGGAGGAATACCGGGCGCACGACGTGACCCTGTCTGGCTGGACTGGAATGTCCGATCTGGACGTGGACCAGTCGCTGGTAGACAGCCTGTTCAAGGAAAACGTCGTCGACCCGACTCAGTACGAAGACCTCGCGCACGTCGCGGAGATGCCCTGCCACACCGGACTCCGGATGCTGGCGGGCACCTCGAGTGCGCTGGGCCGGGTGACCGCGGACAAGCAGATCAGGCTGGTACGCGGGGATCGGGAGGCGTTCGGACTGCACGGAAGGTCTGCTGAGCAGCGGATCGCATTGGATCTGCTGCTCGACTCCGATGTCGGCATCGTCTCGCTGGGCGGACGTGCGGGCACCGGCAAGTCGGCGCTGGCGCTGTGCGCCGGCCTCGAAGCGGTGATGGAACGCAGGCAGCACCGCAAGGTCGTGGTGTTCCGGCCGCTCTACGCGGTCGGTGGCCAGGAGCTCGGGTACCTGCCGGGTAGCGAGAACGAGAAGATGGGGCCATGGGCGCAGGCGGTGTTCGACACCCTCGGCGCGCTGGTGAGCCAGGCGGTGCTGGAGGAGGTGCTGGACCGCGGGATGCTCGAGGTCCTGCCGCTCACCCACATCCGCGGACGCTCGCTGCACGACTCCTTCGTGATCGTGGACGAGGCGCAGTCGTTGGAGCGCAACGTGTTGCTGACCGTGCTGTCCCGGCTGGGCAGCAACTCGCGGGTGGTGCTGACGCACGACGTGGCGCAGCGCGACAACCTGCGGGTGGGCCGGCACGACGGCGTGGCGGCGGTGATCGAGAAGCTGAAGGGCCACCCGCTCTTCGCGCACGTCACCCTGACGCGCTCGGAGCGCTCGCCGATCGCGGCACTCGTCACCGAGATGCTGGAGGACTACGCCTCGTAGTGTCCTGAGTGGACGAACGGCCCCGCGCAATCCGTTGCGCGGGGCCGTTTCCGTGTTCTGCGTCCGTGTCCCTAGTCGAGTGCGCGTTTCATGAAGCCGCGCAGGCCGAGCCCGCCGAAGCCCGCGATCGCCACGACGAGCACGAGCAACACGATCGGAAGCGGGATGTGCGGCACCTCCGGCACCAGTTCCGCGCGCATTCCCTCGCTCACGTACGTCAGCGGGTTGAGCGCGCAGACCACCTTGAACCACAACAGGTCATCACTCAGCGACCGCCACGGGAACTGCGAGGAACCCGTGAACAGCAACGGGGTCAGGATCACCGCGAACATCACGTTGACCCGGCGGGCGGGCACCGACGTGCCGATGACCAGACCGACCGCGCCACCGGCGAGACACCCCAGGACGATCACCAGCAACGCGCCGGGAATCCCTTCCCACGCCCAGGAAACGTCGAGCATCACGAACCCGACCGGCACCATCAGCACCGCCGCGAAGAAGCCGCGGACCGCGCCGAACACGATCTTCTCCACCGCGACGAGCGGGATGGAGATCGGTGCGAGCAGCCGGTCCTCGATCTCCCGCGTCCAGGAGAAGTCCAGCACCAGCGGCAGCGTCGTGTTCTGCAGCGCGCCCAGGAACCCGTTCATCGCGATGATGCCGGGCAGCAGCACCTGGGCGAAGTCGCCCTGGACGTATCCGATGTCCCCCAGCACCTTCGCGAAGATGAAGAGGATGAAGAACGGCTGGATGATCACCTGCGCGAGGAAGCTCGGCAGCTCGCGGCCCGTGACGAAGACGTCGCGCCACAGGATCGCCTTGAACGTCCTGAGTTGGCTCACCGCAGCTCCCTGCCGGTCAGGTGGATGAAGACGTCTTCGAGGCTGGGCTTGCCGATCGCGACGTCGCTGACGACGACGTCGAGATCCCTGAGGACGTTCAGCACCGCGGGCAGCGTGATTGCCGTGTCGACGTCGGTGTAGACGCGGAACATGCCGCTCACCTCTTCGACGCGCTGCACACCGTCCACCTTGGACAGTCCGTCGTTGATCTTCGCCGGCTCGTGGCCGTTCGGGCTCACCGTGACGCTGACCGTGGAGCTGCCGGGCAGGCTCTTCGTGAGCTCGTCCGGCGTGTCCAGCGTGAGCAGCTTGCCGTGGTCGACGATGCCGACGCGGTCGCACAGCTTGGCGGCCTCGTCCATGTCGTGCGTGGTGAGCACGACCGTGACGCCGTCCGCGTGCAGTGCGGCGACGCGTTCGTGGACGAAGAGCCTGGCCTGCGGGTCGAGGCCGGTGCTCGGTTCGTCGAGGAACAGCACCTTCGGGCGATGCATCAGCGCGCGGGCGATCATCAGCCGTTGCGCCTGACCGCCGGACAACGTGTCCACGAGCGCGTTCGCGTGGTCCTTGAGGCCCATCCGCTCGAGGATGTCGTCGGCCAGCGCCTTGCGTTCCGCCGGCCCGATGCCGTGGTAGGCAGCGTGGAACAGCAGGTTCTGCCGCGCGTTGAGCGAGCGGTCGAGGTTGTTGCGCTGCGGCACGACGGCGAGCAGCTGCCGTGCGCGCTTGGAGTCGGCGACCACGTCGACGCCCTCCACGAGCGCCTGCCCCGAGGTGGGGCGGACGCGCGTGGTCAGGACGCCGACGGTGGTCGTCTTGCCGGCGCCGTTCGGGCCGAGCAATCCGAAGACCTCACCGCGGCGGACGGTGAAACTCAGTCCGTCCACCGCCGGTTTTTGTCCGGTTTTATAGACTTTGCGGAGTTCTGTTAACTCGACCGCTTCGTCCATCTCTCACCATCCCCCTGGCAACGGCCTGCCTTCCGCGAACCAGCCGCTGACTGGATGCCGAGAACAGCCCTGGAGTGGAACTCCTCCAACGAGTTCGCACCGGCATACGTGCAGGCCGAGCGAACGCCGGACGTTATCGCGTCCAGGAGATCCTCCACGCTCGGCCGCACCGGGTCCAACCGCATTTTCGACGTCGAGATGCCTTCTTCGAACAGTCCCTTCTTCGCCCGGTCGAACGCGTTGTCGCTGCGCGTCCGAGCGGTCACGGCACGCTTCGACGCCATTCCGAAGGATTCTTTGTAGAGGTTCCCGCGCTCGTCCCGCTGCAGGTCACCGGGCGACTCGTAGGTACCGGCGAACCAGCTGCCGACCATCACGCTGGCGGCACCCGCCGCAAGCGCCAGCGCCACGTCGCGCGGATGCCGCACGCCGCCGTCCGCCCAGACGTGCTTGCCGAGCTTGCGCGCTTCTTCCGCACACTCCGCGACCGCGCTGAACTGCGGCCGGCCAACGCCCGTCATCATCCGCGTGGTGCACATCGCGCCAGGTCCGACACCGACCTTGATGATGTCCGCGCCCGCCTCGACGAGATCACGCACACCTTCGGCGGTGACGACGTTGCCCGCCGCGATCGGAACGGCCGGGTTCGCCTCCCTGACCGCCCTCAGCGCGGTGAGCATCTTTTCCTGGTGCCCGTGCGCGGTGTCCACGACGAGGACGTCCACACCGGCCTTGAGCAGCGCCTCGGCCTTGGCCCTGACATCACCGTTCACGCCAACCGCGGCCGCGATCCGCAGCTTGCCGTCGTCGTCGGTGGCGGGCCGGTAGACCTCCGCCCGCAACGCCGTGAGCTCGGTCAGCACACCGCTGAGCCGCTGTTCGGCGTCGACGCCGAGCGCGATCCGGTGCGCACTGTGATGAAGCTGGTCGAACACGTCCTGCGGCTTCGTGCCGAGCGGCAGCTGAAGGATGTCCGTGTTCATCACGTCGCCGATGCGCGCGAACCGGTCAACGCCCGTGAGCGCCGCCTCGTCGACAACGCCAATGGGCCTGCCTCCGTCGTCAACGACGACGACCGCGCCGTGCGCCCGCTTGTGCAGCAGGTTCAACGCGTCCGCCACCGCATCACCCGTGGTGAGCGTCAACGGGGTGTCCCAGACGGGATGCCGCTCCTTGACCCACGCGATGATCTCCGCGACCGCCTCGGTGGGCACGTCCTGCGGGATGACGACGAGCCCACCGCGCCGCGCGATGGTCTCGGCCATCCGCCGCCCGGCCACGGCCGTCATGTTCGCGACGACGATCGGGATCGTGGCCCCGGTGCCGTCCGAAGTGGAGAGATCGACGCCGAACCGCGACTCCACGGCACTGCGGCCGGGAACGAGGAACACGTCGTCGTAAGTCAGATCGTAAGAGGGTCGATGCCCTTCGATGAACCGCACGTGCTTCCACGATACGCGGTGTGTCTCACTTGGGCTTCCAGACGTAACCCGTGGTGGTGGTGACCTTGACGAACCCGAGCCGCTCCAGGATCGGCCGGCTGTCCTCGGACGCGTCGACCTGCAGATACTTGATGCCTCGTTCGATCGCGAGCCGCGCCCGATGCGCCACCAGCGCGCGATAGATGCCCTTGCCACGCCACGCTGCGAGCGTGCCGCCGCCCCACAGCCCGGCGAACTCCGTGCCGGGCACGATCTCGATCCGCGCGGACGACACCACCTGGCCGTCGGCCTCCGCGATCACCACGACGGTGTTCCGGTCATCCGTCTTCTCGAGCAGGTAGTCGACCATCCATGTGCTGTTCCGGCCGAACACCTCCGTGGCGGTGGCGGCAAGGCGACGCAGGTCGGCTTCCTCTTTGGTCTCGCGCAGGACGATCCCGTCGAGGTGGACCGGCCCCGTCATCTGCTCGGCGAGGCCGATGAGGACGGTCTCGCGGCCCTCGGAGACGAACCCGGCCGCGGCCAGCCGCTCCGGCAGGTCCGCCGGCTTGTCGTGGCCCCACGTCTTCCACTCGACGGACTGGCCACGGGCGGCGAAGAAGTCGCGCTGGCGGGCGATCACCGCGTCCAGTTCGGTGCCGCTGACGCCGAGGTCGGGAGGACCGCCCACGAAGCCGCGGCGGTGTTCCCAGGCCACCCGGAAGACGGGCGCGTCGTGTTCGGCTTGCGGATATGCCTCCCACTCGACGGAGCGGGCCTGGGTGTCGTAGGCGCTGAGCAGCGCGGCGGCGTCGGGCACGGTGCGCACGCTATGGCCGCGCCCGTATGGGACGCACGCGGTTTTCCGCGTGCGTCCCGACGACCTCAAGCCTTCAGCGCAGCGGCGATCGAGGACGCGATCGGCGTCGTGGGACGCCCGATCAGCCGGGCGAGGTCGCCGCTGGTACCGGCCAGCTCGCCCTTCTCGATGGACACCTCCACGCCCGCCAGGATGGCCGCGAGCGGCTCGGGGAGCCCTGCGCCAGCCAGCATGCCGGTGAACGCGTCGACGGAGACCGCGGCGTAGCCGATCTCCTTGCCGGTCTGCGCACTCAGCTCGGCCGCGTACTCGGCGAAGCTCCACGCGGTGTCGCCGCTCAGTTCGTACGTCGTGTTCTCGTGACCCTCGCCGACGAGCACGGCGACCGCGGCGGCGGCGTAGTCGGCACGGGCAGCGGAGGCGACCCGGCCGTCACCAGCGGCCTGGGTGACGGCGTTGTACTGGAGCACGGGGGCCAGCTGCTCGGTGTAGTTCTCGTTGTACCAACCGTTGCGCAGCAGGACGTAGGGCAGACCGGACTCGAGGATCGCGGCCTCGGTGCCCCGGTGGTCGTCGGCGAGCGCGGCGGACAGGACACCCGGCGCGCTGGTGTACGCGAGCAGGGCGACCCCGGCTGCCTTCGCAGCGTCGATGACGATCCGGTGCTGGCCGACGCGGCCCTTGTCAAACTCGTTGCCCGAGATGAGGAGCACCTTGTCGCCCGCGGCGAAGAGACCGTCGAAGGTCGCGGGGCTGTTGTAGTCGGCGATCGCGATCTTCACCCCGCGGGCCTCGAAGTCCGCCGCCTTCTCCCTGGTGCGGACGACGGCGGTGATCTGGTCGGCAGGAACCTGCTCCAGCAGCCCCTCGATGACGAAGCGGCCGAGGTTTCCGGTGGCGCCGGTGACGACGATGCTCATGGTCAGAAATCTCCTTGTGGGTTAGCTGTGCACTAACCTAAAGGGATGCACTAACCTTTCGGAAGTACCCACTTCAAGGTAAGGTACTTTCATGACAGGAAGTACGATGACGTTCGCGGACCGGCTGCGGGCCCATGAAGGCGAAGCGATGTGCCCCCACCGCCTGGTCCTCGAGCACGTCACCAGCCGCTGGGGCGTCCTGGTCCTGATCGCGCTGCTGGAGCGCTCGTACCGCTTCAGCGAGCTGCGCAGGGAAATCGGCAAGGTCACCGAGAAGATGCTGACCCAGACTCTCCAGACGCTGGAGCGCGACGGTTTCGTGCACCGTGACGCCAAGCCGGTGATCCCGCCCCGTGTCGACTACTCCCTCACCGATCTCGGCCGGGAGGCTGCCGAACAGGTCCGTGGCCTGGCGCTGTGGACAGAGCAGCGAATGGCGGCGGTCCAGCAGGCACGCGAGGAGTACGACGCGGCGAAAGCCTGACGGCATCAGCCCTGGTTCGGTTGTGCGGCAGGCAGAAGCGCCCGCACCTCCTCGATCGTCGTCGCCTCTGACGGGTCCTTGTCCGGGCGGTAGCGCAGGACGCGGGCGAACCGCAGCGCGACGCCACCGGGATAGCGCGGCGAGACCTGCACGCCGTCCAGTTCGATCTCGATCACCAGCTCCGGGCGGACCATGACCACCCAGTCGTTCTGCTCGGTGGCGATCTTCTGCAACGCCTCGGTCTGCCACCTGAGCAGCTCGTCGGTGAGGCCCTTGAAGGTCTTGCCGACCATCACCGGCGGGCCGCCGTCCGGGTCGCGGGCGCCGAGGTGCAGGTTCGACAGCCAGCCTCGGCGGCGCCCGCTGCCCCACTCGACGCCGAGCACGACCAGGTCGAGCGTGTGCACCGGCTTCACCTTCTGCCAGGCCCTGCCGCGCCGTCCGGCCGCGTAGGGCGAAGCCAGCGACTTCACCATCACGCCCTCGTGGCCGCGGCCAGCGCCGCCGTGACGACCTCGGCCGCCTCCTCCGGCGACGGGTCCAGCACGCCCGGGATGACGTGCTCGCCCGCCACCTGCCGCAGTGCGGCCAGGCGGTCGCGCAACGGTTCGTCGAGCAGGTCCTTGCCGTCGAGGTGCAGGCAGTCGAAGAAGTACGGGTGCAGCAGCAGCTCGCGCTCGTCCTGCGCGCCGAACCGGCTCATCGTCTCCTGGAACGGGCGGGGTCTCCCCTCGTCGGTCAGCGCCAGGGTCTCGCCGTCGAGCACCAACGACGTGCACGGCAGCCCGCGCACGAGCTCGACCAGTTCGGGCACCGTCTTGGTGATCTCGCGCAACGTGCGGGTGTAGACGTGGACCTCGTCGCCGGAGCGGTGCACCTGGATGCGCGCACCGTCGAGCTTGTGCTCCACCACGCAGCTGCCGAGCTCGGACAACGCCTCGTCGAGCGACTCCGCGGGCGACGCCAGCATGGGCCGCAGCGGGCGCCGACCGTCCAGCCGGAACGCCTCCAGCGCCGCCGCGCCGCCGTCCAGCGCGGCCACGGCGGTCTCGGGTAACCGGCCGGACAGCATGAACGCGCGCCGGACCGTCTCGCCGGGCACGTCCGCGGCCGAGGCGATCGCGTCCAGCATCACGCCCTCCAGCGCGCCCTGACGGAGCTCGCCGGTCAGCAGCCTGCGCAAGAAGTCCTGCTCCGCCTCGGTGGCACGCCCGAACAGCGCCGTCAGCAGGTCGACCCGGCGCTGCGCCGAGCCCTTGCCCGCCGTCGCGGCCACCTCGGCGAGCGCGGCGTCCACCTCCGCGACCGTGAGCCCGGCCGTGGCGGCAGGAGGCACGGACAGATCGACGACCGTGCGCCAGCCCGCGCCGATGCGACCCTGCCGCGGCGTGCCGATGAGGAACGACACCACCGCCGATCACGACGTCGGCCGTCGCCGCGCGCAGCAACGCGGACAACGCCTTGACCTTGGCCAGGCGCGACCGGGTCGCCGCCACGGCGGCCGACGTGTCGACCACTTCGGAAAGAAGCACGGCTCTCATGGTGCACCCGCACACTGACATTTTCTGGAGGCTCGGGCTAGGCTGACCAGGACAACCGTTCTACCTGGGGGTTTACCGCACCATGGGTGCTTTCAAGATCATTGCCGCCGCTCTGCTGTTCGCCGCCGTCGCCGTCACGACGCTGGGTGGCCCCGGTCCCGGTCTCGGCGACCGCGAGCACATCCTCGGCGCCGACGCGAACACCGCGCGCGAGCACATCCTCTAGGCGACAGCGACGTTCGCGATCTCCCTGACCGCTTCCCGCAGGCGGTCAGGCGTGAGCGCCGCGTAGCCCAGCACCAAGCCCGGCCACATCGGCGTGCGCGTGTACTGCGCCAACGCCCAGACGTGCACGCCACGGTCCTCAAGCCTGCTCTTCAGCGCGAGGTCGTCCGTCCCGTCCGGCATGCGCAATACGACGTGCAACCCGGCCGCAACGCCGATGGACTGCCATTCCGGCAGATGCTCCGCAACGGCCTCCAACAGCGCGTCACGCCTCTTCCGGTAGAGCGCGCGCGTACGTCGCAGGTGTCGGTCGTAGCCGCCCGTCCGCAACATGTGCGCGAACGCGGCCTGCGGGATCGTGCCGGTGCCCATGTCGTTGTACTGCTTGCGTTTCACGATGCCTTCACGCAGACGTTCAGGCACCACGAGCCACCCGAGGCGCAACGCGGGCGCCAGCACCTTGCTCGTCGTCCCCTGGTACACCACGTGCTCGGGCGCCAGCGCCTGCAACGCGCCCAGAGCCGGCCGGTCGTACCGGTGCTCCGCGTCGTAGTCGTCCTCGATGATCAACGCATCCCGCTCGCGCGCCCAGTCCACGAGCGCCCGCCGCCGTTCCGGGTGCAGCACCACACCGAGCGGGAACTGGTGCGCCGCAGTGACCAGCACCGCCCTGCAGTCCGTTTTGGACAGCAGATCGACCCGGATTCCCTTGTCGTCCACCGGAACCGGCACGGTGTTGAGGCCGTGCGACCGCAGCATGTCCTCGCCGCCGAAGTGACTGGGCTCCTCGATCGCGATGCTGCCGCTCAAGATCCGGGCGGTGAGCTGCAGCCCGTCCGCCGCGCCGTTGGTGATCACCGCGTCCCGCGCGACCACTGCTCTCACCCGAGCCAGGTAGTCGACGATCTCCTTGCGCAGCCCCACGAATCCGGCCGGGTCCGGATAGGCGAGGTCCTCGTCGGGCAGCTCGGCAAGCGCGGCCCGATGAGCACCAACCCATTCGGCACGGGGAAACGCGCCCAACGCGGGCAGGCCGGGCCGCAGGTTGTACCGCCACCGCTGCGGCGGCTCGGGCACACCACACGCGCCGGCGGGCCCGAGGCTCGCGACCGTCGTCCCCGAACCCCGCCTGCTGGTGAGATACCCCTCCGCCACGAGCTGTGTGTACGCCGACGTCACCGTCCCGCGCGCCACCCCGAGCTGCGCCGCCAGATCCCGGCTGGACGGCAACCGCGTCCCCGGCACGAGCCGCCCGTCCCTGATGGCCCTGCGCAGCTCGACCTCCACGCCACGACGCCGCTGATGCCCGGGCAACAGCAGCTCGCGAAAAGTGGACCAGTTCGTAGCCATTGAAGTGGAGCTTATATCTGGACCAGTCCGGCGCAAGGCTCTGAGCCATGAAACTCGGGGTGGCCGCGGGAGCGACAGCGGCAACGATCGTCGGCGCGTCAGTGCCGATCACGGGAATGCTCGAGGGCTACCCGGTCCTGACCGGCCAGGCCATGCGCTACGCGCTCGGCGCGGCGGTATTGCTGCTGGTCGCACGCCGTCTGCCCATGCCGTCGTGGCGCGACATCCCACCGCTGCTGGGCGTGGTCGGCTCGGGCATGCTCGGCTTCAACGCGCTGCTCATCGCCGCCCAGCAATACGCGGAACCCGGCTTCGTGGCCGCCGTCATGGGCGGCGCCCCCATCGCACTGGCCCTGCTGTCCCGGCAGCGAACCGCGGCTGCCGTCGTCGGCGCAGTGGTGGTGGCAGCAGGCATCGTGCTGTTGTCCGGCGGCGGTACGTGGCACGGCCCCGGCCTCGTGCTCGCACTGCTGACGATGGTCGGCGAAGTCTGCTTCACGCTGTTCGCCGTCGGAGTCGTGCGCCGCCTCGGCGTGCTGGGCGTGGCCACCTGGACCTGCCTGCTGGCGACGGTGATCGGCGCGGTTCTCGGCACGTTCGTCGGCGGCTGGCAGGTGCCCGACACCCGGCAGACCTTCGCTCTCGTACTGCTGGCCGTGGTCGTGACAGCGCTGGCCTTCGGGCTCTGGTACTTCGCCGTGAACCGGCTGGGCTCCGACCGCGCCGGGGTGCTCATCGGCCTGATGCCGGTCTCCGGCCTGGTGACATCCGTTTTGTTGGGCGCACAGGAACTCACGCTCGTGTCGGTTGTCGGCGTCACCACGGTCGCACTCGGGTGCGTCATCGGGCTCCGCAGGGGTGCACACCACACACACGACGCCGGCCGGGTTCCCCCAAAATCAACGATAGCGAGCGGGTCTGACACTCAGGCGGAAGTTGTTGCGCCGTGAGAGGTTGAGGCCGGCCTCGTGCGGTGCGCAGTACGCAAGTTGCTTGGCTCCAACGCCCGTGTCAATGCGACCGGGTCGCGAGGGACAGCCACGAAGAGCATTGACGCGATAATTCAGCGGAACCGACGCGTCGAGGACTTTCCTTGCGTCAGCCGCAAACTCACGGGCTGACCGGCACTGTCGACGAAGACAGGCCCAGGGCCGCCGCCGACATCTCGTCGAGCGAACGGCCCTGGGCCTCACGAACAAACGCCTCGAACGCGCGCGGCTCATCGCGGACGATGGACGCCGCGATCTCGGTGAGCTCCACGCCGCGCGGGCTATGCGAGGTCCGGACCCTGCGAGCGCAGGTCGTCGACCTTCGACATCGCGTCACGCAGTTCGCCGAGCCACGTGTCCGCGTGCTCGCCGACCAGGCGGACGGCCCACGCCAGGGCGTCCGCGCGGGAGCGGGCCACACCGGCGGCCACCAGCGTGTCGAGCACCTGGCGTTCCGGCTGGC